>JAILGS010000012.1 GCA_024696615.1 Lachnospiraceae bacterium
CAGTGGTTCCATCCCCCTCTACCACAGTGGCATACTGTGCACAGAGTCTTTGAAATTCCCCAGAATTAGAAAAGCCATCCAACACATAACGTCTGGATGCACCATCCTCCAATTGTTTGACCCAATACCAATAACCATCCGTATCCGGCTTACGATTAAGATAGGTGGCATATAGAATCGTTACATAAGCTTCATTGTCCAGATTTTTCTTAAGGAACTCCTCACTATAAAAGAAGCCCAAGGCTACTTCTGCCATGTCCTTCTCGCCATTTTTAATCTGGGTGACCCAGTAAGAATATCCATCATAATCGTAATTTCTTCCTAGTACGATAAGATATAATCTTGCAACGAAATCATTGATGGTATAGCCCGTTCCATCCGAATTAGCAACGGAACCGATGAAGTCCGTATATTCTACAAGTCCCTCGGTACTTGCTTCCGTACTAACTTCCTCTGTTTCTACTACCTCGGTACTTGCTTCCGTACTAACTTCCGTAGTTTCCTGTACTTCTTCGGATGGCATGGTAGCCAGTACGGGAGTCCAATACCCCTGTCCCAGTACAAGACCCCCTATGAGAAGAGCTGTGATAAGCTTCTTGTATTTCATATAATAACCTTCCATTTCTACAATCTCTCACGTTTCCAGGAAAGATATGCGTTAAAGAATAACTTTCATGGATCTTACGCATTTGTACTAAATCGTAACAAAAAAATAATCCATAAGCAAGTTAAACCTTACTTATGGATTATGAAATACGATATTTTAATAGCCTAAGAATAACTTAGCCACTGGGGAATCCGCAGGAAGGATAATGGTCTTTTCGCCGCTTGCAAAGGAAGTTTTTAACGCTTCGATGGAACGATAGAAGGAATAGAATTCCTGACGTCCCGCATCCCCATAAGCTTCTGCCAGGATTCTCATATATTCTGCTTCACCCTGTGCTTCCACTGCTGCAGCCTGAGCCTGGGCATTGGAAAGGCTAATGGCAACATCCTTATCCGCCGTATTACGAATCACCTGTGCATCCGCTTCACCTTCTGCAGTGTAGGTGGCAGCCATCTGAGAACGCTCAGAAATCATACGCTCATAAACCGCAGCCTTGTTATCATCCGGAAGATCTAAGCGTTTGGTCTGAACGGAAATAATAGTGATACCATACTGATCCATGCTGGTGCTTAAAGAAGCCATAATCTTTTCATCCAAGTCTCCAGCGCGGGAATTGATCACATCCGTCTGATTCATGCTACTGATCACATTTTTCATAGCATTATAAACTACTGCATCAATACGACCTTCTGCCGCGGATACGGAAGAATTTAAGGTCTGTGCAAGAAGTAGTGGATCAGAAATTTCCCAGAGGATATAACTGTCTGCAATCATGGTCTTCTTATCCTTAGTAATTACATCGGACTGTGGAAGATCATAAATCATTAACTTCTTAGGTAATACATCCACGGACTGCACAAATGGCATCTTAAAACTAAGACCTGCTTCTGAATGAATGGTGCTGATCTTACCAAACTGTCGCACTAAGGTATACTCATCCTCCTGAGTTACAACCACACAGGAAGAACCAACAATAATAAGAATAATAAGGATTGGTGTAATCCATGCTAAAATCTTTTTCATCTCTTCTCCCCCCTAATTTGCTGTGGTACCAGTGGTGGTACCTTCCGTAGTTGTCGTCGTGTTGGAGAATGTATCCAGTGGAAGTAAAGTATTCAGATTCGTTCCATCACTGGTTACAATGACTTTCGTATCTGGGAGAACACCTTCCATGGCTTCATAATACATACGAAGCTTGGTTAACTGAGGGTTCTTTACATATTCCTCATACATCGCATTAAACAGAGCAACTTCCGCATTGGCCTCGTTAATACGACGAGTCTTTGCAGCTTCTGCATCCTTTAAAATCTGATCCGCAGTTGCCGTAGCCTTAGGAAGTTTTTCATTGGCATACTTGTTAGCATTATTGATTGCAGTTTCTTTGCCCTGCTTAGCAGTCTCCACATTCTTAAAGGCTTCCATAACTTCCGCCGTAGGTGGTTCTGCATCCTGAATCGTAATATTCACAAGACTGATACCAATATCATTTTTAGCAAGTTCAGACACTATTTCTTCTCGAATCGCAGCCTGAATCTCAGCCTTTCCCGTAGTTAATACCTCGTCCACCTTGTACTGACCGATGGTACGACGGATACAGCTTTGGGAAATGTTCTTTAAGATCAGCACTGGTTCCTCCGCAGAATATACTGCCTTCACAGGATCCGAAAAACGATATTCCACATAGAAATCCACAACAACAAAATTATAATCTGAAGTAATCATAATTCCTTCGGATTCAATGGTATTGTTATCTTCATCATAGCCGATGCGGAGTCCCTGAATGGTGGTATCCACCTTCTCCACCTGCTGAATGAAAGGCAATTTAAAGTGAAGACCTGTAGTGGTCACTGCCTTTGCCTTACCAAATGTAGTTAAAACCGCCTGTTCCTGCTCGGAAATCGTATAGTAAGATCCGAAAAAGAACGACGCAATAATAATAACAATTGCAAAATAGCCAATTCCCCGGACAACCTTTCCAGCGCCGGCGGCCATGTTCATCTGATTACTCATCCTTTTTTTCTACCTCTCTCGCTTCTACATCAATTGGTCCAGCCTCTTCCTTCATATGCTGTACCTTCTTCATCTTTCGGTCAATCATCAACGTGGTAAGAAGATCCGTAACTCCACTAAAGATGAGTGAAACTCCAATGATGATTACCAAAGTCGCCATACTGGCAAATGGATTAATTAATAATACCAATCCCAAAATCATATTCACCGCAGCCAGGAAAAATAATGCCGTCTGTCCACGATAATGGGAGCGATATAATCCAATGGCATATTGCAATTTGCTCACGCCACTGGTTAAAATCACAATTCCTAAAAACATTGGAATGATAGCAATAAAACTATCCACTTTGCTATAAATCAAAATGGAAAGAGCCACTAAAATCATGCCATAGACCAGTTCATTGCCATAGAACACTCTATTAACATCCTTGGTGCAATACCGATATACCATGAGGATTCCACATAATAATAAAAGTGTGGCAAAAACATAGCCAAGAGTACGCATGGTAGAAGTTGGGCAAAATACTAAGATCAAACCAATCACAATATAGATTATGGAGGGAACTAAATTATCCTTCCGCATTACGCGAAATTCTGTCATCTTTCTACCCTTCTTTCTTTTCAAAGTTCATCCAATCAAACCTTAAAAATACTACCGCCATAGAACTCACGAACAATGGAATTCTTAGGAATATCCTCGCCACTAACACCTAAGAAATAATCTAAGAATTTTAACAGACGCTTCGCCTCATAGTATTCTGGTTCTTCCTTGGTAATACTAAATAACAAGGTCTCCGCACTCTGCTTTAATACCGCCAGTTCATAGATGGATGCAGAGTTAAACATAACATCCGCCTGTTCCTGATATGGGAAGATATTCTCTTCTTCACCACGTCGAACGGACTGCCACATTTGCAGAGTTCTTTTAGCACTTGAACCACGAGTACGTGCATCACGCACCATACGACGGATGAGACGACCATCCGTGGTTGGAATTCGATTATGCTCATCAATATTTAACTGAGTTAATGCACTAATATAGATCTTGTACTTATTCTCCGCAGGAATATTATAGGAAAGCTGATCATTTAAGCAGTGAATCCCTTCAATGACCATAATTTCATCCTCTGCTAACTGCAGGAAATTCCCCTTGTACTCCTTCTTACCGGTCTTAAAGTTGAAAGATGGGATTTCAATCTTCTTGCCCTCTAACAGATCATTCATCTGATTATTAAAGAGTTCCCGGTCAATGGCATCCAAACACTCAAAATTATAATTACCTTCCGCATCCAGTGGAGTATCCTCACGTTCTACGAAATAATTATCCACTTCCAGGGTGTGTGGTTTTAAGCCATGGGCTCTTAACTGCACAGCCAGACGATGGGAGAAAGTGGTCTTACCAGAGGAAGAAGGTCCTGCGATCATGACAAATTTTTTCTCAGGTTTCGAAGCAATATCTGCCGCAATATCGGCTATTCGCTTCTCCATCAACGCTTCCTGCACTAAGATCAGTTCATTAATATCTCCACGAGCGATCACATCATTTAAATCACCCACGGTCTCAATTCCAAGCATCTTGCCCCATTCCTTACTCTGACGGAACACATTAAAGAGCTTGTTCTGTGGAACAAATTCAGGAACCACCTTAGGATCTTCCTTGGTTGGGAGCTGAAGCACAAATCCCTCATCATAACGATACAGATCGAAGGTATCCAGCATTCCTGTGGATGGTGCCATATAACCATAGTTATAATCTTCAAAACCATTCAGTTCATATACATTCACACGGGATACACGGCGATACTTAAATAGCTTCACCTTATCATCCATTCCATGGGAACGGAATAATTCAATGGCCTTATCCGTGTTCATACTCTTTTTCTTAATTGGAAGGTCAAGATTCACTAATTCCAGCATCTTTAACTTCACATCCAACAGCCAGTGGTCCGTTACTTCCACGCCCTCAACATCGCAGTAATAACCCTTACTGATGGAGTTTTCCACACGAACATCATATGGTGCACCTGCCATCACCTCGTGGATTGCAGAAAGTAACAGCATTACAACACTACGCTTATAGGTTGCCATACCAATCACAGAAGCGGTGGTTACCCACTCTACCTTATCCGTATCTTCTGCGCTTTTGGTAAGTTCCATTAACTTTCCATTCACCTTCGCCAGAATGATGTCATTCTCATAATCCTTCTTGGCATACTTTGATAATTCCAATAATGATTTACTCATAGGCCCTCTCCTTTTCTTTGATGCATTTATTGAAAATACCGCAATGCTTTCGCAATATATTCTAATTGTACTATAATTTCTTCTTTTCGCAAAGTAATCGCCGGAGTATTCTCCTGATGTGCTAAGTTCTCCTGCACATGGGTCAGTAATTCCTTCTCCCGAAGCAAGTAGGCATATAATACCTGATCCTTTGCCGCAAGCAAATGTCTTCCATACCAATATTCTTCTTCGGTATATGGACACGCTTCCTTCCCGGAAATCACATGAAAAATCATATAGTATTTTTCATCTTCCCAAATCATGGCTTCCCCATCAATGATAAAATCATGCCGGATTAAAAATCTTCGCACCTGATCCATATCCAGTTGTGGGGAAAGAATCAATTCCTTCACCTGATGTAATTTCTCCAAGGATGCCTGTAGGATTTCCAGCATCAGCATTCCACCCATTCCAGCGATCACCACCGTATCCGCTTCCGAAGGGTGAAACTCCATCAGGCCATTGGAACGTCTTGTTTCAATCAGCCCTTCGCACTGTTCTTTTTTAATATTATTCTTTGCTTTTTCTAACGGCCCCTGGGCCACATCCATGGCAAGCGCCCTCGGGCATCGCTTGGATAATACTGCCGCAATGGGCAGATATCCATGGTCCGTGCCCACATCACAAAGGACATTCCCCGGTGTGATCATGGAAGCGATGCAGGATAAACGTTTTGATAATTCCACCATTAGTCAAGATAATCCTTTAACTTCTTACTTCTACTTGGATGACGAAGCTTACGAAGCGCCTTCGCCTCAATCTGACGAATACGCTCACGGGTAACATGGAATTCCTTACCAACTTCTTCCAAGGTTCTTGGACGACCATCCTCTAAGCCGAAACGAAGACTTAATACCTTCTGTTCACGGTCTGCTAAGGTGGAAAGCACTTCTGCAAGCTGTTCCTTTAACAGCGTATATGCTGCTTCATCAGCAGGTACCGGTACATTATCATCCTGAATGAAATCTCCAAGATGGCTATCTTCCTCCTCACCGATTGGGGTTTCTAAGGATACCGGCTCCTGAGAAATCTTCTGGATTTCACGAACACGTTCCACAGGAAGATTCATCTTATCTGCAATTTCATCCGCACTTGGTTCACGGCCCAGTTCCTGAAGGAGCTGTCTCTGCACACGGATTAACTTATTAATGGTTTCTACCATATGTACCGGAATACGAATCGTTCTTGCCTGGTCTGCAATGGCACGAGTAATTGCCTGACGGATCCACCAGGTAGCATAGGTGGAGAACTTAAATCCCTTATCCGCATCAAACTTTTCTACCGCCTTAATCAGGCCTAAGTTACCTTCCTGAATTAAGTCTAAGAATAACATTCCTCGACCCACGTAACGCTTAGCAATACTTACTACCAGACGAAGGTTCGCTTCCGCAAGACGAGCCTTCGCAACTTCATCACCACTAGCCATACGCTTTGCCAACTCTACTTCCTCGTCCGCACTTAATAAGTCCACCTTACCGATTTCCTTTAAATACATACGAACCGGATCTTCAATACTTACGCCATCTGGAACGGAAAGATCAAGCTTTTCAAGATTAACTTCCTCTTCTTCTGCTTCTTCTAAGTCCAGATCATCCGGTTCATCATCGTCTTCCACTGGATTTAATACATCAATTCCCTTATTCTCTAAGGCTTCTAACAGATTATCTAAAATATCCTCATTCTCACTAAGACTGCCTAAGGCAAAGATGACATCCTGCTTCTCTAATACATTCTTACGCTTCTTTGCAGCCTTTTCAAGATTCTCTAAGATTCCAAGGATCACTGCAGGATCCACATTGGAACCACTATTTTCTTCTTCGTTTTCTTCGACTTCTACTTTTTCTTCCGCCTTGGCCTTCGTAGCCTTGTCCTTCTTAGACTTTGCACTGACTTCTTCCATAGCTTCCGCAAAATCAAGCATTACCGAGGATACTGCCTCCATTTCTGGCTCTTCGGTCTTCTTGGTGGATTTTTTAGCACTGCTCTTCTTTCCTGGCTTTTCTTCCTTCACCACGTCTTCCACCTTGGACTTTTCTTCCTTACTTTCTGCCTTCTTGGTTTCAGTCTTCTTACTTTCAGTCTTCTTAGTTTCAGCCTTCTTACTTTCAGCCTTCTTAGCTTCAGTCTTCTTAGCTTCAGTCTTCTTTGGTTCTTCCTTCTTCGCAGTACTCTTCTTAACAGTCTCTTTTACTGGCTCTTTGGCCTTAGAAGAAGCCTTAGCAGCACTTGCCTTAGTAGCACTTGCCTTCGCAGTGCTTGCCTTCGTCGTGCTTTCCTTAGCTTCCGTAGTCTTCGTAGCCTTGGCTTTCGTTGCCTTGGTTGCTACTTCCTTGGTTGCTTCCTTCGTTTCGGAAGTCTTAGAAGCAGCCTTGGTGGTCTTACTAGCAGTCTTCGTAGACTTGGTAGCCTTAGCGCTCTCCTTGGCTTTTTCTTCCTTCTTGGTTGCACTCTTTGCTTCCGAAGCCTTGGTAGCCTTCGTAGTCTTAGCCTTGGTTTCTTTGGTCTCCTTGGTTTCCTTCGTTTCCTTGGTAGACTTCTTTACCGTCTTCTTTACTTCTGCATCATTGCTTTTCTTTGCGGTTGCCATAATCTATATACTCCTTCAAAATAATTCTAATTTAATGTTTCCATTAACTGGGTAAGCATCTTCTTTTCCTTGGCAAGTTCCTGTAACTGTACGATGGAATCCGCACTTCGGCTTCGTTCCTCCACACTATGGTTCTTCACCTGGATAATTGCTTCCGTAATGGCACGTTCTTTGTCCTTCTTCTTCATCTCCGAAGAAAGTTCTTCACTAAACAGAGCTGCCACTTCCTTATGTTCCTCCTCCGTCTCATAGAGACTGATGATGGAAGCAGGCTGCACCACGCCCCGTTCTAATTGCGCATATAATTTCTCACATACATCCCGGTATAAATCATCGGAAAAATCCACCGGGGTAATGTAGGAGCGAATCTTCTCAAAACTTTCTGGCGATCCGATCAACCAGGTCAGAAGAATTCTCTGGGCAATACGTATTCCCGTATCCTTCTTTCGAAGCCCCGTACCACTGGTGCGAATCTCTTCCTGCAGTTTTTCTTCTTCCTGCATTCTGGTTACATAGAGCTTTTCCCCCAGATCATTCACCATGGTTCGAAAATAATTATAATCAATGGAATACTTCTTACAGATTGCCTTAATATACGTATCACGCTCCAATGGCTCGTTAAATTCCGACAGACGTTTCGCAAGTTCCTTATAAAACTCTGTCTGACTCTCCGGCTCATTTAAATCATATCGGCTCTCTAAGATTCCAACTTCATACTGAAAACTGGTAACGGCCTCATCAATCCGCTTTTGGAATTCTTCCTCTCCCAAATTTTTGATAAACTCGTCCGGATCCTTATAAGGTCGCATATTAATTACCTTCACATGAAGGCCCGCTGCTTTTAATAGTGGAATTGCTCGCAGGGCAGCTTTCACACCCGCGCCATCACTATCATAGCAAAGATAAACATCCGTCGTATATCGCTTTAACAGGGATGCATGCCCCGTGGTCAGGGCCGTTCCAAGGGATGCCACTGCCTGATTAAATCCCGCCTGATGTAGAGCGATCACATCCATATATCCTTCACAGATAATGAGATGGGACTTCCTACTATTTCTTGCAAAATTTAAACCGAATAAATTTCTTCCCTTATCAAAAACTTCCGTTTCCGGGGAGTTTAAATACTTCGGTTCTCCCTCTCCCATCACGCGACCACCGAATCCAATCACCTGACCACGCACGTCAAAGATGGGAAACATCACACGATTGAAGAATTTATTATATACCTCACCTCGATCGGAATAATTGAAAAGACCGGTTTTTTTCAAGACCTCATCATTATATCCCTCACTTTTTAAGTATTGATATAAGTCATCCTTATACTGCCCGGAATATCCCAGTCCAAATGCTTTCACCGTATCCCACAAAAGGGCTCTCTTATCAAAATATCTTCGGCCCAGTTCCCCCTGTTCGCTTCGAAGGATCTTAAAATAATACAGGGCCACTTTCTTATTCACTTCTAATAATGTCTGTCGTAATCCCGCTTTTTTTCTTGCTTCAGCCGACTCTTCCATCTCAGGAAGTTCTACGCCAGCCCGTTCTGCTAAGTATTTCACACTTTCTGGAAAGGTGAATTTCTCATATTCCATCAAAAATGAGAATACATTTCCACCGGCCCCGCAACCAAAACAATGGTACATCTGCCGATCCTGACTCACAGAAAAGGATGGTGATTTTTCATTATGAAATGGGCATAATCCAAAATAATTATTGCCCTTCTTCTGAAGCTTTACATAACCGGAGATGACATCCACAATATCATTGCGGGAACGAACTTCCTCAATGACTTCATCCGGATAAAACATACATAAACTCCTTTTTTCGAATCCTTATTCCCCTTATTCGCTTTCTTACCCCTTCCAGGCAATTGGAATAAAGATTTCTGAAAACTTATTAATACAGTAGGTATCCGTCATACCTGCAATATAGTCACATACCACACGTTCCTTGGCTTCCTGGCGCTCCTCCATAAAACGAAGGTACTTTTCCGGAAGTTCCGTCACATGTTCCATATAATATTCATATAATTCCGCAATCATCTTATCCGCTTTAATCTCCTCGCTTTTGGCGATGGGATTGGTATAGAGATTATCAAACATATATTTTCGAAGGTCCATCATGGCATCATGCACATCCTGACTCATGCAAATGTCATTGCGGTCTTCACTCTCATGAATAATATTATTAATTAAAGTATTTAATCGACTCTTGGTAGAATGTCCAAGCACATCCGTAATATCTTTCGGAATTCTGCTCTCATCAAAGATTCCGGCACGGATCGCATCATCAATATCGTGATTGATATAGGCAATCTTATCGGAAAGACGAACCACCTTGCCTTCCATGGTACTTGGATGACCAGAAGTCTTGTGATTTAGCATACCATCCCGCACTTCTTTGGTAAGATTTAATCCCTTCCCATCTTTTTCTAATACTTCCACCACACGTACGCCCTGCTCATAATGGGTAAACCCAAGAGAACAGACGCGATTTAAGGTGCGTTCTCCCGCATGACCAAATGGAGTATGGCCAATATCATGTCCTAAAGCAATGGCCTCGGTTAGATCTTCATTGAGTCGAAGCGCTCTGGTAATACTTCTTGCAATCTGGGAAACTTCTAGGGTATGGGTTAGACGGGTTCGATAATGATCCCCGGTAGGATCTAAGAACACCTGGGTCTTTCCCTTTAAACGTCGAAACGATTTACAATGTAAAATTCGGTCCCGATCTCTTTGAAATACAGTTCGTACATCACATTCTTCCTCATTCACATCCCGTCCTTTGGAGTCCACACTATGGGTTGCGTATGGGCTTAAATATTCACGTTCATATTCTTCCTGCTTTTCACGAATGTTCATCGTTTCCGCTCCTTATGATGGATTCCGGCCCCTTCCAAAAATACGTGCTTAGTCTACGCATATGGACTGTTTTTTGCATACACAAAATTAGGGCACATTTATATTATTCCACACAAATCCTTCTTTTCCTTTTTTATTATAAAATTTTTTTAAATTTTTAAAAATTTCGTCATCCCCCACCTACGCTAACGCTTAAAAGTGGGGGATTTCTCCGACTGAGTTAAAAAAATCCAGAAATGCAGGTTTTTCCAACATTTCCGGATTCTATAATTCTTCCATCGATCAAAGAATACCTGTGGCATTCTTTTTCCTTGCTGCAATTATGACAGCATCATACGGTCATTGGCAAATTCGCCACCACTTGCTTCGCCGAACTTCGCAAGTAAGTCGCTCACCTTCAAATTCTTCTTCGCATCGCCACATACATCATAGATGATATGACCGTCATTCATCATGATCAGACGATTTCCATAAGCAATGGCATCCTTCATATTATGGGTGATCATTAATGCGGTTAAGTGATTCTCCTTAATGATTTCATCCGTTAAGGTTAACACCTTCTTGGCCGTCTTAGGATCCAAGGCCGCAGTATGCTCATCTAAAAGAAGTAACTGAGGCTTTTGAATGGTTGCCATAAGAAGGGTTAAAGCCTGACGCTGACCACCGGAAAGAAGTCCCACCTTACTGGTCAGACGATCCTCCAAACCAAGATCGATCTTACGAAGAAGATCCTGATACAGCTCCTTCTCCTTCGCTGTAACACCCCAGCTAAGACCACGCTTTTTTCCACGTCTTGCTGCAACAGCCATATTATCAAGAATGGACATATTCGCAGCAGTACCCGTCATCGGATCCTGGAATACACGTCCAAGATAAGTTGCTCTCTGATATTCGGAAAGCTTCGTTACATCCGTATCACCAATGGAGATACTACCCACATCCACCGGCCATACACCGGCGATGGCATTTAACATGGTGGACTTACCTGCACCATTACCACCGATCACAGTACAAAAATCCCCTTCATTTAAGGTAAGGGAAAGACCATTTAACGCCTTCTTCTCCGTCTGTGTTCCCGGATTAAAAGTCTTATGAAGATTCTGAATCTTAAGCATTGGTTGCACCTCCGTTCTTCACTTTCGTGAAATACTTTGCCTTCAGATGTGGAAGGCCAAGGAAGAATGCTACCACCAATGCGGATAACAACTTCAGAAGATCCGTATCAAGACCTAACCAGATAATCACCTGATATACAATGTAATAGATGATGGAACCAATTCCAACGGACAGAAGAATTAATGCAAAATTATGGAAAATCTTTCTAAAGACTGCTTCTCCAATAATTACTGCTGCAAGACCGATTACAATCGCACCACGGCCCATATTAATATCTGCAAATCCCTGATACTGAGCAAGTAATGCACCGG
The DNA here is from genome assembly GCA_024696615.1 of Lachnospiraceae bacterium. Classification (GTDB taxonomy): domain Bacteria; phylum Bacillota; class Clostridia; order Lachnospirales; family Lachnospiraceae; genus MGBC120314. The sequence goes on from JAILGS010000012.1 coordinate 11,773, forward strand.
ATAAAGCCACCAGACCATTACTGATCATCAATCCAAGAACCTTATTAAAATCCGTATTAATACCCTGGGCACGAGCCATATTCCCATTACATCCGGTGGCACGAATTCCCGTACCAAGCTCGGTTCCAAAGAACCAATATAACAGACCAATTATTACGATTAAGAAAATTGCAACCACCACTAAGGTATTCTTATAGAATGCCACATTCTTGATATAACGAAGGGATACCAACAGATGGTACTTGTCCACGTTAATCGCCTGATTGGATTTGCCCATAATCTTCAGATTCACAGAATATAAGGACAGCTGCGTCAAAATACCCGCAAGAATCGGAGCAATTCCAAGGAAGGTATGAAACATACCAGTCACCAGTCCGGTTACCATACCGGCAAGAAATGCAATCAACAGAGAAAACCATACATTATGACCACTCTGTAACAACATGATGCACACCGCACCACCCGTACATAAGGAGCCATCCACCGTAAGGTCCGCAATATCCAGAATACGGAAGGTGATATACACACCAATGGCCATAATACCCCAGATGAGACCCTGTGCAAATGCACCCGGCATCGCATTAAGTAGAGTAACAATATTCACTTTCTTTTCCTCCAACACAGTTCATACCTGATATAAACATCAGTCTTTAGATTGTATCATATTCTTCCATGAACTGGCAAGGTATACATCCTTCGACCGCCCAATCCGTTTCATGAGTCAGGACTAACTATGGTTTGTCATAACCCCCACCTACGCTAACACTTCGAGGTGGGGGATTTCTCCGACAGAGTTAAAAAAAAGGTGGGAAGGACCTAAGTCACTTCCCACCTATCACTACCTCTTCCTACGAAGGGTCTTTTTTCTTACTGCTCGATTGCTACATAATCGGATGGAATGGTAATTCCAAGATCAGCAGCGATGGTAGCATTGTACTTCTTCGTGAACTGAGGTGCATACTCTACTGGCATCTCAGAGATATTTGCTTCACCCTTTAATACCTTGATTGCCATCTTACCGGTAGCAACACCAAGATCATAGTAGCTAATAGAAAGGGTAGCAACACCACAACCAGCAGCGATACCTTCCTCACCACATACTACAGGAACCTTTGCTGGACGTGCAATATTATCAAGGAGTTCTGCGTTAGAAGCAACGGTGTTATCTGTTGGAACATAGATTACATCGGAATTTGATACAGCAGTTGTTGCAACGGAAGTTAAATCGTTGGAATCAGAGAAACCATATAAGGTACAGGTATAACCAAGTGCCTCTAAATAACCCTTAATGGTATCTACCTGATACTGAGAATTAGCTTCTGCAGTACAGTAGATCAAACCTACGTTCTTAGCATCTGGGAATAATTCCTTAACCATATCTGCCTGTCCATCCAATGGAGCAAGGTCAGAAGTACCGGAAATATTATTACCAACAGTACCTGTAAATCCATCAATACCAAGAGCTACACCATATTCGGTAACAGAAGTACCAAGTACAGGGATGGTATCGGTACCAGCCTGAGCAGCCTGAAGTGCAGGAGTAGCATTTGCAAGGATTAAATCCACATCAGCAGATACAAATCCATTAATGATGGTAGAACAGGTATTGGAATCACCCTGTGCGTTCTGCTCATCAAACACTACCTTATCACCAAACTCAGCAGTTAAGGTATCCTTAAATCCCTGAGTTGCAGCATCCAATGCTACATGCTGAACTAACTGACATACACCTACATGATAGGTAGTATCGCTAGCTGCTGCAGTGCTTTCTGCGTTAGTATTGTTGGCAGCTGTTGTTGCTGCGGAATCGGTTGTTCCTGCATTCGATGAACCGCAAGCGGCCATGGAAAGAGCAAGAACTGTTGCAAGAGTTGCTGAAATAATCTTCTTCATTTCACATTCTCTCCTTCTTTTATTCATAATATTTATGTAAACTTGCATAGCAAGCTACATTCGCTTTGATGATAAATTTCAAAACACGCTAATTTTACACCAAAAACCCCCATTCCGTCAATGAAATTAACAGAATGGGGGTGGGTTAACTTATTTTTCTTTACGCTTTGTTACATAGCGTGTGAGTCGATAAACCAAATCCGCAAATGCAAAAGAAATGAATAAATATGCAATATAATAAATAACTACTCTCTTCCAGCCAAAGATATATGGTGCCAGTACTTCCTGCATGCGATACAGCACAAAATGATGTACCAGATACAGGGCGTAAATTCTTACTTCAATGGCATTGAACATATTCTGGATCCACAGAGGAATGATGGATTCCCCCGTACGATCATCCCGAAAACATTCTGGGAAGAGGTATAAAATCATAAATAAAAAGATTCCAAGGAAATTCTTCCATGGCATGGTAAACCAAGGAAGCTTTATGGTGATGATGACCACCACTCCCACCACCAGTGGAAGTACAAGCCATGGCATGGTCTTAATCTTCTCCCGCTTCATGGCAAGATAGATACCAACCGTCTCCACCCATAGTCCTGTGATCGGAGTAACATCAATTGGAAGCATGCAATTCGTCGGATAAAGAATGGCATGTACGAAGTAGATCACAGTCATCACAAGAAGGATTAATTCCGGCTGTTTTTTCATCATCCGATTCCATAGTGGGAAGACTAAGTAGATCAATATGATCATACCGGTAAACCATTCTCCCACCAGGGCATAGGAACTCATTCCAAAATATGGAAGATATCCGTCAAAGCCAATCACCGTGAATATTAATTTCCATGGTGCCCCGCCAAAGAGTGGATCTTGAAATTTCACCAGATAGATGATATAGGATAAGATCCATGCAATCCATAGGGCAGGAAAAATTGCTAAAAAACGCTTCCGATAAAACTGCTTCACGGAAGTATTATGATATTCACTTGCCATGGTTAATACAAATCCTGATAACAAAAAGAAGATGGTACATCCCACACTTCCCCAGCCACCATTGGCATATCCATAAAAGAAGGTGTCAAACCGCCCCATAATTCCCACAAAATGAAAGGTCACAATCATGCCAATGGCAATTAAGCGGATCACATCCAGCCTGCTTTCTCGCATTCCTAACCTCCTTTAAGTCTCTTAATCGAAAAGAAAATCCGCCATAACACTATTACTTACATCCAGCCCATATTCCGTGAGGGACAATGCATCCCCCTGAATCTGCAGGGTGGATAGTTTTACATGGCGTTCTATAACATCATGATAAATGCTGTCCATGGGAATGTCAAAATTTTTGTAAAATTCCTCCTGGGACACGCCCTTTATCTTTCGAAGCCCAAGGAACATAAATTCCGCCATACAATCTTCCTTGGTCAGCACTTCTTCATTCTCTCGAAGCTTTGCTAATACGAAATCATCCTTAGACTCTCCCTCTAAAAGAAGGGAAACATAGCGTTCAAAGTCCACGGTGTTGGAAAATCGCTTGCCCTCCCACAGGGAAGCTGCGCCAATTCCCACGCCCAGATAATCCTTTCGCTCCCAATAGCGAAGATTATGCTTACATTCATAACCCTTTTTGGCATAATTGGAGATTTCATATCGCTCATATCCGTGTTTTGCCAAAATCCTTCGGGTCTCATGATACATTTGCCGCTCCGTATCCTCATCCGGAAATCCAAGGTCCCGTCCTTCCTCCACCCATTTGGCAAGAAGGGTTCCCTCTTCCACGATCAGGTTATATACGGAAAGATGTTCCGGGGATAAACTGGCCACGGTTTCTAACGTCCCATAAAACTTCTCCGGCGTCTGATGAGGCAGGGCGCACATAAGATCCACATTGATATTAGAAAATCCAATCTCCCTGGCCATGAGAAAACTTTCTAAGAATTCCTCCGTGGAATGAATTCTTCCTAAAAGCTTTAATTCCTCATTACAAGCGGACTGCAGTCCCATACTCAGTCGATTGATTCCGGCATAGGCCCAGGTTTCACAGGTTTCCCTTGCAAATGCGCCCGGATTGGCTTCAATACTGATTTCCGCATCTTTGCTAACAGAAAAATTCCGATAAATGGTGGTCATGATCTGAAGGATCGCTTCACTAGAAAGAATCGAAGGGGTTCCTCCCCCAAAAAAGATGGTATCCACCCTTCGTTCCTTACAGGACTTCGCAACATATCGCAGTTCTTCACAAAGTGCATCCACGTAGCGCTTTCTTGCCTCATATGACATGGGGGAAGAAAGGAAATCGCAATAATTACATTTGTGGGCACAAAAAGGAATATGAAGATATAATCCCAGCGAATCACTCATTCTTTAATTATCCTCATCCAGCTTTAATACGGACATGAAAGCTTCCTGAGGGATTTCCACGTTACCAATCTGGCGCATACGCTTCTTTCCTTCCTTCTGCTTTTCCAAAAGCTTCTTCTTACGAGAAATATCACCACCATAGCACTTGGCAAGCACATCCTTACGCAGTGCTTTCACCGTTTCACGGGCAATAATCTTACCACCCACAGCAGCCTGGATCGGAATTTCAAAAAGATGTCTTGGAATTTCATCCTTTAATTTCTCGCACATCTTTCTACCACGTTCATAGGCAGAATCCGCATGAACAATAAAGGAGAGGGCATCCACTTCCTCCTTGTTCACAAGCACATCCAACTTCACTAATTTACTGCGCTCATAGCCCTTTAATTCATAATCAAAGGAAGCATAACCGCGGGAACGGCTCTTGAGTGCATCAAAGAAATCATAAATGATTTCATTTAATGGAAGTTCATATTTAATAAGCGCTCTGGTTCCTTCGATATATTCCATACCAAGGTAGACACCACGGCGTTCCTGACATAATTTCATAATGGAGCCCACATATTCGGTAGTTACCATGATTTCCGCAGAAACGATTGGTTCCTCCATATATTCAATCTCCGATGGATCCGGAAGATTGGATGGATTGGTCAGTTCCATCATTTCCCCATTGGTTTTATATACTTTATAGATAACTCCCGGTGCGGTGGTAACCAAATCCAGATTGTATTCTCGCTCCAGACGTTCCTCAATAATTTCAAGATGTAATAATCCAAGGAAACCACAACGGAAACCAAAACCAAGAGCAAGGGAAGTTTCAGGCTCATACTGTAAGGAAGCATCATTTAACTGAAGCTTCTCCAGGGCATCTCGAAGATCCCCATACTTGGCGCCATCCGCAGGATAGAGACCGCAGTAAACCATGGAATTGACTTTCTTATATCCGGGTAATGGCTCCGCCACCGGACGATTCGCATCCGTCACCGTATCACCAACCATGGTATCCCGCACATTTTTAATGGAAGCAGTGATATAACCAACCTGGCCTGCACTTAATTCCTCACATGGAATGAACTGTCCGGCTCCAAAATATCCTACTTCTACCACTTCTTCTTCCGCGCCCGTGGCCATCATGCGAATTCTCGTTCCCTTCTTCACACTACCTTCCCGGATTCGGCAGAAAATAATAACACCCTTATAGGAGTCATATAAACAATCGAAAATCAATGCCGCAAGTGGTGCATTGGCATCCCCCGTTGGTGCAGGGATTTTATGGACAATGGCCTCCAATACCTGCTCGATATTCAGACCATTCTTGGCTGAGATCATCGGTGCATCCTGAGCCTCGATTCCGATCACATCTTCAATTTCATTCTTTACCCGCTCCGGCTCTGCACTTGGAAGGTCAATCTTATTAATCACAGGAAATACTTCCAAATCATGATCCAGGGCCAGATATACATTGGCAAGGGTCTGGGCTTCAATTCCCTGGGCCGCATCCACGATCAAAATAGCGCCGTCACAGGCAGCAAGGGCTCTGGATACTTCATAGTTAAAATCCACATGGCCCGGAGTATCGATTAAGTTAAAGATATACTCCTCCCCATCTTCCGCCTTATAGATGACACGCACCGTCTGGGCTTTAATGGTAATTCCACGTTCCCTCTCAAGGTCCATATTATCCAATACCTGTTCCTGCATCTCGCGCTCCGTTAAGGTACCGGTCTTTTCAATAATTCGATCTGCCAGGGTGGATTTACCGTGGTCAATATGGGCAACAATACAGAAGTTGCGGATATGTTTTTGATCAATCTTTTGCATATAGAAACCTCTACATTCTATGAATTCTTTTGGCGATAATTTATTCTTCCACTTCACTTACGGAATATCCTGCCTCCCGTAAGTAGGCAACAATTCCTTCTGCAATAGCTTTCGCATACTCTCTTTTATTCTGATAATAATGCTGGTTATCATAATAATTGGACATATATCCAAGTTCAATTAAACAGCCGGGCATTAACGAAAAACGATTCAACACATAATCAATATCATAATCATTGCAAGAACCTGCAATAACACAATTTCCACGGACATAATCCATGCCCGTTCCGGGAACTTCCTGAATCCGATCCATAATGGACTGAGCCAGTGGCCGATCCTTCTCCTCTTCGAGATATCCCACATAGATACTGACTCCACTTGGGTAGCGGGAAGGATTACTATTACGATGAACGGACACAAATACATCCGCACGATTGGCATTGGCATAGATAATTCTATCATAACGATTGATGAAAATGTCACTGGTTCTGGTTAATTGCACATCCACATCATATTCATTTAAATAAATTCGTACCAGTCGACAAATCTCCAGAGCATGATTTTTCTCATATCCACCATAGCGGCTAATGGCACCCGTATCCGCCCCCCCATGTCCCGGATCAATAATCACCAGGGGTTTGTCCCGCTTTTCTAGATCCTCATTGGTTTTATAGGACGCATAGGCTTCCTCGGGAAGTGTCTCATCCAAAAAAATCAAAGAATCCCCTGCATAAAATGGGTCCTTCGGAGTAAGGATTTCCTTCATCTGCTCTTGAAGTTCCTCCGGATAAGAAGAGATAAAATCTTCTTCCTGATTTCCTTCAAAAGTTCCTTTTCCACTTTCTTCTTTCATAGATTCCAGCGTGGTATTCTCATCCTGCTCCGTGGTAGCCTCCGGAAGGTTACTAAAATCTTCCTGTGTTTTGAGAGACAGTCCATACCCTGCAAGAAGAATTCCTCCCATGAGAAGAAATCCCGCGATCATAATGCAGCAAAGTGCATGTTTTTCCAAAAATCCACGAATCATGTGCCTCTAACTTCCTCAATCTTCAAAAAAAGGGACGATGCAGGGTGAGCATCGTCCCAATTAGTTCATACGATTCTATAATTATGCAATAGAATTAACAGCCTTGGTTAAACGAGAAACCTTTCTAGCAGCGGTATTCTTATGATAAACACCCTTGCTAGCAGCCTTAGAAATCTCTGTGATTGCAGCAGTTAAAGCTTCATTAGCAGCAGCCTTATCGTTGTCTGCAACAGCAAGCTCAACCTTCTTCACATAAGTCTTAACCTTAGACTTGATTGCCTTATTCTTAGCAGTTCTGATTTCAGATACAAGAATTCTCTTCTTAGCGGACTTAATATTAGCCAATCCGGACACCTCCATTACTATTGAAATAAACTTAGTTCAATGTTCGCATCAAAGCCGGACACGGACGTTTTAATGTAAACACACTTGAATCATTTTATGATATAGGCCATACAATGTCAAGAATAAATTATGTCTTTTTTTCAAATCTTCTTCCCATCTTCCGGCTCTGCGATTTCACCTTAATTCGATGCAAATGCTTTAATTAACCATAAGCCTGTCTGGGTCAAATCTGACTGAGTATAGCCACTGGTCTTAGTTACAGAGGACTTTAAGATTGCAGAAGATTCATTCTTGTTACTTAAATTCCATCCCACATAACTAATATGATACTGATTGATCACTTCTAACCATGCATCTCCGGAAGCAGTATCCACCGTACCATTACCGGATGCATCACAGGTGGAGAACTCACTAATAAAGATTGGTAAGCCACTTTCTAAAGCCTTCACCATCTTATTACGAAGATCATCCTTATGGGTTGCAGCATAAAAATGTAATACATACATTACATTATCATCCACGGTAATCGGATCCTTGGCAGCCTGATCCACATCCTGGGACCAGGTAGGAGTACCTACTAAGATGACTGCATCCTTATCATTTGCACGAATCACCGGAATAATCTCTTCTGCATAGGACTTTACAGAAGCCCAGCTTGTACCGCCATTCGGCTCATTACAGATTTCATAGATGACATGCTCTTCATCCTTATATTTTGCAGATACTTCCTTAAAGAAAGCCTTCGCTTCTTCCTTATAAGTATTAGGATCATTGTCACTTAAAATATGCCAGTCAATAATGCAATACATATTAAGATTCTTGGTGTACTTCACACCGTCATCCACTAATTTCTTTAACTCGCTCTGATTAGCTCCGGTACAATATCCGCCTTCTCCCGTATACATGGCAAGACGAATGGTATTGGCACCCAGTTCTTTTAAGGACTGGAAGGATTCCTGATTCACATACTGTGGATACCAGGTCAGACTATGGGTACTTACACCCTTTAACTGTACTGTTTCACCCTTGGAATTCACTAAATTACGCCCATCTACCTGGAGTGCTCCATAGTAAGTTCCTTCTGCCACTTTTACATCCTCCTTGCTATCCACTTTGTTACTCTTGGTCGAGGTATCACCATCCGTTTTGGAATCCTTGGATTCTTGCTCCACACTTTCACTCACCTTGCCAACACCAACAACTGCTTTCTCATACTCCGGTGCTTCGTTATAACAAATCTGGAATCCTGGCTTATTACCATATTCACTGTTGGCAGGAATTGGAGTACCATAAGTTTCTGTAATATAAAGAACATTGTCCACGATTTCATAATTGGCATTCCAACCATTCACGAAGGTTGTACCTTCCTTCACCGGAATCTCAATGGCCCAATTGCTCACTTCCTGATCCGTGGTATTCTTAAGGGTTACATCCACCTGCATATAAATTTCCGGTGCTTCACCCCAGGTATTTCCTTCCAAAAATTCCACTTCCAGTCCGTCCATAGCTTCTACGGCAAGTGCCTCACCCCGGCTCTCATCTTCCTTGGAAGTTTCCGTTGTAGCCGTCTCCTTCTCTGCTGCCTTAGTGGTTTCCTGAGGCTGTGTGGCTACTGCAGTAGTAGTCTCCACGGGAGCCTTCGATGGTTGTTCGGCCTTCTGGTTGCTAATATATCCTGCAACAAAAGCAATGATTGCAACAGCTGCAAGGACAACCACAGAAACCAATACGATAAATGCTGTTTTCCATCCATTATTTGAATTCATACTTATACCCCTAACATTTTTAAGATTTGTATTGATACTTCTATATTATACACATATTTTGAGGACTGACCATGACATTTTTATAATTTCTTCGAGCTATAACGAATGATGATTAATTCTACGGATAAACGATCCTGCATACGTCCCATCTTCACATCCGTCTCATAACCAGCACAGGTTTCTAACGCTTCCCGTAATTCTTCCACCGTAAAATACTTCGTCATTTCCGCCACCTTGCTCACTGCAAAAGGTGGGATTCCAAGAATCTTTCCCAGTGCTGCGCCATTAACGCCTCTTGGAATCTGGTCCTTGGCCACTAAGATCTGCTGGAACTGTCTGGATAATAATGCCAGAATCTTCATAGGCGGTTCTTTCAATAACAAAAGATCATAGTACTGCTCCAGTGCTTGCTTTTGCTGCTTTAATGCCACATTCCGGATCATATCAAAAAGCTTATTCTCCATGGTCACGGTACAGATACTTTCCACATCCTCCAGGGTAATGGATTCCCGATTTCCCACATAGTCCACGACTTTGCTTAATTCCATATTCATATTGTCCATGGACCAGCCGGTATATTCGATAAAACGTTGAATCGTTCGGGCATCCATCTCCTTATGGTAACTGGCAGCACCTCGTTTTACCCAGCCAGCTAAGGAAGCAGTATCGGGAAGCACGCACTCGGACACATATCCTACGGAATTTACCGCTTTATACATGCGATTTCTCTTATCCACTTCGGATTCCACAAAGACAAGGACCGCATATTCCGGAAGGTGCTTCATATAGTCCACCAGGGCATCATCGGGCGCATTCTTAAAAAATCCACTCTCTTCGATCATTAAAAGACGATGTTCGGCAAAAAATGGTACGGTCTCCGCCTGATCGATGATTTCCTGAATCTTAATATTTTTCCCCTCATAATGGGAAAAATTCATGGAGTCCTCCCCCACCAGGGCTTTTCTTAGACTATTCTTACAATAGCGCTTTAAATATTGTTCCTCCCCATAGAGAAGATAGACGTTCTTAAACTGATTCTGTTTGATATCCTGCTGAATATTTTTCATTCCAAAGCGACTGCCACTCAAAATGTGTTTAAATATACTTAACACATCGAGAAATTGAAGTCCTCACGGGTACTTCTTACTGCTTCAACGTGTATGCTTTGGCGATTGCAAGCAATACGCTACTCACAAGTTCTTGTAC
>JAILGS010000020.1 GCA_024696615.1 Lachnospiraceae bacterium
CGCCCATTGTGCAATATTCCCCACTGCTGCCTCCCGTAGGAGTTTGGGCCGTGTCTCAGTCCCAATGTGGCCGGTCACCCTCTCAGGTCGGCTATTGATCGTTGCCTTGGTGGGCCGTTACCTCACCAACTAGCTAATCAAACGCGGGTCCATCCTACAGCACCGGAGTTTTTCACACCGTATCATGCGATACTGTGCGCTTATGCGGTATTAGCAGTCGTTTCCAACTGTTGTCCCCCACTGTAGGGCAGGTTACCCACGCGTTACTCACCCGTCCGCCACTCGGTGGCTAGGAATTCACAGCAAGCTGCTTCATCCTAACAACCTCGTTCGACTTGCATGTGTTAAGCACGCCGCCAGCGTTCATCCTGAGCCAGGATCAAACTCTCATAAAAAGTTTAATTCCAACCAGAATATTCTGGCTAATTTCTGTTGCTTGTTTTATAACAAACGTACAGATTTACTGTCATGGTTTATAACCATTCGCGCTTACTTATTTCTAAGTAAGTTGTGTAAAGATCTTTGAAGATCTCTACTGAAAATTTAAAGAAATTTTCAGGGTTGTTTCACTGTTCAGTTATCAATGTTCAGTCACCGTTTTTTGAGCAATTTAAAACCGCTTCCAAACGGCGACTTGGTTATAATATCATCTTGGTACTTTAATGTCAACAAGTTTTTTCAAAATTTTTACACTTTTTTAAAAGGGGGAGAAACTCCCCCTTTGCCACTCCTATCTATTACTGAAAAAGCTTGGTGGATAGATACCGATCCCCGGAATCCGGAAGAAGCACCACGATGTTCTTTCCCTGGAATTCTTTTCGCGAAGCCACTTCACATGCGGCCTTTAAAGCAGCACCGGAAGAAATACCCACTAAAATTCCTTCCGTTTTACCGAAGGCCTTTCCTTCCGTATAGCAGTCCACATTATTGATCCGAATCACTTCATCATAGATGGAGGTATTAAGAATTTCAGGAACAAATCCGGCACCGATTCCCTGTAGGTCATGTGCACCCGCTTTGCCTCCACTAAGTACTGCAGAAGTTTCCGGCTCCACCGCAAAGATCTTCACCTCAGGATTCTTTTCCTTTAAATACTCTCCGATACCGGTAATGGTCCCCCCCGTTCCCACACCTGCAATAAAGGCATCCACCTTTCCTTCTAACTGCTCCCAGATTTCAGGACCAGTGGTTTGTCTATGAGCTGCAGGATTAGCAGGATTCACAAACTGTCCAAGAACTACTGCCCCCGGAATACTTTTCTCTAATTCATTCGCCTTCTCAATGGCACCAGTCATTTCCTTAGCGCCATCCGTTAAGACAATTTCCGCACCATATGCTGCCAGAAGATTTCTACGCTCCACCGACATGGTATCTGGAAGGGTAAGAATTGCATGATACCCCTTGGCTGCTGCCACTGCTGCAATACCAATTCCGGTATTACCGCTGGTAGGCTCAATAATGGTAGCTCCCGGCTTTAATCGTCCGCTTCGCTCTGCATCCTCAATCATGTAAAGCGCCACCCGGTCCTTGGTTGAGCCTGCTGGATTTAGATATTCCAACTTAGCAAAAACATTGACACCGGAAATCTTAGCATACTTCATATAATTATTTAATTTCAACATTGGTGTGCCACCGATTAATTCTGCAGCACTTTCTACATACTTTGCCACTCTGACAACCTCTTTTCTTTATCTATGATTGTAATCCTACGACTCCCCCATCCAAGACATATGTATGGGGGAGGGGATTCTTAACTCACTACAGGATATTAAGTAACTGGGATACATTCTCCACTGGTGTTAATTCGATTTTTCCTCGGAAGCGCTTGGTCTGTTCTAGACATACTTTCGGAAGGATGACGCGCTCAAAGCCCAGCTTTACTGCCTCACTGATGCGGTTTTCCACCTGGGATACCGCACGAATTTCCCCGGAAAGTCCCACTTCTCCAAAGACGATGGTCTTTCCGGATATTTCCACATTCTTATAATTGGAAAGTACCGCAAGGACAAGACCAAGATCTAAAGCCGGCTCCGTAATACGGATACCACCGGCAATATTAATATAGGCATCGCACTCGGAAAGGCGAAGTCCCAACCGCTTTTCCAATACTGCCATCAGAAGGGTTACACGATTCGGGTCCGTTCCCACCGCCGTTCGTCTTGGAAGACTAAAGTTGGTGCGACATACCAATGCCTGAATTTCAATTAAGATGGGTCTGGTTCCTTCGATCAGACAAGCCACCACGGAACCGGAAGCATTCTCCGGTCTTCCCTGAAGCATGTATTCGGAGGCATTTAATACCTCATTTAGACCATTTTCACGCATCTCGAACACGCCGATTTCATTGGTGGAGCCAAAACGATTCTTCACCGAACGAAGTATTCGATAGGATGCCTGGCGGTCTCCTTCAAAGTAAAGCACAGTATCCACCATATGTTCAAGCATTCTTGGACCTGCTACCACGCCTTCCTTGGTTACATGTCCCACCACAAAGATGGAAATTCCAAGGGTCTTTGCTAACTGCATTAACAAAGCGGTGGACTCTCGCACCTGTCCCACACTGCCCGGAGCAGAATCCAATTCCGTCCGATACATGGTCTGGATGGAATCGATGATAACCACCTGTGGCATATATTTGCGCAGAGCATTCTCCACATGTTCTAAACTGGTCTCACATAGGATGGTGAGATCCTCTGTAAATGTGCCGATGCGTTCCGCACGCATCTTAATCTGCTTGGCTGACTCCTCGCCGGAAATATATAGGACCTTCATATGCTGCATCGAAAGATTTCGACACATTTGTAATAATAAAGTGGACTTACCAATACCTGGATCGCCACCCACAAGTACTAAGGAACCACGAACGATTCCGCCACCCAAAACCCGGTCTAACTCCTCCATCTGGGTGGAAGTTCGATCTTCCTGTTCTAAGGACACATCGGCTAAAGTCACGGGCTCTACCACTTCTATAGCGGATGCTGGCTTCTTCTTTCCCGAGGAATCCTTTACCACCAATTCTTCTACTGCGCTATTCCACGCCTTGCATGCGGGGCATTGTCCGAACCATTTGGCCGACTCATATCCACATTCGTTACAAAAAAACGCACTTGCTTTCGCTTTTGCCATGCCGCCTCCTCCCTCGATGACACTCCCTCTCTGTGTATCATAACATTCCTCACAACATACCTCGTATTATAGACCTAAAAAAAGGGCATATGCAACTGCATATGCCCAATTCTCAATTCCTTATTCGATTATAATTATTTCTTGGTTACCTGAACATCTACTGCCTTGCCACCATCGAATTCCACGCTCATTACTAACTTACCACCAAGATTGGTCTTCACGGTTTCGACTGCAGCGCCATTGATTGTCACATTGTATTCAGTTTCTGGTTCTAGTTCCAAGGTGATCTGCGCATTCTCACTACCCTCAACAGAGAATGATACGCCGGAATTGTCCAGTTTCAAATGACCAACAGTTGTACCTGGTACAGATTCATAAACAAAAAGTTCATTACGCTCTAGTTTCGTAATTTCCTTAAATGTCTTTACCTTATATACATCTCCGCTGTGCTCAAATCCAGACTTCTTGGACTTCTCAGCTAATGTATAATCGCCAAAGCTAACTGTGCCATCCGCTTCTGAACGGATCAATTCATTCACCACTGCCATGATACTGGCCCTCCTATATGATATTGTCAATGAGATCTCATGTGGACATATTTCAATGTTCCTACATAGGTACATTATACAATAAATTCATCTTATTTTCTAGTTTTTCTTACATTCTTCTTTCCATTGGAGAATTGTAATTTTTGGTCCACCACTTCCACGCAAATGTTATCGTTCTTGCTCACTTTTCCCTCAAGAATATGTTCCGCAAGAGCGTCTTCCACCTTGGACTGCAATGCACGACGAAGTGGTCTTGCACCATACTTTACGTCATAGGAAGAATTGATGAGGAAATCCTTCGCTTCCTTCGATAAGGTTACGGTAATTCCTGCCTGTGTCTGAAGGCGCTCATTCATCTGATTCATCAAAATATCGATAATCTGTGACATATGCTCCTTAGAAAGCATGTGGAATACCACAATCTCATCAATACGATTTAAAAATTCCGGACGGAAGATTCGCTTTACTTCCTCCATCACCTTGTTCTTCATGTCCTCATGCTCGGAAGCTGCATCCTGTCTTGGAGCAAATCCAAAACTCTTTGGTTCCACAATGGAAGAAGCTCCCGCATTGGAAGTCATGATAATGATGGTATTCTTAAAGTCCACCACACGACCGGTGGAGTCCGTAATACGGCCATCCTCTAATACCTGTAAAAGAATATTGAACACATCCGCATGAGCCTTCTCCACCTCATCAAAGAGGATGACAGAATATGGATTACGACGAACTTTCTCCGTCATATTGTTGCCATCATCGAATCCCACATAACCTGGAGGGGATCCAATAATCTTGGACACACTGTGCTTTTCCATATATTCACTCATATCCACACGGATCAGAGCATTTTCAGAACCAAACATCGCTTCTGCCAAGGCTTTGGCAAGTTCCGTCTTACCCACACCCGTAGGACCAAGGAACATTAAAGAGCCAATTGGACGCTTAGGATCCTTTAAGCCCACACGACCACGGCGCATGGCCTTCGCAATGGCAGTTACTGCTGCTTCCTGTCCGATGATTCTCTTATGTAAGGTCTCTTCTAACTGTAAGAGACGCTTGGATTCTTCCACAGCAAGCTTATTTACCGGGATCTTGGTAAGCATGGATACCACTTCCGCAATATCATCCTCCGTTACCACCGTATCCTCATTGGTACGCAGGGTCTCCCACTCTGCGGTAAGCTTGGTCAGGCGATTTTCCTTGCGGTGCATCGTCTTTTTCAATTCCTTAATGCCTTCCACATCCTGGTGTTTCATAAGTTCTTCCACCTGAATAGAAAGATTGGAAAGCTCCTCTTCTAATTTCTTAATTTTTTCCGGCTTTACATGCACGGAAAGCTTGGCCTTAGAAGCCGCCTCATCCATTAAGTCAATCGCCTTATCCGGAAGATAACGCTCATTTAAATAACGGGTGGACATGGAGATACAAGCTTTTAGCGCTTCATCGGAAATCTTCACATGATGATGTTTCTCAAATCTTGGACGAATTCCCTGTAAGATTGCCAAGGTTACCCCATCATCCGGTTCTTCCACCTTCACTGGCTGGAACCTGCGCTCAAGTGCCGGATCTTTTTCAATATGTTTCCGGTACTCTTCCGTAGTGGTTGCACCAATCATCTGGATTTCTCCACGGGAAAGTGCCGGCTTTAAGATATTGGCAGCATCCATGGTTCCTTCCGCATTCCCGGCACCCATTAAGGTATGGATTTCATCGGCAAAAAGGATCACATTATCCGCAAGGGTTGCCTCTTCGATCAGATTATGAATACGCTCTTCAAAATCACCACGATATCTGGTTCCTGCAACCATCCCGGCAAGATTTAATGCTAAAATACGCTTTCCACGAAGGATTTCCGGTACACTACCATCCACAATCCTGGCAGCAATGCCTTCTACAATGGCAGTCTTACCAACTCCCGGAAGACCGATTAAACATGGATTATTCTTATTACGACGGCTCAATACCTGAAGTACACGCCAAATCTCTTCATCCCTGCCAATCACAGGCTCTAATTTTCCATCCCGAAAAAGGGCCGTTAAATCCCTGGTATATTCATCCAGGGTAGGAGTGGCGGATTCCTTTCGGTCATCCTGAGCTGCCCGATTCTTTAGTTCTAATAAGTCTTTCACCACAGAATTATTTAATCCCATGGCAACCACCGTATCTAAACATAAGCGGCGCACATCTAAGCTGTATACCTTGGTAAGTACCCGATGGGCCATGCATTCTTCGTTAAATAAGATGGCAAGAAAAAGATGCTCCGTTCCAATCACGGAATCGGACAAACGTCCTGCTATCATATCCGCTTCCTGCATCATAGCTTCCGCTCTTGGACTAAAATCCGTAGAAAAAGAACGTTCCGTTCCTTCCGTTGGACTTAATAACTGGGAAACATAGGTTTCTAATGGCTCTGCTTCTACATGATATTTCTCAAGAATTGTAGCGGCAATATTATCGCCCATAGAAGTCATGGCTAAAAGGATATGTTCCGTTCCCACATAGCGATGCTTCATACGGCCAGCGATGACATGCGCCAAATCTAGAATTTCTTTGGCTCTAGGAGTATACTGTCTCATTCTCAGTCCCTGCCTCCTGGTTCTAATGATTTTCAGGGAAAAACTTCCCCGAAGTATTCTATATTATAACATGACTTTTTATTCTGTAAATAAAAACCCCAGAGGATCCTTGGAAGGTTGCTTCCTATCGTCCCCTGGGGTTTTATATGAAAAATAAAATGCTTACAAGATTTTAATACATTTGCCAAAAAGCTTATTCCGGAAGATCGTCATCCTCGTCGTCCTCATCGTCTTCTTCGCCGATGTATGGGCGTTCTAAGAAGTTATTGAGCCAACCCTTCTTTTCTTTCTTCTCGCTCTTGGCTTCTTTCTGTTCGGCAGCTTCTCTCTTACGAGCTCTTGCATCCCGCTTAGCCTTCTTCTTGGCCTCTTCGATGATGTCATCCAGATCCTCGGTATCCATGGAAATATATTCTTCCAACTCCTTGGACTTTTTATAGTCCGGATCCTCCTCGTCGTCCACTGGTACGAAGGAAATCGTTTCCGTCACATTTAACTTAGGGAAATCCTCCACCATGGTATCCTTGGCTTTGCCAGGCTTATCAAAACGACTAGAAAGCTCTGCCTCGTCCTCATCCACCTCTTCATAATCCTCCGTATCATGGTAGGACTTGATGAAGTACACAATGATGATGACCACAATAATGGCAATTAAAAGAATTAATGCTGCCATGGAAACACGGGATTTTCTTACGTAATTGGCATAATCCGCTTCCATGGTGCTGTATCGTTGATAGTCCTCATTGGAAACCACAACTCCGTCAATGGTTGGCTCCGTTACAGGCTCCGTTACTGCTTCTTCTGCAGTAAAGCCATTTAAGAAGGCCTTCTGCATGGTCTTTTCATTCACATCATACTGATACCAGGTCCTATTTCCATCCTTCTGTGCTACTAATAAAAGAACATATGCGGATGCACCTGATTCCCCGTCAATATATACGGGATAACTATTATGATCAATGGTATATTCGCTGGCCATGAATCCTTCTGGAAGAAGGGCGATATCACTTTCTTCCGGCTCTGCGATTTCATAGCTGGCACCCTTTACAGCCACCTTATTCATATAGGAGAAGGAACCGTTCTGTGGATTGTAGCATATGAAGATTTTCTCAGGATTTTCTGAGGTATCCACGCCATTTACCACACAGAAAAGTACATCGTCATCCGTTGCACCCTGTCCTACGTGAATTTTCTTCTTGTTATACTTATATTCATCATAGGTATAACCATCCGGAAGCAGCTTTTCATCGAATTCAGAAAGAAGAACATAGATTTCTCCGCCCACTTCAATGGCTTCTTCTGTCTTTTCTTCCTTGGCTGCCGCTGTGGTTGCTAAGGAAGCATCATTAATCTGGGTATAGATGGTATACACCTTGGTGTCACCATTTTCTGCGGTTACTGTTACCTTCGTGGTATTGGCACCCGGATCCATCTTGGTTCCGGAAAGCTTAATGGTTGCCTTACTATCCGCAGCAGTTGCACTTACAGTAAGTGCCTCTACGAACTTATCCAAAGTAATGTTATACGTTGTAGTATCCTTGTTAAATGCAGGGGTTAATGTTCCCGGAGAAACACTCAGAGCAGAAAGATCTGCGTTCTTGGACTGGTTTGCACCGCCAGAAATCTTCCATTCCCCTGCTCCTGCATAGATGGTTGCATAACTAATGGTTCCGGAAAGTGCCCCCGTAGCCACCTGGGACTGGCTTGCACTTGGAACAATCTGTGTGGTTCCTGCCTTTAATACGGTAAAGGTTAGGGTGAAATTACTACTGCCATCGTAGGATACGATCTGCGCCTTACCACCGCCGCCTCCATCCGCACCGGACTTAAGCTGTAATACTTCTGGATCATACGTAAGATAAAGATTCACACCGGAGACAGTCACGTTATTACCAGAAATAGTAACCGTTACGGTAATCTCCTGTCCCACAGCTGCGGTACCATCCGATACCACTACATTCACTTCATCTGCTGCAAGTACATCCATTGGAAACCATGGTAATAGCAACAATGCCATCACCATCGCTAAAACTACTGATACAATTCTCTGTTTCATGTTTTTTCCTCTTTTTTATTGCTGAACAATTCTACTTGCGCCAACCATATGTCGCTTGATGTATAGAAGATCAAGGAGTCCTGCGCCATCACCGGCACGGTCAGCATCTCCTGCAACCAAGGATGGTCCCGTTAAGGTAACAGCTCCGATCATATGCTGTTTTTCCGTTAACAGATCCATCAAGCCAATTATTCCATCGCCATCCACATCACCGTAGATTACTACCTGATAGCGGACGAGCTCCGTTCCACCAGCATCATACAGTACTACCAAATCCCCAGTTCCCACATTGCCAGTCTTGGCATCCGTTCCATTTGCTGCAAGCACTGCCACCTTACCACTGGTAAGAGCGAATGCCCCTGCAAATGTTTCCACTGTGGTTTCTGGTTCTACACCGGTCACATATTTTTTATCCGTGTCGATAAAGTATCCGGTAATTACGGAATTACTATCGTTTAATTTTACTTCATGCGTACCGGTTACCGTTGTGGTATTGGTTGTAGCCTCGCCTCTGGCAATGGTAATGGTGTAATTCTTCACATCCCCATTGGTTGCGGTAACCTTCACCGTAATGGTATTGGAACCTTCATTCAGATTCACCGTTCCGGTTCCACTAATACTTGCAGAACTATCGGAAAGAGCAGCCTCAATCGTAACCGAAGAAACTTCTCTTGGAACTACCAAGTTATATTCCGTAGTATACATACTGAAGGTTGGTGTCAGACTATATCCATTAATGGAAAGATTCGTCAGATAATTATTAGCACTTCCCGTTCCACCCGGTTTCTCACAAGGAGTGTCCGGCATACCGGAATATACGGGAATATTAAATACCAATGCCATGTTCTGACGCATTTCCTCCGAATAACCCTTAGCCACATTGGCTGCTTCCGAATTCGGAGCAAGAATATTGGACATGTACTGATGGGTATATGGAGTTCCTACAAAGTCGAACTTCTCATAATACAGTGTATTCTGACCAATATTGATATAATTCTTGCCAATATATACGGCACCGCCGGCAATGGCAACATATCTGGTATTCCAACCCATGCTCTTAGCATAGATCAAGCCATTAATAATGGCGGAACGACCATTATGGGCATAAGCACCCTGATTGTAATAATTGTAATATCCGGCATAGCCATTTACCACACCGGAGATACTTCCGGAGCCACCGTTAATACCCATCTCCTGGATAATACGGGAAGCTAAGTGATATGGGCTGACACCGGTAATCATACCGGAATTTAAAATCGCCTGTGCATAGGTAAGACTTCCGCCCTGATCATCCGAGATGGAATTTCCTTGCATAAAGGTTCCTGCAAGAACATTCTCCACACCGGCTAAGCTATGTACGTTTTCATCATAGGAAAGCTTCTCGAACATGAAGACGGAGCTGGAGTCCAGATAATTTCTTGGATCTAAGCAATACGCTACAATGCCCTGGGAAGCTGCTACCCAGGAAGAACCATCAAATCCATACCAGGTTCCTGTACTGGAGTTATAAGCACCTGGATCCGTAGATTTCCAGGAACTAATGGAAGTACTTGGCACCAGACTTCGTCCAACAATACTTTCTGCAGCAAGTACATCGCCCCAGCTGTATGGGATCTGATCTGCTACGAATTTCCACTTTGGATATAATGCATGCAGATTTCGAAGCGCCGGCTTATAGCTTTCCGGAAATCCCTGCTCTGTTAGATAGGTTTCAAAATCCGTATCCGTGGTATATGCTACTTCTCTGACGATATTGACAAAGTCACTTCGCATATAACCGGTGCAGTTAGCTCCTCCATAATAAAAGCTGATATGATACCATTTCACTCCTGTGGAATCTAAAGCATCTCCAATAATGGTTACTTCATGATTATTGCTTAACTGAACCTTGTTACCGGAAGAATTTCGCAGATAGGCCGCATCCGTTCCTGCGCCCTGTCGCACATTAACCACATCCGCATTGACTTTCCCCTTTAAAGAAGTGGTATATTCCTCGGCATGGACCTCATATATCATATTGTTACTTATTGGCGTAGCGGAAAGTACAGTAGCCACCGCTATTGTAGCAGCAACACCACTCGCCAACATCCGTTTTAAGTGCATATTAAATTCTCCTTTAACATCTATCTGTTCTATTATATGTAGAATTAATATACATGTCAAATATAAAACAACGCCCCAAAGCAATATTTTTCATATCACTTCGGGGCGTTTTAATTTTTATATGATTGTGAACCTCCGCTTGTCCTTATAACACATTTGCTATGGGACTAGGCATTCTTTACCTTGGCAATATCCACTAAGTTAAATTCTGCCTGATGAGCCACTTCTAAGGAAGATACTAAAGCTCTTGCGGTATCAATGGCGGTAAGACAGGTTACACCGGTTTCGATCGCGGTACGGCGAATTAAGAAACCGTCCCTGGAATGCTCCACACCACTGGAAGGGGTATCAATGACTAAGTCGATTCGATGCTCTAAAAGTAAATCCAATAAGGTAGGAGCTTCCTGCTCTAACTTATTCACCTTAATCGCATGTACGCCTGCTGCATTTAAGTCCCTAGCAGTTCCACGAGTTGCATAGATCTTGTAACCAAGGGCCTCAAAACGACGACCAATCTCAATACCCTCTTGGCGGTCTTCCTTACGAAGAGTCATGATAATCTGCTTATGTCTGGTTGGATCAATGCTTGCTCCCACGAAGGCCTTATACAGAGCCTCATTAAAGTCCGGAGAGATACCAAGACACTCACCGGTGGACTTCATCTCAGGTCCAAGGGAGATATCCGCGCCACGGATCTTTTCGAAGGAGAATACAGGCATCTTAATGGCAATATAATCTGCTTCCTTCTGAAGTCCTGGGGCATAACCAAGTTCCTTTAAGGTGTGACCTACGATGACCTTGGTTGCCAGCTTCACAATTGGAATTCCTGTAACCTTACTGATATATGGTACGGTACGGGAAGAACGAGGATTTACCTCGATGATATATACATCATCTCCAATGGCGATGAACTGAATGTTGATCATACCCTTAACATGAAGGGCACGAGCAAGCTTTTCCGTGTAATCAATCACATTCTTCTTAGCCTGTTCGGTAATGGAACGAGCAGGATATACGGAGATACTATCACCGGAATGGATACCGGTACGCTCGATATGCTCCATGATACCTGGAATAACAATATCCGTACCATCGCATACTGCATCCACCTCTAATTCCTTACCCATTAAGTACTTATCCACAAGAATTGGATGATCCTGCTGAATTCGGTTGATGATTTCCATGAACTGGATCACATCCTCATCGGAAATTGCAATCTGCATACCCTGTCCACCAAGTACATAGGAAGGACGAACTAATACCGGATAACCAAGTTCATGAGCCGCATTCAATGCTTCTTCCGTAGTAAATACGGTATGTCCCTTAGGTCTTGCAATCTGGCACTGCTCCAGGATCTCATCGAAACGCTCCCGGTCCTCCGCTGCATCTACGTCTCTTGCAGAAGTTCCAAGGATTGGAACGCCCATCTTCATTAAGCTTTCCGTTAACTTAATGGCAGTCTGACCACCGAACTGCACTACGGCTCCGTCCGGCTTTTCAATATCCACAATACTCTCCACATCTTCTGGAGTCAGTGGCTCAAAATACAGCTTATCCGCAATATCAAAGTCCGTACTTACGGTCTCCGGATTGTTATTAACGATTACGGTCTCATAACCTTCCTCTTTGAAAGCCCAGGTACAATGTACGGAACAGAAGTCGAACTCGATACCCTGTCCAATACGGATCGGACCGGAACCAAGGATTAATACCTTCTTCTCAGGCTTTGTCTCTATGGACTCATTAATACCATCATAACAGCTATAGTAGTAAGGAGTCTGTGCCTCAAACTCTGCTGCACAGGTATCCACCATCTTATAAACCGCACGAATATTGTACTGATGACGAAGGGCCTTCACCACTTCCTCGGTCTTACCGGAAAGTTCAGAAATCACCTTATCGGAGAATTCCATACGCTTCGCTTCACGAAGCAGGTCCTCTGTCAACTCTCTGGTAGAAAGAGCTTCTTCCATCTCCACCAAATTCTTAATCTTATCAATAAACCAACGATCGATCTTGGTAATTTCATAGATTCGATCCGGATCCCAATGCTGGCGCAGAGCCTCTGCAATTACCCAGATTCGACGATCATCCACCTTCTGTAACTGCAAAGTTAATTCTTCTCCATGAAGATTACTAAAATCATAGGAACGAAGGGAATCCACATGCTGCTCTAAGGAGCGGATTGCCTTCATTAATGCACCTTCGAAATTGGTGCAAATACTCATTACCTCACCCGTAGCCTTCATCTGTGTGGTTAAAGTACGCTTTGCAGTAATGAACTTATCGAATGGAAGACGTGGCATCTTCACAACACAGTAATCCAGTGCTGGTTCAAATGAAGCATAGGTCTTTCCAGTAACTGCATTCTTAATCTCATCCAAGGTATATCCCACTGCAATTTTCGCTGCAACCTTGGCAATTGGATAACCTGTTGCCTTGGAAGCAAGTGCAGAAGAACGGCTTACACGAGGATTTACTTCGATTACACAATACTCAAAACTATCCGGCTTTAAGGCATACTGCACATTACATCCACCGGTAATTCCAAGCTCTGTAATAATATTTAATGCGGAAGTACGAAGCATCTGGTATTCCTTATCCGATAAGGTCTGGGAAGGAGCCACAACGATACTATCACCGGTATGAACACCGACAGGGTCCAGATTTTCCATATTACATACGGTGATGCAGTTTCCGGCACCATCACGCATTACTTCATATTCGATTTCCTTCCAGCCAGCGATACAACGCTCTACTAATACCTGGCCCACACGGGACAGACGAAGACCATTGGCTAAGATATCCTGTAATTCTGTGACATTATGAGCGATACCACCACCGCTACCACCTAAGGTGTAAGCTGGTCGAAGTACTACCGGATATCCAATCTTCGCTGCAAATGCAACACCATCTTCCACATTCTCAACCACTAAAGAAGCTGCCACCGGCTCACCAATCTTTTCCATGGTATTCTTAAATTCCAGACGGTCCTCTGCCTTCTTAATGGTTAACGCCGTGGTACCGATCAACTTGATATTATGCTCTTCTAAAAAGCCTGATTCTGCAATCTCCATGGCAAGATTTAATCCTGCCTGACCTCCAAGAGTAGGAAGAAGACTATCCGGCTTCTCCTTTAACATAATCTGCTTTACAACTTTCGCAGTTAAAGGCTCAATATATACCTCATCTGCAATATCCTTATCCGTCATGATGGTAGCAGGATTGGAGTTCACTAAGACAACTTCTAATCCCTCTTCCTTTAAAGAACGACAAGCCTGCGTACCAGCATAGTCAAACTCTGCTGCCTGGCCAATTACGATAGGACCGGAACCAATCACCATAACCTTCTTAATATTCTTATTAAGTGGCATTATAAAGCACCTCCCATCATTTCAATAAAGCGATCAAACAGATATGCGGTATCCTGTGGGCCACCGCAAGCCTCTGGATGGAACTGAACCGTAAAGATCTTCTTATTCTTATAAGAAAGACCTTCGTTGGTCTTATCATTCACATTAATAAATGCAGATTCCGCAACACTAGGATCAAGCGACTCCTCATCCACCACATAACCGTGGTTCTGCGAAGACATATAGACACGACCGGTCTTTAAATCCTTCACTGGGTGATTCACACCACGATGTCCATACTTTAACTTATGCGTCTTGGCACCAGTTGCAAGAGCCATTAACTGATGTCCTAAGCAGATAGCAAAAATCGGAACATTGGAATCGTATAATTTCTTCACTTCCGCAATAATCTCCACATTGTCCGCTGGATCTCCAGGGCCGTTGGATAACATAATACCATCCGGATTGGTAGCAAGAATTTCTTCTGCTGTAGTATGGGCAGGATATACGGTTACATTGCAACCACGCTCACAAAGGCAACGAGGAATATTTCTCTTAGCACCAAAATCCAATAATGCAACATTGTAAGTCTTCTCTCCATGGGATGCCTTGGATGCTTCCATCTTGCGGCTCTTTACTGCCTTTCCGATATTCTCAAAACCATCGATTCCATCGAAGCTGTCAGGAATATTGGAACGATATTCATATGCTTGTAAGGTATAGGCTTCCGAACAGGTAACTTTCTCAACCACCTTGGTTGCCTTAAATGCTTTAATCTTAGGAAGAATTTCAGATAAATCAGAATATTCTTTCGTGGTAATCATACCATTCATGGTACCCTTCTCACGAAGAATCTTAGTTAATGCTCTTGTATCAATGCCTGCGATACCGGGAACATCGTTCTCGATCAAGAACTGCTGAATCGTATATTCGCTACGGAAATTACTAGGGATTCTAGATAATTCTCTTACAATAAAGCCATCGTGCCAGCACTTTAAAGACTCCATATCACTTCTGGTAATACCGTAATTACCAATCAAAGGATAAGTCATTGTTACAGCCTGTCCAGCGTAGGATGGATCTGTTAATACTTCTAAATAACCAGTCATGGAAGTATTAAAGACGATCTCGCTGATGACTTCTTTGTTCGCACCAATGGACGTACCGGTAAATACAGTTCCGTCTTCCAGGATTAAATAAGCCTTCATCTTCACACCAATACCTTTCTTTTTTCTTTTTTTTCTCAAAAAAAAAAACCTAAAGGCCATCCCTTCACTGGTTTTTTTCGCAGAAAATCACTATTTGTTTTTTCAATTTGTTATGTTATCACAATTTATATGCCCTATCAAGAAAAAATACCAATCTCAATTGTTCATATTTTAGTACCTTATAATATTAAGAAAGACACCGCCATAATGACGGTGTCTTACCTGTTTTACTTATGATTCTTCGAATTATTTATCCGTTACAGAAGCATGTAATTCCTGAATGGACTTAACTTCGCTACCCTGATGCGTCTCTAAGTAAGCAATACCCTCTGCTGCCATTCTGGCTGCAGCAACAGTGGTCATGTAAGGAGTCTTTGTCTTGATTGCTGCCTTACGAAGGTAGCTATCATCATGCACGCTTTCCTTACCACTTGGAGAATTGATGATGAGTGCGAACTCGCCATTGGTAATTGCATCCAACACATTTGGACGGCCTTCATATAACTTATTGATCTTCGTAGCAGCAATGCCTGCACCAGTAATCAGTTCAAATGTATTACCGGTTGCTACAATCTCAAATCCGATCTGATCGAATGCCTTCGCAATCTCCACGATTTCTGCCTTATCCTTACGGTTTACAGAAATTAAAACCTTACCCTTCATAGGAAGCTTAGAACCAACACCTTCCTGAGCCTTAAAGAAAGCTTCACCATAGGAAGGAGAAAGACCAAGTACTTCACCGGTAGAACGCATCTCAGGTCCAAGGATTGGATCTACTTCCTGGAACATATTGAATGGGAAAGCAGCTTCCTTAACACCATAGTAAGGAATGTTCTTCTCATGTAAAGAAGATACTGGAGATGGTCTTCCTGTTAATTCACTGGTAATGATGTCGGTGGCAATTGGAACCATGCGAACATTACATACCTTGGAAACAAGAGGTACGGTACGGGAAGCTCTTGGATTCGCCTCAAGTACATATACCTTACCATTCTCAATTGCATACTGCATATTCATTAAACCACGTACATGCATCTCTTCTGCAATCTTCTTGGTATATTCCTTAATGGTTGCCACATTCTCTGGGGTAATGTGAACGGAAGGAATAATACATGCGGAGTCACCGGAGTGAACACCTGCAAGCTCTACGTGCTCCATTACTGCTGGAACGAATGCATGCTCGCCATCTGCGATCGCATCTGCTTCACACTCTAATGCATGATTTAAGAAACGGTCAATTAAGATTGGACGGTCCGGAGTAACACCAACAGCAGCCTTCATGTAGTCTGCCATAGCGGTATCATCATAAACCACTTCCATACCACGACCACCAAGTACATAAGAAGGACGAACCATAACCGGATATCCGATCTTGTTGGCAATAACTACAGCCTCATCCACCGTAGTAGCCATTCCTGACTCAGGCATAGGGATTTCCAACTTATCCATCATCTCACGGAATAAATCACGGTCCTCTGCAAGATCAATTACTGCAGGGCTGGTACCAAGGATCTTCACACCATTCTTCTCTAAGTCTGCTGCAAGATTTAATGGAGTCTGTCCACCGAACTGTGCGATGACACCCAGTGGCTTCTCCTTCTTGTAGATACTAAGTACATCCTCTAAGGTAAGAGGCTCGAAGTATAACTTATCAGAAGTATCATAATCCGTAGATACAGTCTCTGGATTACAGTTAACAATAATGGTTTCAAAACCAAGCTTCTTTAATGCAAGTGCTGCATGTACACAGCAGTAGTCAAATTCAATACCCTGACCAATTCTGTTAGGACCACCGCCAAGAATCATAATCTTCTTCTTGTCGCTGACTGGATTTAAATCTTCCTTAGAATTGTAGGTAGAATAGTAATATGCGCTACTTGCGGTACCGGAAACATGAACGCCTTCCCATACCTCTTCCACACCAAGAGCAATTCTCTTGTTACGGATCTCATCCTCAGAAATCTCTAATAACTGGGAAAGATACTTATCGGAGAAACCATCCTTCTTGGCCTGAATTAATAAAGCATCCTCTGGAAGACCGCCCTTAAAGGTCATGATCTTCTCTTCCTCTTCTACTAATTCTCTCATCTGATCAATAAAGTATTCCTTCACCTTGGTTAAGTTGAAGATTTCTTCATTGGTAGCCCCCTTACGAAGTGCTTCATACATTAAGAAATGTCTCTCAGAAGATGGAGTTGCAAGCTTCTGTAATAATTCTTCCTTCGTTAAAGAATCAAAGTTCTTCGCATGTCCAAGTCCATAACGACCGGTCTCAAGGCTTCGGATAGCCTTCTGGAATGCTTCCTTATAATTCTTACCGATACTCATTACTTCACCAACGGCACGCATCTGAGTACCAAGCTTATCTTCTACACCCTTGAACTTTTCGAAAGCCCAACGAGCGAACTTAATAACCACATAATCGCCACCTGGAACATACTTATCCAAAGTGCCATACTTTCCACATGGAATATCCTTTAAGGTTAATCCACAAGCAAGCATTGCAGATACTAAAGCAATTGGGAAACCTGTTGCCTTGGATGCAAGTGCGGAAGAACGGGAAGTACGTGGGTTAATCTCAATTACAATGATTCGATCTGATACTGGATCATGAGCGAACTGTACATTGGTACCACCAACAACCTGAACCTTATCTACAATCTTATATGCCTGTTCCTGTAATCTCTTCTGGCATTCTTCAGAGATGGTAAGCATTGGAGCAGAACAGAAGGAGTCACCGGTATGAACACCAAGTGGATCGATGTTCTCGATGAAACATACGGTAATCATATTACCTTCGCTATCACGAACAACCTCTAATTCCAACTCTTCCCATCCAAGAATGGACTCTTCTACTAATACCTGTCCAACTAAAGAAGCCTGAAGACCTCTTTCGCAGACAACCTTTAACTCTTCCTTGTTGTAAACCAGACCACCGCCGGCACCACCCATGGTGTATGCAGGACGAAGAACTACCGGATAACCTAACTTATCCGCAATCGCCAGTGCCTCATCTACGCTATAGGAAACTTCACTACGAGCCATTTCGATTCCTAAAGAATCCATGGTCTTCTTAAATTCGATACGGTCCTCACCACGTTCGATTGCATCTACCTGAACGCCGATAACCTTGACATTATATTTTTCCAGGATTCCAGCCTTATTTAACTCGGAGCACAGATTTAATCCGGACTGACCACCCAGGTTAGGAAGTAATGCATCAGGTCTTTCCTTCGCAATAATCTGCTCCAGACGATCCACATTCAGAGGCTCGATGTAAGTAACATCTGCAGTTTCTGGATCCGTCATAATCGTAGCAGGATTGGAATTCACTAATACGATCTCATAACCAAGCTTCTTTAAAGCCTTACATGCCTGAGTTCCGGAGTAATCGAATTCGCAAGCCTGACCAATGACAATCGGACCTGATCCAATGATCAAAACTTTGTTAATATCTGTTCTCTTTGGCATAACAGTCTCCTTCTTTTCTTTTAAACTTTTAATAATTAAGTATAACCCATGAGTTTTTGACCCATCCTTCTGATTATACTAAAAATAATGAACTAGGAACAGTATTTTTTTACATAACCTTGCTCAAATTTATAAACATGCATATATTTACATATTTATGCATATGCCGGGCTCTCTCTTATAACCCAAGAATATACCAGGTTGGGGGCAGGAATTTTCGTACCAGCCCAAGAACCCTGATATAGGAGGATAAATCCACGAATACGGGACATAAAATAAGACAGGCGAAAGCTGCCAGAGGAAGTATGGATAATACCGTGGTAGAACGACGAATGAGAAGAAGTCCAACACATCCCACAATCCATAATTCCACCATATAAAGTCCAAGAGCCAACAGTTCCTGTAAAATCCCCTCACTTTCTCCCAGGGCAAGGATGGAAAAGAACGTATCCACTCCCAATAAAAGGATCGGGATGCATAGATACATACTAGCAACCATTCTTGTCATGGATGGGGACATGGTCCCAAAGGTCCCATTCTCCTCTCCCTTTCGATAATCATAGATTCCAAGGAAGACCCCAAGGAACATGAGTACTGCAAGAAGGTTTCTTACCGGAAGGGTCATTACCTCTTCTTCAATCACCTCTCCACTAAGAAGGGAATATTCCACATGGAAGGTGGTATCTGCCGAAAATTCCTCTTCGTATCCCTTCTTTAATCCTTCTAACACTTCCTGTGGAAGCACCTGGAACTTCTCATTTCCTTCCACATAATGCATCATAATGACTTCACTAAATTCATGGAAGAAAGCCGCAAATACCTTCTCATTTAACACCTGATAAAAGACGGAGGACTCTCTGCGATATCCCTTCACCAGCTTGGAATAAGCACCTTCCTCAATCTTTCTCGTAATATCCTCTTGAAAGATATATCCGCATTCTGCTTCCTTACAAGAAACCATGTGTTTTACTTCCTCTTGGGAAGCACATTCCACAACGATGAAGTCCTCACCCTGTAATTTTAATTGTTCCACGGTATTCGCGGCCACCGGGTCTTCATCCGCCCGATACACTGCCACCGTGGAAGTGGCCTTGGTATTCATCTTCTGATTCTGTCCCATCCATAGGGAAAGTGCCGGAATTGCCAGCAGTAATAGCACAAATACAGGATTCATCAATTGTCTCTTGGTTAATAAGAACCACCAGTTGATAATTTTTTTCATAACATCCCCACACTAAACGAATAAATATCCAAGAAGCTTGGTAAGGTACGTGGTTGGCATCCAGGGAGCAAGACTTGCAGCTCCTTCACTAAGCATGGCCATAGGCACCAGATTTCCTGAAAAATACAGGCATCCCACACCCAGAATAAACACGATCATGGTCGCTGGCAGTGCATTATTACAGATTCGATATACCACTGCTTCCACCGTTAAAAGTAACATCACCACCAAAAACAGGAGGAAGAAACTATACCAATGCCATACAGCAAGTTCCTTCCATACAAGAAGAAGATATGCTGCTTCTAAGAAGATACTAAGCACGAAAGAAGAAACCACAACCCGCACAAGAAGGGTTGCATCATAGGAAATTCCTTCCATGGCAAGAAGGCTACGAAGAGCCTCATTCTTCTTAAGATACAGTTCTCCAAAACTCATTCCTGCAAGAAGTACCAATAGTAACATGGCGCTTGCCAGATAGAAGGATACTACCGGAAGTTCTCCCGTAACGGAAATCACTTCCTGACCTAAATATCGATTTCTCGATAGGGCAAAGAATAATAATTCTTTATTGAAATAATCCTCCGATTCTGCCACTGCATCAATCCCATAGGAATAGCATAGATTATCCACCGCATAGATTACCGCCTGGGCGGTAGCCAGATCCGTGGCTGCAGAATCGATGAGGGAACGAAAGAGTCCCGAGCTGGTATTACTACCTTCGTCCTTCACAAAAATTTGCGGAGCAACATTGTGGCCATACATGATGCCATCCATAAAATTCTCCGGTAACAGTACCAGTGCCGTTACTTCCTCCGCCTCTAACAAAGCCCTGCCTTCTTCCATGGACACCATCCTAAACTCAGCCACCTGCCTGACGGCTTCTTCCTGACTTAAGAAATCCACTGCTAATCCCGTCATCTGATTCGTATCCTCGATGACAACTGCGATGGATACCATCTCGGAATCCTGTTCCTTGAGTAAGTAAGAAGCTCCCGCCACAAAACCCACAAGCACTACGGCAAGAAGAAGGCACTTTCCTAACACGGCCGGAATATATTGTAATGTAACTTTCGCCTGCATCACACACAGACGCCAAGCTTTTCTCCGATTCATTCCTTTCCCCCGATTAAACTTAATAATTGTGCCTCATCTAACGGAAGTGAAAGTTCCTTTAAAGATCCATCCTTTAAAAGCATCAACCGATTACAGATGGATAATTCACTCATCTCATGGGAGGTGAGGATCACGGCCTTGTGGTCCTTAGCAAATTCCTTCATCACGGACTTAATCTCTTCCTTCATGGAAAGATCTAAGGCTGCTCCCGGCTCATCTAAAATGAGAACCTTGGGACTGGAGGAAAGAGCACAGGCAATGCTAAGGCGCTTTTTCGTACCACCGGAGAGGCGGCTTGCACGAACCTTGGCATATTCATATAATTTCCACTGCTTTAAAGGGCCCTGCTCCATACTTTCCATCAATTCCTTAGCGGAGGCATCATACCATAGACGCAGATTATCCAATACGGAAAGTTCCATCATTAATGGATTCTCCTGGGGAATAAATCCCACCCCATCGGAAAATACCTTGCGACTTGAAAAGGCATTCTTCCCATCATAGGAAAGACTTCCCCCGTCTGCAGGAAGAGTTCCTGCTAAGATTCCAAGTAATGTGGATTTACCACATCCATTGGCACCCACAATGCCAAGAATATCCCCTTCCTTTAAGGAGAAGGTCACATCCGAAAGCACGCGTTTTACGCCAAAATTTTTTTTAATATGCTCTGCTACTACCAAGTAATCACCTCATAACCATCTTCCGTTACCACCACAGTCACTTCCCACTGTGCGGAAGGCATATTGTCGTCCGTATAGACCGTCCAACCATTATCTTCATCAATAAAGATATCCGCAGAACCCATATTCACCATTGGCTCAATGGTAAATGCCATACCCGGAGCCATAATCACTCCCGTGTTCCAATCGGATACATAACTTACATAAGGATCCTCGTGGAATTCAATTCCCACACCATGTCCACCAATCTCGCGAACCACGGAAAAACCTTCCTTCTGCACATATTCATTGATGGCAGCACCCACATTACCAATTGGCTTCCAAGGTTTTACCTGCTCAAGGCCCACTTCAATGGCCTTCTTAGTCACTTCCACCAGACGCTTCACCTCCGGATGCACATTTCCAATCATGAACATACGGGATGAATCGGAATAATACCCCTTATAGATGGTGGATACATCCACATTGATGATATCTCCATCCTCTAAAATATCCTCCGTACTTGGAATACCGTGGCAAACCTGGCTATCAATGGAAGTACATACGCTCTTAGGAAATCCTTCGTAATTTAATGGTGCAGGAATTCCCCCAAGCTCCAAAGTCTTGGTATGCACCAGCGTGTTAATCTCCTCCGTGGTCATACCCTCGTGAATATTCTCAGCCACATAATCCAAGATGGCGATATTTAACTTAGAACTCTCCTTCATTCCTCGAAGCTGTTCTTCATTCTTGATCATCTTATGACTTGGAATACGATATTTTCTCTTTCGGAGTTCTCCAAGTTTCGCATCGAACTCCTTATGGCATTCCCCATAGGACTTTCCAGATTTGCACCAACATGGCGCATCATTCTTTAATTTGTTAAACATAACGCTCTCCTTTTCTTGGATTTTTGTGAATCCATGCAAATGTCATTCCTCCAAAAACACCCTGGATCAATCATATATTGTACTTGGGGAAATGACATTGCTTTGTAAAATTTGCACAATTGTATTTTGAATTATTTGTGAAAACCAATAAAATTGCACTAAAGTTAACAATTTGTTCATAGTTTATTAATAAATAATACATATCCCTTCCCTATAATAACAATTGTTGAAGGGAACAAGAACTTCACTGAAACATTGATAATTTTTCTTTTTTTCATAAACTCCTCAAAATAATCGGGTGGGTACCAATTTGGTACTTGCCCGATTATTATTTATGGAGTTTTTTCTAAATCCTTCTAAAAGATTCTAAAGTAGTCCACTGCAGTATTTCCAGCAGGATCCTGGGTATCGCCCTGCTCGTGAATCGCAAAGACACCGTTCTTTACACCAACCCAGCGTCCAGCCTGACTTTCAAAGGAAAGAAGATCTGTATAATGCTCTCCATCCGTGCTTACACTAAAAGAAATCTCTTCCCTTGGCACGAACTCCTCCTTTGGCTCTAAGGACTTCACCGTATTTCTAAAATAGATCTCGGAAAGATTTGGAAGCGTGGCAACCACTTCATCCGTATCTTCCGGATGGGATTTCTCATTTGAAAAATGCTGACTTCCTAAAACCTTCACTAACTCCAGGCCCTTTGCGCTCTTTCGAACACCCACAGCACCATAGGTCATACCCATGGAAACCATGCCCACAAAATCATTGGGCTGTAATTGATCCAAGGTCATCTTGGTCTCTGCGGTAAATTCAGGAAGCACCCACTTCTGTAACAGAAGATTTGGCGCATCGGAAATGGACTCCTCCGGTTTAGCAGGAACACAATGAAGAATCACAGAACTTCCCTCCGGATCCATGGTATACCATTCCTTGCAATCATTGGCATTCCACTGCCACTGCAGTCCAAGAGTCACTCCATCGAACTCGTCCGAAGCATCCGGTGCCTCGATCGGATAGAACCGATCCTCCTTAGAAACCTTAGGCTTATCATACTCTAACACAGGAGTACCATAGTCCCGGCCTTCCACATATTCACCAATAATTGGCCAGTCATTCACCCAGCGCATTGGCTGCAAATGAATGATACGGCCCGCAGCATACACATCCTGGAAATGAATGAACCAATCTTCTCCATATGGGGTATCGATCCAGCCACCCTGATGTGGCCCATTTACCGGGGTATCCCCCTGATACAGCACATTCTTCGCTTCGTATGGACCCCAGATATTCTTGGAACGAAGCACCGTCTGCCATCCGGTCTTTACGCCTCCCGCAGGTGCCATAATATAATAATAACCATTTCTCTTATATAACTTTGGGCCTTCAATGGTTTCCTGATCATTCACATTGCCATCAAAGACATACTTTCCTTCTCCAATAAGGCTCTGGCAGTCCGGAGTCATCTCCACAATCTGTAAGATGCTCTTAAAACCAATACGGCTCTTAGCAAATGCGTTAACCATATAAGCCTTTCCATCCTCGTCCCAGAATGGGCAAGGATCAATCCATCCCTTTCCCTCATATAAGAAATGAGGCGCGGACCATTCTCCATAAGGATCCGTGGTATGCACTTCAAAGATTCCCTCATCCGGCATTGGAATAAATACATAATATACGCCTTCATGGAAGCGAATCGCCGGAGCCCAGGCTCCACATCCATGCTGTGGGGTGCGATAACGATCCCCAGGGACCTGATCCACACAATAATTAATGACTTTCCAATTCACCAAATCCTTGGAATGTAACAGTGGTACACTTGGAGCATTACAAAAGCTGGAAGCCACCATGTAATAATCTTCCCCCACTCGGATCACATCCGGATCCGAATAATCCGTGTACAGGATCGGATTGCGATAGCGACCATTGCCAAGATCGGCAATCCATGTACGAGTCCCTTCATTTCCCATAATACATACCTCTTTCTTTTCCTTCTCTTGATATGTTCAGACACATCATTCCTATACTACCATATTCTTACCCACAAAAAAAGCATTGGAACAAGAGAAAATCTCATTCCAATGCTTTCATGATCTTTAATAATACCGACGAACTCCAAGAATCGTTGCATAAGAAGCATAATACATACTTGCTACACGAACGCAATCTCCGGGAACTGTGGCATGAACAATCTGTCCATTACCAATATAAAGTCCCACATGACCTGGGTAACAGATCACATCTCCCGGCTGAATATCGGAAAGACTTACCGCCGTACCTCCATAAAGCTGAGCGCTGGAGGATCTGGATAAAGTAATCCCATACTGACGGAATACGTAAGAAGTAAATCCGGAACAGTCGAATCCGGAAGGACTGGATCCACCATATACATATGGAGTGCCCACATAAGCCATGGCCGTTGCAACAATCTGATCTCCGGATACGGAACCGGAGGTGTAAGTACTCGTGGTGGTTGCTGCTGCCGCGGTAGTGGTAGTTCCACCTGCAGCCTGTGCTGCTGCCGCCGCTGCGGCTGCCTGAGCTGCTGCACGCTTCTTAGCCTCTTCTTCTGCCTTCTTTACTGCAGCTGCAATCTTGGTATCAAAATCCTTAATTTCTTTTTCTTTTTCTGCGATCAGTTCATTTAAAGCACCCTGCTTTTCATTCAACTGAGTCTGCAAAGTTTCTAACTCCGCCTGCTCCACCTGCAATTCTGCAATGGTATTGTTAATGGCGGTAATATTATCCACATAGGCCTGTAACTGCGCACGATCATATTCTGTAATCTTCTCAGAATATTCGTATTTGTTAAAGGAAGCTGCCACATCCTCGGAACCAATAATGCCAAGAACCACGGAAAAATCCTTGCCATTCTCATACATATACTTGATCCGAAGCTTCATGGCTTCGTACTGCTTCGCCTTCGTCTCTTCCATCACTGCAAGATCCGCCTGAGCTGCCAGAACTTCCTCGCCCTTGGCAATGGTGGCCTCTTCGGTCTCTGCAATATCCACTAAAAGCTCAGCCAACTGTTCTTCCATCTCATCCAGTTCTTCCTGCGCTTCCTTCTTTTCCTTCTTTAGATTGGACACATCGTCCGCATATGCCATACTGGTCATGGAAAGAGAACATACAAGTACCAAAGCCAGCATTCTTCCCATAGATTTAAACTTACTCATAATTCGATTCACCCATTTAACAACTTCAGCTATACGCTTTCATCCACATTAAAGCCAAGCACTCCCGCTTTGTCCATGGACTTAAACGCCTTGCCGTAAGGACTTTCCTCATTATATTTAATGACAGTGGTGGTAAGTCCACCAGATACAAAACTTCTTCCACATTCCGGACAAACCGCAGTATGTAGCTTTACGGAAGCCTGCATCACTTTGCCATTGCCCTTGGCTGCCTTCTCATAGGCATTGGCCACATGCTCCTGCTCGTGGCTCATGACTGTGGCGGCAGACATATTCGGTGCAATATGGCCCGGCGCCTTAAAGGAAACATCTCCTTCATTGGAACCGTCCTGATATTTCCGATTCTTACAAGTTTCGCATTCCACCGCTCCCGTGCGTTTCATTGCCGTAAGCTGCGCGGAAGACATCGCTTTCTCGATCTGCTTGGCCTTAGCGCCATGAGCAGTTTTAAGAGCAGAGGCTAATTGACCCGGAGATGCTGCCTGCATCGCCTGATAGGATTCATATGGATTGGAACCTACTCCGCCAATCATGGTCCTCGCCCCCTTTCCTCGAAAGAAAAACACCAAAAAGCCATTTATACAGATACATTATACCAAAGTATGCTTCCTAATGCAAATGTACCCCAGGCTCAGGCATAACTTGTACTCCGACTGCGTAAAAAAGGGGATGGACTGCTCCACCCCCCATATCATTTCATACTTTAATGATTTACTACCTCTTACTTTAAGCTATACTTGATATTGCTGGTCTTTAAGCTTTCCTTCGCTTCCACTAAAGAGAAGGCAATGTTAATGGCATGATCACCAACTCGCTCCAAACCGGATAAGATATCGGAGAAGTAAACTCCCGCCTGTGCGGAACAAATTCCCTGGTTGAGACGCTGAATATGCATATCCAAAAGCGTACGCTCCATCTCATCGATACCATCTTCAAGATCAGAAATCTCCTGCATGTTCTCCGTATTGCCGGTAACGAACATATCGATGGATTCCTTCAACATCTTGTTGACCATCTCCATCATCTCGGCAAGTTCCCCAAGGGACTGTTGTGAGAATTCCACATGATTTCCCACCATCTGCACAGCCAGTTCAGCCACATCCTCCGCATGATCGCCCACACGCTCAATATCATTCACCACGTGGAAATATGCAGAAATCATGTTCGCATCACCGATTGGCAAAGTATTCTGGTTGATCTTAACCAAGTAATCACTGATTTGCTCGTTCAGGAAATCGATATACTTTTCCATCTCGAACACCTTCTCACACTTCTTCATATCCTGCTCGTTTAAAGCTTCCATGGCAAGATCCAAATTATCCAATGCCATATGAGCCATACGCTCCATCTCCTGCACTGCCAAATATGCGGCTACGGCAGGGTTTGGAAGGGTCTTTCCAATATATTTGAGTACAAATGCGCTCTCTTCCTCTTCTCCATCTTCCCCCGGAACAATCAGGTAAGTTAACTTGATGATCCAATTCATAAATGGATAGAACACAATTACCTGGAAGACCTTAAAGGTCAGATGGGCTACCGCGATATTACGTCCTAAGGACGCGGAATCAGAACCCGTACCGGCGAAGAAATGAATGATATTCTCCACCACATCGCTGGCTACCAGTAAGATGACGAACATTAACACGGTACCAAAGATATTAAAGAGGAGATGAATCCATGCAGTTCTCTTCGCATTCTTGGTTCCACCTAAGGAAGCAAGCATTGCTGAAGTACATGCACCGATGTTACAACCAAGGATTACAAACATACAGATGTGAAGATCCACCAAATTCTGGGATGCCATAACAACCAGAATGGATACGGTTACGGAAGAACTCTGTACTACGGACGTGATTGCAAGTCCAAGAAGTACCGCAAGGAATGGATTGGTGAAATTGGCAAAGAACTGGATCACCTCTGGGATCTCACGAAGTTCTGCCATAGCACCGGACATCATGGAGATACCTAAGAATAAGATACCAAATCCCATAACAATGTCACCGGACTTTCTTGCCGTAGGATTTTTCACATAATTACAAAGGATTGCGCCCACAAAGACGAAAATTGGGGCAACTGCACTTAATTTAAATGCAACCAAAAGAGCAGTGACTGTGGTACCAATATTCGCACCAAGAATAATGCCACTTGCTTCTAGAAGTGTCATAAGACCAGAATTAACAAATGTTACCGTCATTACGGTTGCTGCAGAAGATGATTGAATCACTGCAGTAAAGAATAAACCAACAATTAAACCCAGAAAACGATTGGTGGTGAGGCGCTTTAACATATCGCGCAATCGATCACCGGCAACCTTCTCAATACCACGGCTCATCATGTTCATACCCGCGATGAACAAACCCAGGCCACCACATAATTCTACAAAAATCATTAACATAAACTCTCTCCTACCAGGTTTTTCCTGCTTCTATGGCGATTGCCATTTCATTTGATTCCAATATTCTGTCGCACAAAACCAATTATAGTATAATCGTAAAAACTTTGTAAAGTTTAAATACAAAATTTTACTTAATCATATGAATGATTCTATAGAATTTACTTTAAATATAACTTAATTTTACATAGATTTTACATAAGCGCTAATTACACCATCGTCTCTCCCACATGATAAAACAAAAACCCCATGTTAAGTTAAGATACCAGGAATGCTACCACTGGTAAGGTAATTACACTTAAGAACGTGGTGATTACCACGGAGCCGGCAGCTAACTGCTCATCCCTACCATACTGCACTGCAAATACGGAAGAAAGCGCTGCGGTTGGTGTTGCACATAGTAACACTAAAATCTGACTTACCATTCCGGTAATCCCAAATAATCGTACCACTACTAAACTAATGGCAGGGGCGATGAGAAGACGTCCTAAAACAACCACCCACACCCGATAATTTTTCATAATCTGTCCAACTGGATTATAAGCAATGATCATACCGGTAATAATCATGGACAATGGGGTATTCATATCTCCAATCATATCCAAAGGTGCTTCTAACACTTCTGGTACCGGAATCTGGAAGAAATAGATCAAAAGTCCCACAAATACTGCATAAAATACCGGATTACCAGCTACACTCTTTAAGACATCCTTCTTACTTGTTGCGCCCTTCATCAGAACCACACCAATGGACCATACAAAGATATTAAATGCAGTTACATAGATGGAGGCATATAACAGTCCTTCGTCTCCAAAAAGTGCCTGAATTAATGGAAATCCCATATACGCACAGTTAGAAAATCCGATCATAAAGCATATCATATTACGATTGGCATCTTTTTTTAGTGGAATTGTCATCAGATATCCCACCATAATTCCCAAAGGAATTAAAATCATTCCCATTCCTAACACAATGGCAAGATTCTTTAATACTTCCTCATGAAATTCCATCATATAGGAATGAACTACCATACATGGAACGATGATATATACCAATAGATCGGAAAAAGCCTTTCTTGCCGCCGCTTTCACCACATTACTCTTGGCACCGATAAAACCGGCTGCGATACACACAAAGAGCATCAGCACCTGCTTTCCCGTTATGACTGCTAAATCCATTGTTACTCCTCCTGCATCAAAATTGCAAAAAAAATAATATGAGCAGGACGATAAGCCGGGTTATGTCGTTGAATGATCATCTATCTAGTCCTGATGTTACCACCAGGCTCAAGCAGCCTACCTGCAAGCACGACGGGCCGCCGTATTGCTCACTACTTGGCTTTGCTTCGGATGGGGTTTACATGGCTATGCCTGTTACCAGACACACGGTGGTCTCTTAAACCGCCTTTCCACCCTTACTGCTTTCGCAGCGGTATATTTCTGTTGCACTAGCCTTGGAGTCGCCTCCACCGGACGTTATCCGGCATCCTGCCCTATGAAGCCCGGACTTTCCTCACCTCCGCTTGCGCGAAGCCGCGATCATTTGTCCTACTCATATTATATTATTGATATTTCATTGATTAAAATTGCGATTTCTTCGCCTTCAGTCAAGTCCGAACGCAGCCGACCTTGCGATCTTATCCGATCACATCGGACATGTCATACATGCCGCTTTTCTTTCCTGCAAGGAACTTGGCTGCAGCGATCGCACCCTTACCAAAGATTGCACGGGAATAAGCGGTATGCTTAATCTCAACCACTTCATCTTCCCCACAGAAGAACACTTCATGCTCACCAACGATGGTTCCACCACGAACGGCACTAATACCGATTTCATGTGGATCACGCTTTGCACGGCGATCAGAACGATCATAAATATATTCATAATCGTCCGTCAAGCCTTCCTTCAAGGAATCTGCTAATGCAAGTGCGGTACCACTTGGAGCATCTACTTTCTGATTA
Source organism: Lachnospiraceae bacterium (assembly GCA_024696615.1). Classification (GTDB taxonomy): domain Bacteria; phylum Bacillota; class Clostridia; order Lachnospirales; family Lachnospiraceae; genus MGBC120314. The sequence goes on from JAILGS010000020.1 coordinate 29,870, forward strand.
TGATGTTTTTCAACAATTTCCATATCATAGCCAGCATTTCCAAGGATGGAAGCTGCTAACTTCAAAAGCTTAAACAAAGTGTTCACGCCAAGGGACATATTGGCGGACTTTAAGATTGCGATTTTCTCGGAAGTCTTCGTAACGTTCGCAAGCTGCTCTTCGGAAAGACCGGTAGTACATAAAACCACCGGAAGGTTCTTGGCAACAGCCATCTCAAGTAATGCGTCCACTGCCTTAGCATTGGAAAAATCAATAATTACATCTGCGTCCACATCCACCTTGGATGCTTCGCTAAATACTGGATAGGAATTATGTCCGTCATCAAATGGATCAATTCCCGCTACGATTTCGATGTCTGCATCTTTGGCACAGAGGCCAGAAATAATCTGTCCCATCTTACCATTGCAGCCACTCATAATTGTACGAACTGCCATATTTCCTCCTACTTTACAAGACCATAGTTCTTCATTGCATTCTTTAACTTCTCAAGATTCTGAGGCTCCATTGGAGATAATGGAAGACGAAGTGGTCCAGCATTAAATCCCATTAAGTTTAATGCATGCTTTACTGGAATTGGATTAACTTCACAGAATAATGCATCGATTAATTCAATGGCATCTAACTGCATCTTTGTTGCCTCTGCAGTCTTACCATCAAAATAATTCTGGCAAATATCATGTGTCTGCTTTGGAGCAACATTGGATAATACAGAAATTACACCAAGTCCTCCAAGGGAAAGGATTGGAAGAATCTGATCATCGTTACCGGAATAGATATCGATGCATCCCTGACTAAGTGCAGCAAGCTTAGCAACCTGAGAAAGATTACCGGAAGCTTCCTTGATACCAACAATATTCTTCACATTCTTAGCAAGAGTAACTGCTGTCTGTGGCTGAATGTTCGTACCGGTACGGCTTGGTACGTTATACATGATAATCGGAATATTAACGGCTTCCGCAATCTTGGTGTAATGAGTAATTAAACCAGCCTGTGTAGCCTTATTGTAATAAGGAGTAACAACTAATAATCCATCAGCTCCTACTTCTTCTGCTTCCTTAGAAAGATAGATTGCAGTCTCAGTGCAGTTAGATCCTGTACCAGCGATAACCGGAACACGATGATTGACACGCTTAATGCAATACTTAATTGTTTCAAGATGCTCTTCTTCACTTAAGGTAGAAGATTCTCCTGTAGTTCCGCAAATAATGATTGCGTCTGTAGAATTCTCGATCTGGAAATCGATGAGTCTTCCTAACTCCTCGAAATTAACTGCTCCAGTCTCTGTCATTGGTGTAACAATAGCAACACCTGCGCCCTTGAAAATAGCCATAATTATAGCCCTCCTTAAAAAAGAATAATATCAATTGCGGCGAAAATCCATGGATTAGATAAAGAAAAAGCCGACCCCTAAAAGAGACGGCATACATGCAGAATGTTAAAAGATAGCATCCTTACAGTAGCACTCCATCTTTTGGTGATTTCCTACCAACTTAGATGACAGTCATGGGAATCTTCTTCCCATGCCCAGCTGCGAAGCTTCAGGGCTTCTCCAACTTCGGCGCATCAACCTTTCCTCAATCCTCTTCGATGCCTGTCATCTCCGATTGATTACTCATTATCAGCGCAACCTCTACTCAAAGTTTGAACTCACTATACCACTCACCCTATATAAAGTCAACAGCCCCAAAGCATATTTGTTGACATATTTATAGACATTTTGCAACTTGTCAGCCCCTGAATTACAAATGTATTTCTCCGCCGTACAAATCGAGATTTTTGAGCCTTGACTTGTTTCGATAACTTCCATATCTCGGTCAAGTGCGGACTCCACAGCCCCAACTAAAAAAAATCACGCCATGCCTTGACACAGCGTGATTTTAAATTCACAACGATCATCAATTACAGTAACAACCGCAATATCAATTATCCATTATTTCTGGCAGCTCTGTAACGAGCAGTCTTGTCTAAGATCTTCTTACGAATACGTAAAGACTTTGGAGTAATCTCTAATAACTCATCGGAGTCGATGTAGTCAAGAGCCTGCTCTAAGCTTAAGATCTTAGGTGGAACTAAGCGGAGAGCCTCATCTGCTGAAGAAGAACGAGTGTTGGTAAGATGCTTGGTCTTACATACGTTCACATCAATATCTTCGGTACGAGGATTCTCACCGATAATCATACCAGTGTAAACCTTCTCACCAGGTCCGATGAATAAGGTACCACGCTCCTGCGCATTAAAGAGACCATAAGTAACCGCTTCACCATCTTCAAATGCGATCAAAGCACCATTCTTACGATAAGAAATATCTCCCTTATATTCTTCATAACCCTCGAAAGAGGTATTAATAATACCATTACCCTTGGTATCCGTCATGAACTCGCCACGGAATCCAATTAAACCACGAGCTGGGATGGAGAACTGAAGACGAGTATATCCGCCATTTAATGGGGACATTGCCTGAAGTTCACCCTTACGCTGAGCAAGCTTCTGAATCACAGTACCGGAACAATCCTCAGGAACATCGATATAGCAAAGCTCCATTGGCTCTAACTTCTTACCACGCTCATCGGTCTTAAAGAGAACCTCTGCCTTACTTACAGCGAACTCGAAACCTTCACGTCTCATGTTCTCGATCAATACGGAAAGATGTAACTCACCACGACCAGAAACCTTGAAACCATCGATTCCTTCCTTCTCTTCCACACGTAAGGAAACATCCGTATTTAACTCTCTCATCAAACGGTCACGAATGTGACGGGAAGTAACAAACTTACCTTCTGTACCAGCAAGAGGACTATCATTTACCATGAAATCCATAGCAAGTGTAGGCTCAGAAATCTTCTGGAAAGGAATTGCTTCCGGCTTTTCAGGCGCACAGATCGTATCACCGATATGAATATCTGCAATACCGGAAACTGCAACGATAGAACCAATGCCAGCTTCAGTCACTTCCACCTTATTTAAACCATCAAACTCATAAAGCTTGGTGATACGAACACGCTTATTCACAGTCTGATCATGATGGTTCACGATCACAACTTCCTGATTTAACTTGATGGAACCATTATCCACCTTACCAACACCAATACGACCAACATAATCATTGTAATCAATAGTAGAAACAAGCATCTGTGTTGGAGCTTCTGGATCACCCTCCGGTGCAGGAATATGCTCTAAGATTGCTTCGAAGAGAGGAGTCATATCCTTTCTCTCATCCTCAAGATTAGCTATTGCAAATCCGTTCTTTGCGGAAGCAAAAATAAAAGGCGCATCTAACTGCTCATCAGTCGCATCCAAATCCATCAAAAGCTCTAATACTTCATCAATAACTTCCTTAGGACGAGCTTCCGGACGGTCAATTTTATTCACACATACGATAACGGAAAGATTTAATTCCAAAGCCTTCTGCAATACGAACTTGGTCTGAGGCATTGCGCCTTCAAATGCATCGACAACCAGAATTACACCATTTACCATCTTAAGAACACGCTCTACTTCACCACCAAAGTCTGCATGACCAGGGGTATCGATGATATTAATCTTGGTGTCCTTGTAGCGGATTGCGGTATTCTTAGAAAGAATCGTGATACCACGTTCCTTTTCGATATCGTTGGAGTCCATAACACGTTCAGCAACTTCCTGATTTTCACGGAAAGTACCGGACTGACGTAGTAACTGGTCTACCATGGTGGTCTTACCATGATCAACGTGGGCAATAATTGCAATGTTACGGATGTCTTCACGTTTCGTTATCATATAATTTCTTCCTTCCTTTATGGGGAAAATGCCCCAAAATCAATAAAAACACTAACTTTGAAATTTTATCATATTTTCAAGTGGATACAAGATTTTTTTATGAGATTGTGTGTTTTTAATTGAGTGCATAAAGTAGAATATCCCCATCCCTACCCCTCATTAAATCGGGCCAGGAATTGCTTGGTGCGCTCTTCCTTCGGATGATTGAAAACTTCCTGTGGATCGCCAGATTCTGCAATGCGGCCATCATCCATGAAAATCACCTGGCTTGCCACATCTCTTGCAAATGCCATTTCATGCGTAACGATAATCATGGTCGTATTCTGATCTGCAAGTTCCCGGATTACCTTCAATACTTCCCCTGTAAGTTCAGGGTCGAGCGCCGAAGTTGGCTCATCAAAGCAGAGAATATCCGGTTTCATAGCAAGGGCACGCGCAATGGCCACACGCTGGCACTGTCCACCGGACAGCTGATGAGGATAATTATTCATTCGCTCGGAAAGACCCATTTGTACTAAAAGTTTCTCTGCTTCCTTTTCAATCTCCTCATAGATTTCCTTCTTTCGTGTCTTAAAATCCGGAAGTTCCTTCGCCTGGAGCTTTCTTGCAAGCATCACATTCTCCTTAGCCGTATACTGAGGAAATAAATTAAAGGACTGGAATACCAGACCAAAATGCAGGCGATTTTTACGAATCGCTTTCTCCGTTAAAGTGGTTGCTTTGCCAGCATCTAACAGCTCCTCGCCACGAACGCGAATCACACCTTCATCCGGCGTCTCCAAAAAATTCAGACAGCGAAGAAGCGTCGTCTTACCACTACCGGAGGAGCCGATAATGGAAAGCACCTGGCCCTCCTCTAAGGAAAAACTAATATCCTTCAAAACTTCTGTATGTTCAAATGATTTCTTAATATGTTCCACTTCTAATATTGCCACAGGTACTACCCCTTTCCTTATTTACGATGCATTTGCACTTTACTTGAAATAATCCAACTTCTTCTCTAACTTGCTCAGTAAAATCGTAAGAATTCCGATACTGATCAGATAGTAAACTGCCGTAAAGAACAGTGGCCAGATGGCGCCGGAAATACCGGACGAACCCTTCATGAAGGACTGGCCGGCCCAGATAATTTCCTGTAGCGCGATGATTCGTGCAAGGGAAGTATCCTTCACTAAGGTGATGATTTCATTGGACATTGGTGGGACAATGCGCTTTACCATTTGCAGAAGCTTAATCTTGAAGAAAATCTGAGTCTTGGTCATACCAAGCACCAAGCCCGCTTCTTCCTGACCCACAGGGACGCTCTGAATTCCGCCGCGGTAGATTTCCGCAAAATAGCAGGCATAATTAAAGATGAATGCCACGCTTGCTGCAAGGAAACGTCCGGACTCACCGCCGCCCCAGATTGGATTATGAAGCACCAGGCCTGGAAAATAGTAGATAATCAGCAACTGAATCATGAGTGGTGTGCCTCGCACAATCCAAATCACGAATTTCACCACATATTTTAATGGTTTAAAAGAAGACATGGAGCCTAGGGAAATCACAAGTCCCAGCGGAAGAGCTCCTAATAAAGTCACAAAGAATAATTTTAAAGTCTGTAAAAATCCCACATTTAACGCTTTTACAACGATGGGGAACTGTTCCCAAAAAAGATCCATCCTACTTTCTCCATTTCGTATTTCTTAGTGTTTCGTCATTCCCACACCGCATATATGGCATCCCATCTAGTATTTCATATGGATACATACCATGGTGTTTCAACCATATGGGGTTAACGAAAAAAAGGGAGTGGGCTTCCCCACTCCCTCGGATATTATATTACATTTGTAGTAAAATTGCATCCATCAATCGAATTACTTGATGCGTGTTACCGATCCGCCAATCCAATTACTTGATCAGAGCTGCGGATACACCGTACTTTGCTGCGATTTCATCCAGAGTGCCGTTCGAAGCGCTTGCTGCAAGGAACTCATTTAAGTTAGCGGCAAGGTCGGAGCCCTTTCTGAAACCAACGCCGTACTCTTCGCTATTTAAGCCTACGGTGTAAGTAAGATCCGCATAACCAGTGCCTTCGCCAACCATTGCAGCTGCCATTAAAGAATCAATCACTGCAGCATCGGAAGTACCTGCGGCAACTTCCATTAACGCATTGGCCTGGGATTCAACGGAGGTGTAGTTTGCGCCAAGTTCCTGAACCATAACTTCACCGGCGGAACCAGCCTCAACTGCAAATGTTAAACCCTTAACGCTATCCACGGTCTGATACTGATCAGCCTCGGACTGCTTTACGATCACCACCTGAGCGTTGTTGCAGTATGGGTTGGAGCACTCCATAGCGGAAAGCACCTCATCCGTAAGGGTCATGCCGTTCCATACGCAGTCGATGCTCTTGCCATCTAACTCAAGGATCTTGTTGTCCCAAGTAATCTCCACAAATTCCACATTAACGCCAAGGCTCTTAGCATATTCGGTCGCAAGATCTGCATCAAATCCGATCCATTTGCCATCGGTGTCCCTGTAATCCATCGGTGCAAAGTCCGTAATACCAACCACTAAAGTGCCCTTATTCTGTACATAAGCAAGATCGCTCTCGCTAGCTCCCTCACTCGCAGCCACGGTGGTAGCAGCCTCGGTGCTAACGTTAGCGTCAGTAGTTTCGGTAGAAGTTGCAGAACTACCGCATGCAGTCATCGCTGCCATGGTCATCATCGCTACAAGTCCTGTAGCTAAAGTCTTTGTCATTTTTCTCATTCTAAACTCCTTCCTGTGCCATCGCACAGTCTTAATCCTGCGCATTTCGGCCATTCTTAGCCACAGCGCAAATGTTATTATACTTGCAATATATCCATATTTCAATATGAATTATGTGTGGGGATAGCATGGGATTCCATTAATTGTCTCTTGGGAGCTGGTCCACAAAGAGTGGGCCCACGCCGCAGCTTTCCACTTCATAACGCACCACGTCAAGAACCGTCTCGCCATCCACCTGTACCGGACTTGGGCGATCATATTCCACAGAAATTTTATAGCCTTCTAGAATTTCCACATAGTCCGTGTTCTTCACATGTTTTCCGGAGTAGGTCTGGGGAAGAATGGTAAGAACGCGTGCAGGGCTCATCCCATGGGCTACCACAAGGGTAAGCTTTCCGGTCATGTTCTTGCGGTCCTGTCCCGGTGCCACCATTACACCGCCGCCATAATAGCGGCCATTCATGGTTGGCGCCATGAGAATATTGGTATATTCCTTCTCCACGCCATCCACCCTGACTTTTCCATTCGTATTCTGATAGCGGCCAAGAATTCCACCCAGGGCAATGAGACTATAATTAATCTTCTTTCCCGGATGCTTTTTCTTTAATTCATCGCTTCGCTCACAGCAATATCCATCCAGACCAAATGCCACATTATTCACAAAGTGCATGGTGAGGACTTCTAACTCCTCCGTCGAGTTGTCTGAAACCGTATTCTGATCCTTGACATTGTCTAAGCTCGTATCAAACTTCTTCGTACTGTCAGATTGTGCGGATGCTCCTTCTTGCTTGCACCTATCGATATTCTCAGTTTCAGGCTTAGGCTTGCGGTAAAGGCGCACTGTTGGCAGGGAGTCCATGTATGGGGTGATTTCAATCATTCCATCTTCGTAATCCGCTGCCATGTCCCTGGCAAAGTCATTCCCAGAACCCAGGGGCATAAAATAACATGAGGTGCGATGGGGCTCCCCATATAATTCATTCACAAAATGGTGGATAGTTCCATCCCCACCGCAAAGCACCACTTTGTCCTTCTTTTTCAGTCTTCCATAGAATTCTTTCAAATTCACTTTGGTGACATCAATATATTCTTTTTCTCCCACCACTAATTTCGTAGCATCCGCAATTCGCGATGCAGTGCTTCCATTGTTCGAAAGTGGGTTATATACGATATATAACATATGCTTCCTACCTTCATCTTACCACTTGAAAAATATTTGCAATAAAACGAAAAACAGGTAATGCTATGCAGCCTTACCTGTTGGTTTCTTCATCATAAATTAGTTGCGCTTTTCCACAACTTCGCCCTGATTCTTATAGATGCTTCCTGCGGCAATCTGACCACGGACACTGGAAAGTGGATAGATATTACTATTTCTTCCAATCACGGTACCGGGATTTAACACACTACCACAACCAACTTCCACATTATCGCCAAGCATAGCGCCGAACTTCTTTAAGCCGGTCTCAATCTTCTCATCGCCGTTCTTTACCACAACCAAAGTCTTGTCGGACTTCACGTTGGAAGTGATGGAACCTGCGCCCATATGGGATCGGAATCCAAGAATGGAATCTCCCACATAGTTGTAATGTGGAACCTGCACCTTATTGAACAGAACCACGTTCTTTAACTCGGTGGAATTTCCAACCACTGCGCCTTCTCCCACGATGGCATTGCCACGAATGAATGCACAGTGACGAACCTCTGCCTCTTTTCCAATGATGCAAGGGCCATTAATATATGCGGTTGGAGCGACTTTGGCGGATTTGGCAATCCACACATGATCTCCACGCTTCTCATATTCATCCTCGGGAAGTGTTGCACCAAGCTCTAAGATAAAATTAGAAATCTTAGGAAGCGCTTCCCATGGATAGGTGAGCCCTTCGAATAACTTTGCTGCAATGGTTTCCTGAAGATTATACATATCATTAATTGTATACATTTTATTTTCCTCAATATCCCCAAGGAGTTCCCGGGGAGTTTCTAACGCTATCGTAAACTTAATGGTTTTCTGTCTTCATCCGCAGGATCTTGGAGAATGCTGTCTTACTCCACAGTTACGGACTTGGCTAAGTTTCTTGGCTTATCCACATCATTACCACGAAGTACGGAGGTATAATAAGCGATCAACTGCAGTGGAATTGCGCACAGGGTTGGCATCAAAATCTCATCCACTTCCGGAATTCGAATGATGGCATCCGCAATGCCCTCTTCTAATTGCAAACTCTCGCCACATACCAGGTAAACCTTGGCACCACGCGCCTTAACTTCCTTGATGTTACTTACGGTCTTCTCAATGAGCGCCTTCTGCGTAGCTACTGCGATCACCGGCATATGCTCGGTGATCAGGGAAATCGTTCCATGCTTTAACTCGCCCGCCGCATAGGACTCGGAGTGAATGTAGGAAATTTCCTTTAACTTCAAGCTTCCTTCCATGGAAAGCGCATAATCCAGACCACGTCCGATATAAAGAAGGCTATCGGCATTTAAAAGCTTGGAAGCCACCTGCTGGCAATCCTTCTTCACATCCAACGTGTGGGTAATATAATCCGGAATCTCTAACAATTCCTTCACATACTTCCTGCACTCGTCTTCGCTAATGGCTTTCTTTACGTAAGCCAGTTCAAATGCGAATAAATACATGGCAGCAATCTGTACCGAATATGCCTTGGTAGACGCTACGGAAATCTCAGGTCCCGCATTGGTATAAAGCACCATGTCTGCTTCTCTTGCGATGGAAGATCCTACCACATTCACAATGGCAAGGGTCTTGGCGCCACGTTCCTTTCCTAAAGCAAGTGCTGCCTTGGTATCTGCGGTCTCACCGGACTGGGAAATGACGATCAATAAATCCCCTTCTCCAATCAGTGGATCACGATAACGGAACTCCGAAGCAATATCTACAATGACAGAAGTTCTTGCGAGCTTCTCAATCACATACTTTCCAACCATTCCTGCATGCATTGCAGTACCGCAGGCTACAATATAGATCTGACGGAAGGAAGCAAGTTCTTCCTTCGTCATTCCTGTCTCAGAAAAGTCCGGCATTCCGTCCTTTACTCGTGGAGAAATGGTCATCTTCACTGCATTGGACTGCTCATGAATTTCCTTTAACATGAAATGTGCATATCCGCCCTTTTCTGCGGCATTCACATCCCAAGTAGCGGTCTGTAATTCTTTTTTGATCGGATTCTTATGAATGTCAACGATCTTTATCGCATTGGCAGTGATATCACAAATCTCATCCTGCTCGATCAAATAATAATCCTTGGTATACTTTAAGAATGCAGTTACATCTGAACCTAAGAAGTTCTCGCCCTTACCAACGCCGATTAACATTGGGCTGTCCTTACGAACGGCGTACACATGCTCCGGATAATCTGCGAACATGATACCAAGTGCATAAGAACCAGTGATTTCAGATACAACTTTAATGATGGTATCCACTGGATTGCCATCATAGTAATAGTCTAAGAGCTTTGCAACAGTCTCCGTATCGGTCTCGGATACGAATTCATAACCTTTGCCAACTAAGAACTCTTTCACTTCTTTATAATTCTCAATAATTCCGTTATGTACGATGGTTACGCGCTTATTTCCATGTGGATGGGAATTAATGTCGGATGGCTCGCCATGGGTTGCCCATCTGGTATGTCCAATACCTACACATCCTTCCGGCTTTCCTACTTCTTCCATCTTCTTTCGAAGATTATCCAACCTTCCCTGACACTTCTCCACCTTGATCTCGCCATCTTCAAATACAGCGATTCCCGCAGAGTCATATCCACGATATTCTAATTTGCTTAACGCATCTACAAGGACGTCAGCTGCATCCTGCTCACCAACATATCCAACGATTCCGCACATATTCTTCTATACTCCTTTAATCAACAATCCCTCACTATTGTGGAATGTAACAATACCATATGATACCAAGTTCCACAAAATAAGTCAATAAAGGGGGGAGGGCGGGCCTGCACTGGCCCCATCCCTATTTATAAGCCTTCACATCCTCATTAAACAAAGAAGTCAGCTTATAGGAATTATTGAGCTGTTTTACCACATTGGTACGGCGGGTGATGTAGCCGGAGAGTTTTTCCATGTACTCATCTTCGGAGGTAACCCCTTCGGCCACCTGAGTTAAGCCCATCTCCCAGCTGGCGGTAAATTCTGCATTCAGTAAGTGCGGAATAGAATTTTCCACCACATCAAAGATGAGCTCGCCAAGCAGGGATGGAGTAACAATCTGCGTTTTATTATTCGTCTTTAAATATTCCTTCGTATTAAGCTTCTTTAAGATTTCACCACGAGTAGCACTGGTACCAATACCACTACCTTTAATCTGCGCACGAAGATCTTCATCTTCAATAAGATTTCCGGCACTTTCCATGGCAAGAATTAAAGAACCTGAATTATAACGCTTCGGTGGACTTGTTTCCCCTTCCTTTATGAGATATCCGGAAGTATCGATGGTTGCGCCCTTCTTTAACTTTGAAAGGGTCTCAAGGAAGATTTCATCCACCTTTACATCCTCGGTCTCATCTGCGTTATTCTCATTATTTCCATCGGAGGCATCATTCTCGCCACTCTTAGAGGAATTCTCTGAAGCTCCATCCTTCTTCTTAGCAAAGGACCAGGTGGTACATTTTAAGAAACCTTCCTCCGTCATTACCTTAAAGGAGGTAAAGAAAGTCTCTTCCTTTACTTGAATTTGCATGGAAATCTTCTGATATACCGCAGGTGGATAAAAGATACTTAAGAATCTTCGCACAATAACCTCATACACCTTCTGAGAAAGAGGTGGTAGAGAACTTAATGCATTCAAGCCCTGACCGGTTGGAATAATTGCGTAGTGATCCGTAATCATGGAATCATTACAATACTTGGTCTTAGCAATATTCTTATAACTATCCCCCGCAAGGATTTCTGCTGCTAAATCCGAAACGATGGAATAATTCTTTAATCCATTTAAATTCTTATAGATTTCCTTACTGATTGCTGTGGAAAGCACACGAGCATCCGTTCTAGGATAGGTTACTAACTTCTTCTCATACAGTTCCTGGATCACTTCCAAAGTACGATCCGGACTGATTTTAAAGATTTTCGAGCAATCATTCTGAATTTCAGCAAGATTATATAAAAGTGGAGGATTTCGATTTTCTTTCTTTTTCTCAATCTTTGTGAGCACGCCATTTTCTAAGCCTGCATCCTCACCCGCAAAAGCTTCGTCAGTTCCAGCCCCGGTTCCTTCAACTCCCGCAAGCACTCCTATGCCATCTTCGCCCACGATCATCTTCCCATCGCTTAGATGGGATATTAACTCTTCGGCAGTTTGGCGTTCTTTAAAACCATTTTCCTTGTAAAGATATGGAGTTTCAAAATACTTGCTGCCCTGAATCGCACGCCACTCTCCCTCAAAAGAATGTCCGGCAACGGAGAAGTTTCCAAGAACACGGAAGAATGGAGTCTTCACGAAATTACGGATTTCACGCTCCCTGCGAACCACCATACCAAGAACACAGGTCATTACTCGACCCACGGCAATGGCCACGTAACGGGAATTAATGTAGGAACCAAGACGATTACCGTACTTTAAGGAAAGCACACGGGAGAAATTAATACCCATCAGATAATCTTCTTTGGCACGAAGATAGGCGGAAGCTGCAAGATTATCATACTCGGACTCATCCTTGGCTTCTGCGATTCCTCGCACAATTTCATCTTCCGTCTGGGAATCGATCCACACACGCTTCTTTTCCTTGCCCTGGACATTGGCCATCTGATCCACAAGACGGTAAATGTACTCTCCTTCACGTCCGGAGTCGGTACACACATAGATGGTTGATACATCCTTACGATTCAGAAGCTCCGATACAATCTTAAACTGCTTCTCCACACCATTACCGATCTGATACAAATATTTATCCGGAATAAATGGAAGTGTCTCCATGGTCCAACGCTTCAGAGCTGGATCATAGGCTTCCGGATAACTCATCGTTACAAGATGTCCCACACACCACGTAATAATGGCATCCTGGGACTCCATATATCCATCATAGGATTTAAAATTCTGGGAAAAACGATGTTGGATGGCATCCGCAAAAGAACGACCAACACTTGGTTTTTCCGCAATATATACAGACTTACCCATATGAAACCTTTCTAACAAAACACACTCCTATAAATCCTTCAGATCCACCAGATGAATCGTAAGGTCCGTCTCTGCCTTGCTACGCAGAGCATCCGAGAAGCCGTTTCGGGAGAACAGATAGGTCATCACAGGCTTCATGCGCTCCTCGTGGCACACATTGGTAAGATGGGATAAAACCTCATCGGACATGGGTGCTTCGGTAAAATCGCATAAAGCAATAACATTCTTTCCTTCTTCATCCTCCAAGATCACATCGATGCGACTTTCCTTCTCATAGATACGACCACGGGTAACGGATTGAAACTGCATGGCATGATGGGTCTCTAAAAGATGCAGATAATCCGTACATACCTGAATAAATGCTTCCTCACAAAACTCATCCAAAGAATCCTTAATAAAAGTATTAAAGTACTCCTGTGGATCCATGATTTCCAATTCCGTCGCATGGGAATAAAGATAGCGATACCAGAAATTAATAAATCCAGGGGTCACACGATAACAACCCTTTTTAATATTTTCCTTACCGCTGATATCGTAGGAATAAACCTTCTCCACAATATCACGTTCAATCACATTTTTTAAATACACACTAATCTTATCACGACCAAATCCCGTATAATTAAAGATATCATTAATCTTTAACATGCCCCGGGAAAGACAGCCAAGAATCGTATTGTAGGAAGCACTTTCACGAAGCTCTTCTAAAACAAAATTATGGCCTTCCTGATTTAATTTAGCACCCTTGGTAAGAATATGGCGAACAATATTCTCTTCCACGGAAACTTTACGATTAATTCGAATTAAATATTCAGGAATTCCACCCGTTAAACCATAGAGACGAATACAGTCTTCCATGGAGTAATTGGCAAGAAAATGCATACTTTCAGCAAAGTTTAACGCACCAAGCTTTAACTCTTCCACCAAAGAAGAATCGGAGCCAAACATCTTGGAATGATTTCCCTCCACATAACTGATGGAAGAACTAATCAAAACAAAAAGTACGCGTCCAAAATCTTCCGGGTGCTTTACCATGGTAAGCACGCCCTCCATGAAATCCTTATCACCACGGGAAATATTGGTAAATTCATCAATCACTACAATCTTTTTTCCATTATTTTCCGCTCTTTTGATTCCCTGGAACACGTCCTCATAACGGTCCATATAAGGGTTTAATTCACTTTCCCCATAGACAGCATTGGCAAGGAAGAACCGTGCCTCATCCTTCGCAGAAGGTAGGCAGGAGTAATAAAAGGCATCCTTATCCTTGATAAATTCCTGAATCAGAGATGTCTTGCCGATTCCCGTGCGACCGTAAAGCAACAGAATCGAACTTGCTGGTTGGGCAAAAGCGTTATTTAATTGTTCTAATTCGCTATTACGACCGACTAACATTATGCCTCCCTGATGAGTGACTTAATACCTTCTGAACTCATTGGCTTTGCCAAATAGTATCCCTGAATGTTATCACAATCAATTTTCTTTAAGAATTCAAACTGTGCCTGGGTTTCTACACCTTCCGCCACAAGCTCGATGCCAAGCTTCTGCACCATTTCGATGACAGAGCTGGTGATAATGTCCGCATTACGCTCCTCTCCCAAGGAATCGATGAAGGACTTATCAATCTTTAGCGTATCCATTGGGATATTGTACAAATATGCTAAAGAAGAGTACCCTGTTCCGAAATCATCTAAGGAAATACGAATTCCCTGATTACGGATACGCTTTAACATCTCCATCACCTGGAACTTATTGTCGAGGATTAAGGACTCGGTAATTTCAATTTCCACATGGCCGGGATCCATATGATATTCACGGATCAGGGCATAGAGCGTACTTTCGAAGGTAACGCTCTTAAACTGCACTGGGGAAATATTGATGGACATAATCCCATCAAAATCATAATTCTCCTGCCAATTCTTATAATCTTCAAATGCTTTGCGGATTACCCACTCGCCAATATCCACGATACTGCCGTTATGCTCCGCAAGAGGAATGAAATTCTGAGGAAGTAACAGACCATATTCCTCGTCCCTCATACGGACTAAAGCTTCCATACCACGAAGCTTCTTGGTGCTGGTTGCAAACTGTGGCTGGTAGAACAACTGGAAGCGGTCATTTTCTAAGGCGCTCTTAATATTGTTCTCCATCTCAATCTTATTCATGAACTCATTTAACATCTTCTCCTCATAGAAGACGATGCCGTTCTTACCGTTATTCTTAGCAACATGCAGCGCAATGTCCGCATTGGCGATCAGATCCACGGCATTGGAACCACCATATGGGAATTCATTAATACCGATGCTCACGGTCATGTGCTGGCTCATTCCATTGGATAATACGATTGGCTCTAACAGGCGCTTCTTAATCTCAATGGCGATTTTCTGGGCACTATGACGGGTACTGTCATACAAGGACAGCACGAATTCATCACTATCAAAACGAGCTAAACGTACGGAAGAAGACTGATAATTCTTAAGGATCATGGCAAATTTAATTAAAAATTCATCCGCTAACTTATATCCGATACTGTCGTTCACATTTTTAAAATCATCAATATCCACATATAAAACGGATACTGCCACATCTTCTCTTGCAGCTCTGGCAAGATCATTTTCCAAAAGCTTATTCATATAAGTACGGTTAATTAATCCCGTTGCTCCATCATAATAAGCCTTGTAAGCTAATTCTTCCTTCTGGGACTTAATCATGGAGATATTCTTAAAGTAAGCAATCTCCTCCACCAGTTCTCCCTTCGGATTGTAGCTAAAGTGGAAATGTCCCTCCAACCAGGTGCGATCATCCGCCAGACGGAACTCACTGTTCATGGACTCACAGCCTTCGGAGATGGATTTTTCTCTGGCACGGTTGTAATCGAACACATCATTATCACTTAAACAAGAGGCTACATCCTGGCAGTCCCTTGGCTTATTGCCATCGATGGTAAAGAGGTCATACCAACTATCGGATGCCACGAAGGAATCATTCTGATAATCCTTAAAATAAAATCCGTCGTTGGAAACCTGAGCGATGAGCTCATAGACTCTGGCATTATCTTCTAACTGCTTTCTACCTGCGGTAAGACGGTCCACTTCGAACTTTAACTTCTCCGTATTGGTAGAAATAGCATTCACATTCTCCAATGCATCGTTCTTTGCGCGTTCACTCTCCGTCACATCTGCAAAAGAAAGACAGATATATCCTGGCAGTGGCATATAGGCCTTCATGTTAAAGATCTTGTGAAGTCCCTTCATATCCACATGACGGATCACTTCCTTCTCGGACTCATATACATCTAAGATGGCACGAGAAAGATCATCTTCCGCATTAAATTCTGCAATTTCAGAGAGTTTTAGCGTAGCATCCTGCATGGTTCTTGACGCTTCTTCTCCGTACATGGCACGAAATGCCTTATTTAACATCATGAACTGAATTGACTTTTCCTCGTCATAATCCAATACCCGAACACATGCCATCGGATTTAACGATTCTTCCAAGATATTCAGTAATAAGTCCACATTCACATCGTAACGATCCATCAATCCCTCTCCCTTGCTCTATATTCTAGCGCCCCACAGGCTCCATCAATTCATCCAATGTCTTGGTGTAACCTGGAAGGAAATGTTCAATAAAATAATTCACTTCCCGAAGATTCATCTTCCGAACGGAAGCTTCCGTACTTTTCGCTGCTTCAGCAAAATCCTGATTGCCCATGGATAATTCCTGCAGGCACTTAATCCAGGCTGACATCTTATCCGCAGCCTTCACATAAATCCATAAATCCTGCTCTTCCTCCGTGGATAACAGACAGGAACTATAAGTCTCCCGGAAATTTTCCGGAAGCCCTGTAAGTAACTGGTCTCTTGCAGCCACTTCCACATCCTTATAGGCATCCCGAATCACCGGACTATAGTATTTTACTGGGGTTGGCATATCACCGGTAATAATCTCCGTGCAATCATGGTACATTCCAAGCACCGCAAGACGTTCCGCATTCATATTGCCACCAAACACCTCATTATTAATCACACCCAAAGCATGGGCAATAAAAGCAACTTCCAGAGAATGCTCCATATCATTCTCATGAATCGTATTGCGCATCTGTCCCCAACGATTGATATATTTCATTCGTGAGAGCATGGCAAAAAACTGATTATTCTTCATTACAGTCCCACTCCCAAAATCTTTGTTCCCTTCTACTTTCTAGTAGCAAATACATAGCAGGTGGTAGAAGTAAACCGTTCCTTGGCATGAATCAGTGGCTGTGGGAAAATCTCATGATGCACTGCATCCGGATAAAACTGAGTTTCAAACGCCACACCATCGTAATGGCCGTAGCTTACGCCATTCTTTCCCTCATCCTTTAAAAAATTGCCCGTATACATCTGAAGTCCCGGAAGATCCGTCATCACATCCATGGAAATTCCTGTAGACCCCGCATACGCAGAGGCAACCTTAGCAAGTTTTCCCTGATTCTTTAATACATAATTATGATCATATCCACCCGCAAGGATCAGAGGTTCATAATCCGCATGAAGATCCTTTCCAATTCGCTTCGGGGTACGAAAATCCATAGGGGTTCCTTCCACACTGCGAATTTCTCCCGTTGGTATTAAGGCTACGTCGGATGGAGTAAATGCATCCGCATCGATCCACACTTCGTGATCCAATATATTGCCGTTACCGGCACCATTTAAATTAAAATAACTATGATTGGTAATATTGCAGATGGTTTCTGCATCTGAGATTACATCATAGTGAATTGCTAATGCATTCTCTTCACTTAAGGTATAGGTGACACGAACCTTCATGTTTCCAGGAAGCCCCTGCTCTAAGTCGGGACTATCTAACGAAAAAGTCACGGAGTTCTTCCCCTCTTCTTCGATTTCCCAAAACCTCTGGGACCAACGAATCGGCCCACTGTGAAGATTATTATTACCCTTATCATTTTTCGCTAAGAGATATTCTTTTCCTGCAATGGTCACTTTCGCACCACCGATGCGATTGGCATTTCGTCCCACAATCGCCCCATGACAGGAGGCATTATCCTCATAGGAGGTTAACGCACCAAATCCTAGGAGCACATCGCAAGGATTTCCATTACGATCCGGCACCAGGATCTTTAAAAGGCAGGCGCCATAATTCATTGCAGTTACTTTCAAACCTTTGGAATTTTCTAATGTAACGGACAGAACGTCCTGGTTATTTGATAATTTCCCTAAAAACTGAGACATCGGATTTCCCCCTTGCCCGTTCATGTTCCAAATTATGCAGATAAACCTGATTTTTGCGTAAAGTTATCCACAGCATTTGAAATTATATCACGATTAAATCACAAGCACAAGTCGAGAAAACCTAGGAAACTCCCCATTTTCAAGGGAGAAAACACAAGATATTGGATGTAACCAAGCTCCCTTTTCGGAACTTGGCACAACATCTAGACATTAAAAAAATTTTTAATCTTTTTATGCATTACCAAGCACTTCTAAAAACTTCTTGGTATTATCTGCAGGGCTCTTAAATACTGCACTTCCCGCAACTACCACATTCACTCCTGCTGCAAGTACACGGTTCACATTATCTAAGGTGATTCCGCCATCCATCTCGATATCCACCTTGGAAAGTCCCATGGAATCTAACTTCTTACGAATGATGGTGGCCTTTTCAAGAGTCTCTTCGATGAAGGACTGACCGCCAAAGCCCGGATGTACACTCATTACAAGCACCATGGATACCTGATCAAGATATGGGAATACTGCTTCCACATCCGTCTCTGGATTTAAGGCAATGGCTGGCTTACAACCGATTTCCTGAATCTTTGCTAAGGTTGCAGATACATCCTTGCAAGCTTCCACATGAATCGTAATAATATCCGCACCCACATTCTTAAAAGCTTCCACATAACGGATTGGCTCTTCAATCATCAGATGGGTATCAAAGACTTTCTTCGTACAAGGACGAATGCTCTTAATGACTGGAATTCCGAAGGAAATATTAGGAACAAACATACCGTCCATTACATCAATATGGATGTACTGTGCTCCTGCCTCGTCAATGATGGACACATCCTGTCCAAGTCTGGAAAAATCCGCGGATAAAATCGATGGGGATAAAATATTCATGGTACTTCTACTGCCTTTCTTACTTCCTATTACATCTAAAATTTTTCGAATCTCTTTCCTGGTTCCTAAGTCCCTAGTATTTCTTAAGATTCTTTAATTCTTCATAAATCTCTTTATAGCCTTCATACCGCTCTCGGTTGATGCGGCCGGCTTCCAATGCCTCTTTTACGGCACATTTGGGCTCATTCACATGCACACAGCTGTCGAAATGGCACTTTCCCTCGTAAGGAGAAAATTCCTCAAAATAATAATGCAATCGCTCCACATCCACCTCATCCACATTGAGGGAGGTAAATCCGGGTGTGTCCATCACATAGGTGTCGCCCCCAAGGGAAAAAAGTTCGGAATGACGGGTGGTATGCTTACCACGACCGATTTTTTCGCTAATTTCTCCCGTAGCCATGCGCTCTTCCCCCATAAGGAAGTTTAAGGTGGTGGATTTCCCCACGCCGGAAGGTCCGGCAAGAACGGTGGTCTTACCTTCCATAAGGGACTTTAACTCTTCTAAACCTTCGCCACGCTCCGCGCTGATAAAGAGGATCTTGCAACCACTGTTTCCAAAAACTTCTTCCATATGGGTGATGTCCGCATCACAGGCTAAATCCTGCTTATTAAAAGCTAAAATTGCCGGCACATCCTCCCACTGCATCCGAAGCAGGAACCGATGAAGCAGTCCCATATTGGGCTCCGGGTCCCGCAGGGCAAAAATAAGGACCGCCTGGTCCACATTGCTGACCTGGGGTCTTAACAATTCATTCCTTCTAGGAAGAATATCCTCGATATTTCCCAGAAGCTTCTCTTCATCTAAAATTGCAATCTCCACATTATCGCCAACCAGGGGCTTTACCTTGCGATTTCGGAAAGCCCCCTTGGCCTTACATTCATAGATTGTTCCATTGGCATGCACATAATAAAACCCTGCAATGCCCTTAATAATCTTACCTGTCATATACCACCTTTTCTGGGGTTAGTTGGTTGGTGTCAAGGAAAGTTCCACAGAGAAGGTATTCTGAGGAGCGGTCTCCTGAATATACTCTCCCTGGAAGTAGGAATAACGCACATATACGCTTAAAGTACCCGTAGGAATTCCTTCCTCACCATTGACCTGTACTTCAAATGTATCTGCTAAGTTATTAATATTGGTATAGTCCATCACCGTAGTTTCCTTACGCGTGCTATCCGTCTTCTGAACGAATACCACCTTCACTTCGCATACCTTGTCCCCGGTGGCAGTGGTATATTCCGCCGGCTCGGTGGCATTACAAGCCACGGACTTTACGATTGGATAGGTGACACTATAATTACTCTTGGTCATACCGGAACTTAAGGTAAGTTCCACACTGCTATTACGAGGAAGCATGGTTCCTGTAGTATAGTTCTGTGCAACCACACAGCCCTTCTCCACGGTGGAGCTTGCCACCGGATCCGTAAAGGTACAGGTTAAGCCCACTGCTGATAATTTCTTGATTGCTTCATCCTGAGTATTTCCAAGAAGGTCAGGAACTGCAACTTCTGCTGCCTGTACATTCTTAGCAACCGTAATGGTTACGGTATCTCCGGGAGCCACCTGGGATTTGGCAGATGGAGAAGTCTTAATTACCTTACCATCTTCCACCTTGGTACTATTCTCATATACCACTTCCACCTCTAAATCTAATTCTTTCAAGGCTTCCGTAGCTTCTGCTTCACTCATTGCTTTCACATCAATTAAGGAGAACTTCTCCGGACCATTACTTACTACCACAACCACGGTAGTATGTGCTGAAACATAAGTATTCGCTTCCACACTCTGAGAAATTACCACACCCTTCTCCACAACGGAAGAATATGCGGTCTCGGAGTCAAATCCAAGCTGTAAGGAATTGAGCGCTGCCTTGGCTTCACTACGAGTCATACCCACACAGTTCGGAACCTGAACACCGGTTGGCACTGCTTCCGTACTGGTAACCACGCTACTCGTAGGGGCTGTGGTAGGCTGAATGGTGCTACTGCTACCTGCGCCACCAAAGGTCATCATTACACGGATCACCACGGCCACGGTAACAACTACAAGGACAATGGCAACGGCAACACCCACATATACCATAATCTTATCTAACTGATTGGCATCACGATTGCCAAGAAGGGAAGAGTCGATTTCGTCCGTATCGTCAAGATTCTCCATTCCTGCTAATTCATGCTGCTCTTCAAAATCCTCTTCGAAAGGATCCTCTTCAAAATCATTGCCGCCAATCAACACATCTTCGCTTACTCCACGAACACCACTGTCCGTATCGGAGAAATACAGCTTTAAATCCGGCTGTGCTCCGGTTGGAATACGAATTGAGGAAGTACGGCTATTAATCTGATCCAACTGATCCTGGGTGAACATCACCGTAGGAGAATCCTGAATATTCTCCCCATTGTCCACGAACTGATCATATGGAGTCACTAATGCTCTCTTTAAGTCAATAATCAGGTTGGATGCGGACTGATATCTGCGATCCATACGCTTTTGGGTACACTTTAAGATAATCTGTTCCACGGATACCGGAAGATTTGGTGCATATACGGAAGGAGGAACAATCTCATTCTGAATGTGCATCAAAGCCACTGCCACAGTGGTTTCTCCATCGAATGGCACACGACCGGTCACCATCTCATATAAAGTAATACCGAAGGAATAAATATCACTGGTTACATCACTATAAGCACCCCTTGCCTGCTCTGGGGAGATATAATGCACACTTCCCATAGCCATGGCATTCACGGTCTCGGAGGTTGTCACCTTAGCGATACCAAAGTCCGTTACCTTCACCTTTCCTTCCTTGGAAATAATGATATTCTGCGGTTTAATATCCCGGTGAATAATATGATGTTCATGGGCAGCTTCAATTCCCTGGCAGATCTGGATCGCAATACTAAGAGCCTCCTGATATTCCAAAGGTCCCTTCTTCTCGATATACTGCTTTAAGGTAATGCCCTCAACTAACTCCATGACAATATAATAGAGTCCATTCTCATCGCCGACATCATACACATTGACAATATTGGCATTGGTCATACCAGCAGCGGACTGGGCTTCCTTACGGAACTTTCCGATAAATACCTCATCCTCGCTGTATTCCGCCTTCAATACCTTAATTGCCACATTTCTATTCAGTTTATGACAAAATGCCTTATATACATCCGCCGTTCCGCCGCTTCCGATTCGATTCAGAATCTCATAACGGTTGGCAATAATGGTGCCATTAGGTAACATATAGATTTCTTCCTTCCAAATGTCGAATATAAAAAACGTTCGCCGGGAAGTTACTCCTCGCTTAAACTTCCGGTTCGATTAACACAACTCCGATATTATCCTTCCCTCCGTGGACATTGGCCGCATCAATCAGGCGCTTGGCCACTTCCCGTAAGGATAACCTTCGATCCCCAATAATTCGCAGAAGTTCCTCATCTTCCACCATATTGGTAAGTCCATCGGTACACATTAAAATTCTATCCTTGGGCTTTAGCTTCACTTCAAAGAAGTCCGCCATCACCACGGGTTGTCCACCGATCGCACGTGTGATAATATTCTTATTTCGATTGGTCCTTGCATCCTTGCGGGCAAGCTGACCGCGACTCACCAGTTCTTCCACCAGGGAATGGTCCCTGGTAATCTGGGTAATCTCTTTATCTATCACATAGAGACGACTGTCTCCAATGTTGGCTACATATAAATTATTCTCAACGACACAGGAAATCACACAAGTTGTGCCCATCCCCTGATAATCAAGACTTTCCTTGGACTTGCCAAGGACTGCACTATTGGCTCGCTCAATCGCTTTCCGAATCACTGTGATGGGATCCGAAGCGTCCAGAGAGGATACAATATCCGTCACAGTTTCCACCGTAAGCTTGGAAGCAAGATCACCTGCTTTGTGACCTCCCATGCCATCCGCTACAATAAAAAGATTCGGTAAAGATCCAATGGGTTCACTAGATGCGTATACACTATCCTGATTCATTTTTCTAACCTTGCCAACGTCTGTTGCGCAATAAGATTTCATGAATTCTCCTCCGCAATATAGCTCTTTCTAAGCTGTCCACAGGCTCCATTAATATCCCGGCCCATTTCCCTTCTAATAGTAACATTTATTCCGTTTTTTTCAAGCCTGTTTTTAAACCGCTCGATCGCGTCCATCGTAGGCTGTTTAAAGGTTCTTTCCTCGATCGGATTGACTGGAATTAAGTTCACATGACAGTTCATATCCTGAATTAAATTGGAAAGTCTGGTGGCATCTTCCAGGGTGTCATTTCCCCCCGCCACAACACAATATTCGAAGGTAATGCGTCGTCCCGTCTCTTCAAAATAAGTGCGACAAGCATCTAAGAGCTTGTCTATGGAGAATGTTTCGGCAATCGGCATCAGTTCCTTTCGCTGTTCGTTGGACGAAGCATGTAAGGAAATGGCCAGGGTAATCTGCAAATGTTTTTTCGCCAATTGCAAGATTCGAGGCACGATACCGCATGTAGACACGGTCAGATTTCTCTGACTCATATGCATACCATGTTCATCGGTTAAAAGTTCAATAAATTTTAGCAGGTTATCAAAATTATCCATGGGTTCACCACATCCCATGACCACCACATTGGAGATTTTCTCTCCCACTTCCCGCTCGATTCCATAGATCTGCTCAAGCATCTCCGATGGAGTCATATTTCTGGCAAGACCATCCAGGGTGGAAGCACAGAATTTACACCCCATGCGGCATCCCACCTGGGAGCTGATACATACGGAATTTCCATGATGATAACGCATGAATACGGACTCAATCACATTACCATCAGAAAGTCTCCACAGATACTTTCTGGTTCCATCAATTTTCGATACTAATACGGCGGCCGGGGTGAGGGTGGTATAAATCCCATCCTCGGATAGTTTTTCCTTGAAGGACTTAGGGAGATTGGTCATGGCCTCTAAGGAGTCCACCCGCTTTACATGCATCCATTCATAGAGCTGCTTGGCACGAAACTTCGGCTCTCCAAGTCCCAATACATATTCTGTTAATTCTTCATAATTTAATGATTTTAAATCCGTTGCCATAGTACTTCCTTTTACTTTCGAAACGCAGAGATAAAGAATCCATCGCATGGATGAATTCCGGGAAGAAGCTGAACATAGCCCTGCTTTGCAGTTTCCTGATTGCGTTCATAATCCATTACCCAAGCAGGAAGGATCCTGGTTAGATCCACCGGGGTAAGGCCTAATGTTTCTTTAATATAGTTCACATTCCCTTCATTTTCCGCCTTATGAATCGTGCAGGTGGAATATATGAGAATGCCCTGATCCTTTAGATCATCCACAACATTGGCAAGGATATCCTGCTGAAGCTTGACTAAGTCCATCTGGGATTCCTTGTTCATGCGGTATTTAATGTCACTTTTTCGGCCGATGATGCCGATGCCGGAACATGGCAGGTCGCAGAGGAGTAAATCCACGCTGCCCTTCTTGCTTTCGTCCTTTTGGCAAGCATCATACACTTTCGTAGAGATGTGCTGTAATTGAAGTCTTTCAATCTCTGCATCCATCATGGCAAGCTTTCGTGGGGATACATCCCGACTTTCGATGGTATAAGCACCGTTCCCATGAATGGCAAGATGAATACTTTTGCCACCGGGGGCGGCACATACATCCAGCACATTGCCACTTGAAACCAAGGAATAAGCCACAAGGTCCGCTACCTGGGAGCTTACATCCTGAATATGAAAGCCACCTTTTTGGTAGGTGGAAAGTCCTTCTAAATAATCATATTCCTGAAGTTCAAGAGTGTCTGAAAGTCCCTCCACTTCCCGAACCTTCACCCCTTCCTCGAAAAGAGCCTTCATCCAAGCCTCTTTTTCCTGTAAGGAAGTATTTAAGTGGATATACATGGGCTTTCGTTCTAAGAAGCCCTGTAAGATCTTCTTCGTAGTCTCCTCCCCGTATTCTTCCACGAATTCCTCACATAACCACTCCGGCATGGAGTAGCGAAGACTTAAGGTATCTTCGATGGGAAGATCCTCCTTGTTGCGGGAAATATTTCGAAGAACGCCATTCACAAATCCTCTTAAGGAGTCAAAATGCCGCTTTACGGCAAGCTTTACCGCTTCATTCACTGCTGCGGAGTCAGGAATTTTCTCCAGATACAGAATCTGATATACGGAAAGGCGAAGGAGATTACGGATCACCGGCTTCATGCGAGTGGTGGAGACTTTGGAATAGGCATTGATTACCGCATCGATGGTAATCTGACGCTCCAAGGTTCCCTGAAAGACCTTGCTAATAAAGGAACGGTCTTCCTTGGAAAGATATTGGAACTTCTTTAGAGCCGCACCAAGCACCACATGGGAATAGGTATTCTTTTCGTTGACCTCCATTAAAAGGTCCAAGACAATCTCTCTTGGATTTATCTTTCCCTGCATAACTTCTCTCCCGTACTGATCTTCGTTCCAAGAAGGAAGCTCCTGGTATCCATGCGCTTCTTTCCTTCTAACTGTAATTCTCGAATCGCAAGATAACCGCTACCACAGGCTACTACGATGGTATCCTTGGTTACTGCGGCAATACTTCCGGGAGTCGTATCCCCGGCAGCAATTCCATATTCCTCTGCCTGGTTTTCTAAAATCACATCCACATCCCAGATTTTTAAGGTCTTGCCCTGATAATAGGTATAGGCACTTGGCCATGGATTTAATCCACGAATGAGGCAGTCCAAGGAAGCCGCATCCATGGTAAAGTCCAGATTTCCAAGGTCTTTGGTTAATTTCTTGGCATAGGAAGACTTGGATTCATCCTGTGGTACCGGAGTAATGGTACCTGCTTCTAAGCCTTCCAGAGTCTGTAAGAGTAACTTAGCTCCATCCTCACTTAAGGCATCAAAAAGAGAACCACCGGTCTCCTTCGAAGCGAGCGTGCGCACACTCTGTAAGAGAATATCCCCCGTATCCAGTCCCGCATTCATTAACTGAGTGGTAACACCGGTTTCCTTTAACCCGTCGATCACGGCCCACTGAATTGGGGCTGCTCCACGATATGCGGGAAGGAGGGATGCATGGACATTGACACAGCCATAAGGAGGGATGTCAAGTAGGGACTGAGGTAAAATTTGCCCAAAGGCCACAACCACGATCACCTCCGGCGATAGTGCCCGCAGTTCTTCCACTACGGCCTCCTCCCGCACCTTAGGTGGCTGTAAGACAGAGAGTCCAAGCTTCAGGGCTTCTTCTTTTACGGCGGAGAATGCCATTTCCTTACCACGGCCCTTTGGCTTATCCGGCTGAGTTACCACTCCCACCACCTCATGACCATGCTCTACAATTGCCCGTAATGTATTCGCCGCAAAATCCGGCGTACCCATGAATAAAACTCTCATTCCATCACTCCTACTCTCTACGAATTACTCTTCCTTACGCTTCGTCATCATCCTCTTCGTCCTGCTCCATCAGTTCAGAATTATCCACTAAACCGCCTTCTGCAATATCCGAATATAACTTTCCGTCCAAATGATCCAGCTCATGGCAGATGCAACGAGCTAACAGATCATCCGCTTCGATGATGTATTCCTGCATATTTTCATCATAGGCTCTTGCCTTCACATGGGAAGGACGAGTAACCACGCCGGACTTCCCAGGGATACTTAAGCATCCTTCATATCCGGTCTGACTTCCGGAAGACTCTAAAATCTCCGGATTAATTAATACTAATGGCTGTCCTTCTCCCACATCAATGACTACAAGGCGCTTTAAAATACCCACCTGTGGAGCCGCAAGACCCACACCATTATCATCATACATGGTATCAAACATGTCCTGAATTAATTCCTTAATCTTAGGAGTCATCTCCTTCACCGGCTTGCACACCTTACGCAGTGCGTCCTCGCCTAAATTACCCACGGTTCGAATCTGTCGAATTGCCATTTTTTTCCTCCATTATTCTAATGTGTCCTCCCACCCTTTTAGGTGTAGAGAGGATCAAAGTCAAATTGCACACTTACATAGCGAAATCGGTCATTTTGCGACACTTCCGCTTCCACCTTGGACTTAAGATCCGTCAAAGCCTCGTAGGAAGCGTTCTTGTAGAAAATAACCATGTGATAAAGATCCTCCGACTTATATAAGGAAGCCTTGCTTGGCCCGATCACGCGTCCTCCCGGATTTTCCACCGTGATGGAAGCACTGGCTTTGGCCACCGCATCCTCGTTCTTGCCAGAGAATTTCACCATGAGCAAATGTACCACAGGAGGGTAATCCATCATGTCCCGATATGCAATCTCCTGATTGTAAAAGTGCTCATAATCCTGTTTCGCGGCATCCACCAGAGCATAATTTTCCGTATCATATGCCTGGATCACCACTTCCCCAGGAGTTTTGCCACGTCCTGCTCGGCCCGCGGCCTGGGTTAATAGTTCGAAGGTCCTCTCCGCAGCCCGGTAATCCGAAGCATGAAGAGAAATATCCGCAGCCAGAATTCCCATTAACGTAACCCCCGGGAAATCATGGCCTTTCACGATCATCTGCGTTCCAAGAAGAATATCCGCTTCCTGCCCGGCAAATGCTGCCAAAATCTTCTCATGCCCATCCTTGCCAGACGTGGTATCCATATCCATTCGAAGAACGCGCGCCCCAGGGAATTCCTGTTCTAACTGCTCTTGTACCTTCTGCGTACCACCTGCCATCATTCCGATATACTTTGAACCGCAGTCAGGACAGGTCTTCACCACATCCTGCGTATATCCGCAATAATGACAACTTAAAAAATCCCTGCCCCCCGCGTATTTGGCCTTGTGATAACTAAGGGAAATATCGCAATGTGGGCATTTTAACACTTTGCCACAGGCCCTGCAGGAACAGATTCCCGCATAACCACGGCGATTTATAAAAAGCATGATCTGTTCCTTCTTCTCTAGACGATCCACCATGAGGTCATGGAGATGTCTGGAAATAATGGAACGATTTCCTGCTCGAAGTTCATCCTTCATATTCTCAATATAGACCGTAGGAAGGTCCTGTCCCGTCGCCCGCTCATTCATGGTAAAGAGCTGATACTCCCCACGAAGCGCCCGATAATAGGTATCGATGGAAGGCGTGGCGGAACCTAAAATCACAGAAGCCCCATTGATCCTTGCAAGTTCCCTGGCAACTCCCACCGCGTGGTACTTAGGAATCGACTCACTCTTATAGGCGCCTTCATGTTCCTCATCAATGACCACTAACCCCAGCTTGGCAAATGGTGTAAAAAGGGCGGACCGTGGTCCGATCATAATATCGATTTCCCCATTTTTAGCTCTCTCATATTGATCAAACCGCTCTCCGGCGGATAATCTCGAATGCATAATGGACACCCGGTCACCAAACCGGCGATAAAACCGCATCACCGTCTGATAAGTTAAGGAAATCTCCGGGATTAACATGATTACCTGCCGACCGGAAGCAACCACTCCTTCAATAATGGAAAGATACACTTCCGTCTTTCCAGAGCCCGTAATTCCCTTAATGAGATAGGTCTTAAAAATCCCCTGATCATAGTCTTTTCGCACCGCATCCACAATATACTTCTGGGTGGGATTCAGGGAATTTCTTAGTTCCGTCCGATCACTGATCTGAATGGGATTGCGGTACTTCTTCTCCGTATGAATCGCAATCACACCGGCCTTTTCCATGGCCTTAATGGTCTGGGCGGAGATATTTAATTTCGTCGTAAGAAGAGAATATTCCATCTCTTCATCTTCTAAAAGAGCCGTAAGCAGACGCTCCTTCGCCACATGCTTCTTTTGGATGGCTTCCTGTAATAAATCCGTAAGCTCATCCTTCGTAGCAAGTACTTTAACGGTGCGATATTCCCTGCTACCTACACTTTTCTTCACCGGAATCACCGTACGAAGCGCCTGATTCATGGTTCCACCATAATTGGTGCGAAGAAAAGAAGCAAGAGAAATCATCCGTCCTTCAATGGCAAGATTCTCATCCACCACGGAGTCAATCTCCTTCATTCGACTTTCATCGAAGGTGGCTTCCGGGTGAATATCCACCACATATCCCTTAATGAGGCGATTTCCACCACCGAAGGGAATATATACCTGAATTCCCACACGAACGGTCGCTTCTAGTTCCTTGGGAATTCGATAGGAAAAAGTGCGATCCAGCTTATCATGGGAAATATCCACAATCACATCTGCATATAAAGCCATTGTCGCACTCCTTTCATCTATGCTTTATGGGCAAGTTCAAATAAAATCTCCTGGATTAACACTCGCTCGTCCATAGGATATTTCACGCCATTAATCTCCTGGTAATCCTCATGCCCCTTACCTGCAAGGATGATAATATCCCCCGGCTCTCCATGGGTGATGGCATAACGAATCGCTTCCTTGCGGTCAGTGATGGTAATGTAAGCGCCATCCGTCTTCTTCATGCCCTTCACAATATCTGCTATAATCTCTTCCGGCTTCTCAAATCTTGGATTATCGGAAGTAATAATGGTAAAATCCGAAAGCCTTCCGGACACTTCCCCCATCTCAAAACGTCTGTCCCTGGAGCGATTGCCGCCACAGCCAAACAACGTCACCAGGCGATGTGGGTGGTATTCCCGAAGAGTCTTTAACACGCTTTCAAGAGCCATGGCATTGTGAGCGTAGTCGATTAATAAGGTGAACTTGTCGGATACGCGCACCGGTTCAATTCTACCCTTCACATGCACATGCTGAAGGGCTTTTTGCATCTGCTCCGTGGTTACTTGAAGGTGACTGGTCACCGCCACAGCGCACAGAGCATTATACACACTAAAAAGTCCAGGCATTCCAAGCTCTACCCTGGTATTCACCTTTCCTGTAATTGCAAATGTAGTACCAATCCTTCCCGCTTCATGGGAATATTCCATATCGCTAGCGCGATAATCCATCCCCTCGGATAGACCATAGGTCTCCACTTCACAGGTATGATCCCGTAAGATGGCCTCGAGATGGGCATCATCCCCATTCACAATTCCCTTCTTACACTGGCGGAATAACATACTCTTGCAAGCAATATAATGCTCCATGGAAGTATGCTCATGAGGACCGATATGGTCCTTCTCCAGATTGGTAAAGACACCGATATCAAAAAGAATTCCTGCGGTACGATGTAACATAAGGCCCTGGGAGGACACTTCCATGACCACAGCCTTCATGCCACAATTGACCATCTTCCGAAACGCCTTGTGGATTGCATAACTTTCCGGAGTGGTATTGGCAGCCGGAGTATGCACCGTTCCCACGATGGATTCAATCGTACCGATGAGACCGGTAGGAATACCACAGGCATCCAATACATTCTTGATCATATACGTGGTGGTGGTTTTCCCCTTGGTACCGGTAATACCGATAGTAAAAAGCTCCTTCTCCGGATGTCCGAAGAAATTAGCAGACATGAGTGCCATGGCATAACGGGTATCTTCCACACGAACCACCGTTACCCCAGGATATTCCAGATAGTCCACATTCTCAGAAACAATGAGGGCCGTCGCGCCCTTGGAAACCACATCCTTAAGATAGGTATGTCCATCACTCGTAGCACCAATAATAGCAATAAATGCAGAACCATTGGTTACTTTTCTGGAATCCATATACAGATCCGAAATCTCCACCTCCAGCGAACCGCCGAGGACACTATAGGATACTCCATCCAAAATCTGGGCTAACGTCATAGCTGCCACCTCTCTGATTGGTCTTCACCAATCGCAAAAATATGTTCTTTATTCTAAGGTACTCAGATAAGCTTCTAATTCTTCCTGGGTCATTAAAATCTTACGAGGCTTGGTTCCCTCTTCCGGTCCCACAATTCCCGCTTCGCACAGCTGATCAATGATTCTGGCCGCACGGTTAAAGCCGATCTTATAACGGCGCTGTAACATACCACTGGAAGCCTTTTCACTTTCCACACAAAGACGTGCTGCTTCCACAAAATATTCATCCTGTTCATGATCGAAGGTCTTGCTGCCGGCCATGTTGATATTATTCATCACAGCCTCAATCTCCTCGGACTGGGAAGAAGTAGCCACACCCTGATTATGCTCCTTAATAAAGTCCACCACTGCATTGATTTCCTCATCGGAAACAAATGCACCCTGGGAACGAATTGGCTTTGGAAGTCCGGAAGGGAAATAGAGCATATCACCCTTACCAAGAAGCTTTTCCGCACCATTCATATCCAAAATCGTACGAGAGTCCGTACCAGAAGATACGGAGAATGCGATTCTGGATGGAACATTGGCCTTAATTAAACCAGTAATAACATTCACCGTAGGTCGCTGGGTTGCGATTACCAGATGGATTCCACAGGCACGAGCTAACTGTGCCAGACGGCAGATTGCATCTTCCACTTCATTCGACGCCACCATCATAAGATCCGCTAACTCGTCGATGATGATCACAATCTGAGGGAGCTTTTTCGGAAGATCCTCCGGATCCGTCTCCACACCCTGGGACTTCTTTAAAATCTCAGCCACCTTGGCATTGTAACCCTTTAAGTCACGCACCTGCATATTGGCAAATTTCTTATAACGCTGATCCATCTCAGCCACCGCCCAGTTAAGCGCCTGGCTGGCCTTCTTAGGATCCGTCACCACAGGGATTAACAGATGTGGAATGTCATTATACATGCTCAGTTCCACCACCTTCGGATCCACCATGATGAGCTTCACATCATCCGGTCTTGCATGATACAGAAGACTCATGATGATGGTATTAATACATACGGACTTACCAGAACCCGTAGCACCTGCAATTAAGAGGTGAGGCATCTTGGCAATATCTGCAATAATTGGCTTTCCTCCAATATCCTTACCTGCAGCAAATGCAAGATTGGAAGAAGAATTCTGAAATTCCTCGGACTCCAATAACTCGCGCAGGGAAACACCCACGCTTTCCTTATTCGGTACTTCGATACCCACCGCAGACTTTCCTGGAATAGGAGCCTCGATACGAATATCTGCTGCCGCAAGATTTAACTTAATATCATCCGCTAAGGACACAATCTTACTTACCTTCGTTCCCGGTCCTGGAAGCAATTCATAACGGGTAACCGTAGGTCCCACACATACATCCTTCTCATTCACCGTAACATTCACGCCAAAACTCTGTAAGGTTTCACGAAGCGTATCCACATTGTGCTTAATCTCTTCCTGCTGTCCAAGATTCTTCTTAGTACGAATCGACTTTAATAAATCCATTGGAGGGAAGACGTAATCCGCCATTTCTTTCGTTTCATCAATGGCTGCAATATCCGGATCCACTTCCGCCTTCGTAGAACTAATACCGGGATTAATGCCTGAAAGCTTCTTTTCAGCCCCCATCTTCTCCTGGGTCTTGATACCAGAAGTACTGTTTTCCTGTTCCCTTGCAAATGTACTATAATCGTCGATATGATTCGGATCCACATCGAATGGATCCTCCTCCACATCCGCTACCTCTTCCATAGGGGAGGTAGGAACCTCACTTTCCTGACTTTCTTCTTCCTCACTGTGGAGGTTTTTACGAACTTCAGGCTCTAGCCCAACCATGCGGTCTACGAATGGCAGATCCTTTTCCTTCTCCTTCTCTGACTCTTCTACCACATTTGCCTCAGAAAGAGGAAGTACCTGACCATCAAAAATTCCCGCATCCGGAGTCTTCTCCTGAATTGGCTCAATCTCAATAATATCCTCAGAATAACGGTCCTTATTCTTATTCACTTTATCCTTGATCTTACGAACATCCGTATATTTTTCGCCATCTTTAGGAATCTCTGTGTCCATGGTCACACCACGTACGATTCCCTCTCTTTGGGCATCTCGCTCCGCCTGACGGATTCGGCGCTCCTCGGCCCGCTTCTCTTCTGCAATCTGACGTACGCGCTCCTTCTCGGCCCGCTCCATCTCCTGCTTCTTCAATCGCTGCTCCCGCTTTAAGGAAGCCTCATCGGAATAATCCGCCCAATTCTCCTTGGTATGACGAATGGTATCCTTGGTGGTACGAACGGCACGATCACTACCTGCGATCACTCCATCAATCACAGCGCCTTCACTTAAGATGATTAACGCTCCAAGAATGATCACAATGAGGATTAAATACGCACCAAAGCTTAATGGACGAAGTAACAAGGCGAGGGAACCACCAACCACACCACCACCCATACGGGTTAAGGAGCAGATCTGGAATAATTCATCCCTTGCCACATCCTTCATAGTTCCGGTTAACAGATGAGTCATCGTCATTAATGCCACATATAAAATAATACCGGTAAATACATGGATCTTAGCAGCACCGGAGAAATTCTTGCGATACATCACAATCTCCCCCATGATCACAAGTGCCGGGAAAAGATATGCTAACATACCAAAGGATCCGAAGAAGAAATCACTGAATTTATCTCCCACGGAACCACATAAACCTAATAAACTAAGAAACAGCAGGACACACACGCCTGCTAATACAATCATCATAATCTGAAGATTCATCAGATCCATTTGCTTGGATTGACGTCTTCCGGATCTTTGCGAAGATCTCGTTCTTGTACTGTTCTTTCTTGTACCTGATGTC
This sequence comes from Lachnospiraceae bacterium, assembly GCA_024696615.1. Lineage (GTDB taxonomy): Bacteria > Bacillota > Clostridia > Lachnospirales > Lachnospiraceae > MGBC120314. The sequence continues at coordinate 63,205 of JAILGS010000020.1, forward strand.
CGGGACTTTTTGGTGCCCTGACCCGTACTCGATGAAGCCATAACTACCTCCAAAAACTTACTAACTTAATTAATAACAAAATCACTATATCCATCCGTTCTTCCCGAACCGGCTTGATTACTAGCGACTTACCTGCGATTACTTGGCAAGTGCCACAATCGCAAGAAGAATTCCAAGAATAATTCCCACCAAAGCTACAAGCTTGGTCTTATTATTGCTGGTAAGATGCTTTCCTAAACGATAGGAAATCACAGTCGTTACGCCACATACCAACATTCCCACAATCAGTGCACTAATTCCACTTAAGGTAATGGCAGTTCCGGTTAAACTCTGTAATGTTCCAAGAGCAAGGAAAATCGTGCTTGGAATCAGGGTAAAGAGATAGAATCGGAATGCGGATGACTGGGTATAGCGAAGACCAAGGGCTCCTACAAAGCACATCACAATTCTCGGACAACCCGGTAACACGCCCACACCCATGAGAGCGCCAATGATGATGGCATCCATAAAGGACATCTTCTTCATGGTCTTACGTCCGTTATTTAACACCAATGTCATCAGAAGTAACACCGCACAACCAAGTAGGGCAAATGCAATAAATCCAGGAATCGTCTGACAGGTTTTAGCAAGACCACCAAGCATCCAGCTTACGATGCAGTTGGCGAATGTAGCAATCAAAGCAAGCAGTGCCTGTCTCTTATAAGGATTGGTATCAAAGGCATAATATCCTTTCTTCTCCGTAGCCCAATAGTTACTGATCCAGGTAAAGATATTTCCAAAGAAATCCAAAAACAACTGATAAGTTCCAATAACTAACTTCACCACATCCTTCATAATGAGAAGCATTACCACCAGCATGCTTGAAAGTGATAATAAACTTAAGAAAAATACGGTATATTCCGGCTCCGTCCCCATCAGATTGCTATAAAACCACACCTGGTCTTCCCCGCCCAGTGGAATTAAGCTAAATAATCCGTAGATTAAGCTCAGAACAACATCTTTAAAAAGTTCCATAAAATCCTCCGTCTTCCATGTCCCAAAAAGACATTACCCTACATTATACCACGATTTCCTGCAAATTAAAAGAACACCTATTCGATACTTTTTAAGGTATCCTTCCAATGCTCGATGATATCGCTAGCTGTCATAAAACGTTCTCCTAATGTAGCAGCTGCCTCATCACCCGCAAGTCCATGCAGATACACACCCATTCTGGCGCCTTCGGCATTATTTAATCCTGCAGCCCACATGCCGGCGATGACTCCCGTTAGTACATCTCCAGCCCCCGCTGTGGACATTCCGGAATTTCCTGACGTATTGATAAAGACTGCCTCTTCCTCCGGCACCGCCACCACGGTTCTGGCATCCTTTAATACCACATTACACTGATATTTTTGTGCAAATGCTTTGGCCACATCCACCACATTCATCTTAATATCGCCAATTTCCATGGCATTTAATCTGGCCATTTCTCCCATATGAGGAGTAATGGTGTGTCCTGCTAATTTCTCTTGCCAATGTAATTCCGCCACCAAGTTTAAGGCATCCGCATCTAATAAAAGACGTTTGATATCATGCGATAGAACCAGTTCCACCACTTCCTTCGCCCGAGGAGCTTTTCCAAGTCCCGGTCCAATAACCACAGCCGTGGCCTCATCCATGGCCTTCTCCAGTTCGAAATTCGTCATTTCATCATAAAATCCAAGCACTGCTTCCGGAAGGAGTTTTTGAATCGCCTCCCGATTCGAACGCGTGGTTAATAACCGCACCAGTCCCACGCCACAGCGCAGTGCAGCCTTGGCTGCAAGGAAAGCAGCGCCACTCATGGTATCACTACCGGCAATCACTAAGACTCTTCCATAGGTTCCCTTATTCGATGACTGGGATCTTAATGGGATTCTGGAAAGATCTGAAAGTTCATAGGTGTAAGAACAGCTTCCCAGATCCTCGATGCCCTCTTCCACAAAACCACAGTCCGCTTCCACCACTGCGCCTGCATAATCCGCACCGGGAAAAAGAGTAAGACCCACCTTCTTTTTTCCAAATGTTACCGTTACCCTGGCATTCACTGCAGTTCCCAGAATGGCACCCGTGGTTGCAGAAATTCCGGAAGGAACATCGATGGCAATAATTGGCTTCTTCGCTTCATTCATGGCCTCAATCACATATTTGGCATATCCTTCCACATAACGGGAAAGTCCGATGCCAAAGATTCCATCCACAATCACATCGTACCCTTCCATAATCTTTTTCACGGTACGAATGCCGATGGAGTCCGCCCCCGGCTCTTCGGAAGAACTAATTAAATCACCCAGGGAAGTCACGGGAAGATTTAATTTTTCTAAAATTCCAATCTGTATCTTTAATTCTTCGGTATAACGCTCTGGGTCTCCAAGTACAATGGTACTTACCCCATAGCCTTTTAGATGTAATAATCGTGCCACAGCACAGGCATCGGCCCCATTATTGCCGCTACCAGAAAAGAGAAGAATCTTCTTACTCCGGTCCCCACCGGACTCTTTTTCGATGGTATCGCATACGGCCAAAGCCGCCCGCTCCATTAATACTAAGGATGGCACACCAATCTCCTGAATCGTATGCTCATCAATTCTACGTGCTTGTGCAGCTGTTAGAAGATATTTCATACAAAACCCCCATTTGATTAATCCCAAAAATCCAACTTATATCATACTATATTTTGGGTTATTAGGAAAGACTTGAGAGAAAAAACACCGAAATATGGAAAGATGGTGCGACAAAGACTGATTGATATTGGGAGAAAAAAAGAGAACCGTTCTTTCGAACGGTCCTCTCACGCCCTGATCTATCAGAAGTCAATATTTTAGTTCCCTGCGCACGTGTACTAAAATACTATAAAGCATATTGTTCCCCCAAAGACTACTCGTCTTCTGTCTTCTCTGCCTCATCAAACATGGTGATCAGTTCTGCACCTAACACATCATGCATATACGCATACATGTTGGCATTCTGACTTTCCTTCTCCTGCTTAATGACAAGCTTCTTCTTTAATTCCACGCGGATCTGATTAATCCAACGATTTAACAGTTCCACATCTTTCTTATTCTGCTGCATCCGACCATAGAAGAGGGAAATCACTTCTAACAGGAGTGCCTGATTGGCTTCTTTAATCTCCTTGGGAAGTTCTAAGTCCCGATCTTCGAGTTCTTGTAACTTACTTTTGGTCTCTGCTAATAACTTATTGCTCTTTTCTAATTGAGCTTTATATTCGTCTTCATCCGCACCATCTTCCATGTTCTGTACTACATCCTGTAAGAGGCGGGTTTTCAACTTCTTCACATCTTTAATACTTTCCGTAATCTTGCCCTGCTGCTTAAGAAGCTCTGCAAGTTCGGCTTCCAATCGTACAATATCCGGTGTCTTTAATCGTTCTGGAAGTGCGATTCGATATCTCTCATCCAGGATTAAGATCGGAATCTGTATGGATGAAAGGGATGCTTTCATGGACTCCAATGAAAATTCAGCCATGGATTATTCCTCTTCCCTCTCTTCCCGAAGGCGATTGGCCATGTTATAGGAAAGCTTCATTAAGCTTTCTGAAAGATGCACATTCTCAACCACAATTTCCTTCGGAAGATTTAAATCCGTATGTGCAAAATTCCAAATTGCTTTAATACCGGCATCTGCTAACATACTAGCAATCTCCACAGCACTTTCTTTCGGAATGGTTAATGCTGCAATATCGATATTGTTATTTCTTACGAAATCCTTCATCTCATATGCCATACGCACCTGAATACCACGAATCATGGTTCCTGTCAGTTCTGGATTGATATCGAAGATTCCCTTCACTACAAATCCACGCTTTTCAAAATCCGCATAGCCTGCGATGGCCTGTCCAAGATTACCTGCACCTACAATAATCATATTGTAGGTCTTATCAATTCCTAAGATCTTAGCAATCTCCTGCTGAAGATATGCTACATTGTAACCATAGCCTTGTTGACCGAATCCACCAAAATTATTCAAATCCTGACGGATCTGGGAAGCGGTCACCTTCATACGTGCACTTAACTCATTGGATGAGATTCGTTCCACGCCGCTTTCACGTAATTCTCCAAGATATCTGTAATATCGTGGTAATCGACTGATTACTGCACTTGAGATACGTTTATCCTGTGTTTCTTTCATGGTTATACTACCTTCCAAAATATAATTTGAATTTCACAGCAGTTGCCGCATCCTCTGACTTTCCCCCTTCAGACGATGCCAAAAAATATTCTCATCTTTTCCCCACGCAAGAATATCTCTTGTTATATTTTTCACTAAAAAAAGTATATATTCCTGTTATTTTTTTGTCAAGTTTTTGTCAAATTTTCTCGAGACTTAGTTTTCTACTTGGGAACTAAGTTCCTCCCAACGCTCATATAAGGACTCCAACTCTTTTTCCACAGCTTCTAAATCCTTATGCACCTGCATCAGTCCTGCCACATCATTTCCCATGGCCGGATTGGAGAGTTTCGCATTGCACTCACTCTGGCGCTCTTCCAAGGAAGCAATCTTCTCTTCCACTTTACGAATTTCATTCTCTAAGCGCTTTTTCGCATTCTGGGCTTCCTTGGCGGATTTATATGCTTGAGCCGAAGTCTTGGAGGACTTTGATGTATTGGCAGCGGAAGTTGGTTCTTCCACTCCAAGAATCTCCTTCTTTTCTAAATAATAATCATAATTTCCCACGTAATTCGTGAGAACATTGCCCTTTAATTCAAGGATTCTCGTGGCGGTACGATTGATAAAGTACCGATCATGGGATACGTAAAGTACCGTTCCCGTGTAGGAATTCAGGGCATTTTCCAAGATTTCCTTAGACACGATATCTAAGTGATTCGTCGGCTCATCAAGGATGAGGAAATTCGCATTGGAAAGCATGAGCTTGGCTAAGGACACGCGACCACGCTCACCACCGGAGAGTTCTTTAATATACTTAAACACATCCTCCCCCGTGAATAAGAATGCCGCAAGGACATTACGCACCCTGGTATTATTCATATCCGGATAAGTATCCTGAATTTCCTCGAAGATGGTCTTATCCATATGAAGCACCTGCTGCTCCTGGTCGTAATAACCGATGCTCACATTGGTTCCAAGACGGATCACTCCCCGATCCGGAGGAAGAATGCCATGAATCAATTTTAAAATCGTGGTCTTTCCCGTACCATTATTTCCGATGATGGCCACACGCTCACCACGCTTAAGATCCATGCCGATTCCATCAAAGAGGAAATTGCCATCATATCCTTTCGCAAGGTCCTCCACATAAAGCACATCATTGCCAGATACGATGCCTGGCTCCAACTGAAGATGCATGGCTGCATTAGCCTCTGTCGGCTTTTCCACCCGTTCCATGCGATCTAGCATCTTTTCCCGGCTTTCCGCACGCTTAATGCTCTTTTCCCGGTTAAATTGCTTTAATTTCTCAATTACCGCTTCCTGATGCTTAATATCCGCCTGCTGCTTTAAATATTCATTCATTTGGCTGCGGCGAAGGACTTCCTTTTTCGCTGCATAGTCGGAATAATTGCCACGAAATACAGTGGCTTTGGTCTGGTCGATTTCGATGATTTTTTCCACCACATGATCTAGAAAATACCTATCATGCGTTACAATAAGAACCGCACCGGCATAGTTCATAAGGTAGGTTTCAAGCCAATGCACGGACTCCATATCCAAGTGGTTGGTCGGTTCATCCAGAATGATCAAATCCGGCTTCGTTAACAGAAGCTTACCCAGAGCCACACGGGTCTTTTGCCCACCGGAAAGGGTGGCAATATCCCGGTCAAAATCCTCTTCTCCAAAGCCAAGACCCTTTAACACGCCTATTAACTCGCTCTTATAGGCATAGCCACTACGCTGTTCAAACTGATGATCCATGGAAGCATAACGGCTCATTAAAGTCTCCAACTCCCCGTCGGAAGCCGTAGCCATGGCCTTCTCCGTCTTACGCAGTTCATGCTCCAGGTCGATAATATCCTGCTTCACGGAAAGAAGCTCCTCATAGATGGAACGATTGCTGGACACATCCTGATGCTGTGCAAGATATCCCACACTTGCCTCCTTAGCAAATGTAATCGTACCACTTTCCGCTGGAATCTCTCCCATAATAATCTTTAAAAGCGTGGACTTTCCTGCGCCATTAATTCCAACAACCGCCGCCTTCTCATGTTCTTCCACATGGAAGCTCACATCGCGAAGAATATCCACACCATCATAACTTTTCGTCACATTACTACAATTTAAAATCATGGAACTCACCTATCTATTTCTTAGCATCCTTGCCTAATGCATTCTTTCCCATATCCCCGTGTAAAAACTCACAAATATAGAATATATCATAATTTCCCCCACAATCCAAGATGAGGAAGCAAGAAAGGCCGTGGACTCATGTCCACGGCCTAATTCCCACATCCCTTCTGATGATTGTATAAGAAGTCTATCTGTAGCTTCAACCACTCCCAGTAGACTTTAAAATGCGTTTTCTGTAAGGGACCCATCCGCCCCAGCGACGTACTGGCTTGAATGAGAACCATTCGGATCTCGCAAACCTGTTCACGATTCTTCTTAAAGATTAATCACTCCGATTAATCGACTACTCGATCTTCTCCGGTCAGAATCAACGTTCTGAAATTTCTCTTTAAAGCTGCAGGTTGCTTTTTAACACACATTGACATGCTACATTGGATACTTCTTATTCGTCCTCTCCTTTCGAAGTTTGTCACTGAACGATTTCGAATTCGTATCTATCGAATTGAGTCTAGGAAGTTCTCCCGGTAAACAATTCTACTACATCACATCTACATCCAATCTATTGGTTAACGCATATCGTACATATCTATTCTTACCTTAAAACGAATGCTATGATCTAAATTCATATAATCATAAAATCAAATTAACTTCTATAATCATTAAATTCATATTACTTCAATAACACTTCGTCCTGCATAGTCTCCAGATTGATCGTCTGACTTACACCAGCACCATAAGAAGTCTCGTTACTAAAAGACGATTTGCCATAATTGAAAAAAGACCTCCTTGTGTTTAGAGTACGCGGTCGTCACTGCTATTCTCATAGTTTCTGGTATCCATTCTTCCTCTTGTTTCCCATGTTGTCTCTTCGAACCACTCCGAGGTTCTGGCCCCGGTCCTTTGATATACAATCCGTCGATGAGTCTGCACATGTTCTAACGATTCTCCCTATGATTTCACGAAGAATATAGAAGAAAAAGTCTGCCATCCGCGTCTATGATTATAATACACTACTTGGACTAAAATTTCCATAGTTTTAGTGCAGAATTTACAAAAAAGTCACAATTTAAGAATAAATTCGTAGTAAAAATATACAAAATACAGTATGCAGTATCATGATCGCTGGAACCCCAAGAAAGAACAGGGGTTTTCTCACTTTATGATGAAAGCAAAGCATCCCAAGAGCCCCACCGATGGCGCCTCCTGCGGCACACCATCCAAGTAATACCTTCTCAGGAATTCTCCATTGGTCCTTCACGGCCCGGAATTTATCCAATCCGAATAATACCAGGGTAATTACATTGATACAGATCCACAAGGTGAGCAGGATCTTCCATACTGAAATCATGTTGCCAGTTCCTTTTCTTACGT
>JAILGS010000058.1 GCA_024696615.1 Lachnospiraceae bacterium
CCACCAACTTCCTACTGATTCAATTCCTTCTTAAAGGTCTCCACATACTTCATAGCTTCCTCAGCGGAGAAGTCTGTGCTTTCCATTAAGCGAATAAATGCGGAACCGACGATGGCGCCGTCGATAATATCCTCCAGAGGCTTCACATCTGCTGCGGTACGGATACCAAATCCCATCATAACAGGGACCTTGGATACGGCCTTCACCTCGGAAAGATAATTGCGGATATCACGGTGGAAGTTTGCACTCTTACCAGTAACACCCATCTGAGAAACACAGTAGACGAAACCACGAGCATTTTCCAAAATCATAGGCACACGCTGCTTAGAAACTGGAGAAACAAGCTGAATTGAAATCAAGGCATCCTGGCCTTCCATCGCAGTTCTTAACTCATCCTGCTCTTCGTAAGGAAGATCCGGAACAATCAAACCATCCACACCGATTGCAATACATTTCTGAACAAATTCCTTCACTCCATAATGGAATAAAGTATTGTAATACATCATAAAAATAATCGGAACATCACAATCCTTGCGGATCTTTACTACGCAGTCGAACACATTCTCCAACGTGGTACCACCAAGAATGGAACGATAGGAAGCATCCTGGATTACAGGACCATCTGCAACTGGATCGGAGAAAGGAACACCAAGTTCCACCACATCCACACCAGCTTTGGCCTGTGCCTTCACAATCTCCACCGTCTTATCAATGGTAGGAAGACCCACGGTAATATAAGTAACTAACGCTTTTTCCTTCTTAGCCTGTAAAGCGGCCATTCTCTCTTCGATACGATTCATTATTTGTTGGTCTCCTCTCCATTTAAATATTTTTGGATGGTATGCATATCCTTGTCTCCACGTCCGGACAGACAAAGCACAATAATATCATCCTTACTCATGGTAGGAGCAATCTTAAAAGCATGAGCCAGTGCATGAGCACTTTCAATCGCAGGAATAATACCCTCCATACGGCAAAGTTCCATTAAGGCATCCATTGCTTCCGTATCCGTAATGGACACATATTCCGCACGACCGGAGTCGCGAAGATAGGCATGCTCTGGACCAACACCAGGATAATCCAAACCAGCAGAAATCGAAGCTGCAAGCTCAATATTACCATTCTTATCCTGTAATAAGTAGGACTTCATTCCATGAAGCACACCGGGCTCACCTAAAGCCATGGCAGAAGCATGCTTACCGGTCTCAATACCAAGACCACCAGCTTCCACACCGATTAACTTCACATCCTGATCCTCTAAGAAATCTGCAAACATACCGATGGAATTGGAGCCACCGCCCACACAAGCCATAACCACATCTGGAAGACGACCTTCCTTCTCTAAAATCTGGCGTCTCGCTTCCTTGGAAATAACACGCTGGAATTCCTTCACCATCTTAGGATATGGATGAGGACCAACCGCGGAACCGATTACATAGAAGGTATCCTCAGCACGCTCCGCCCAGGTACGAATTGCCTCATTGGTAGCATCCTTTAAGGTGGAACTACCGGTGGTAACTGCCTGCACCTTAGAACCTAACATCTGCATTCTGGCAACATTTAACGCCTGACGCTCAATATCCTCAGCGCCCATATATACGGTACATTCCATATTAAAGAGGGCTGCACCCGTGGCCGTAGCCACACCATGCTGACCAGCACCGGTCTCAGCGATTACCTTGGTCTTACCCATACGCTTTGCAAGAAGGATCTGACCAATAACATTATTAATCTTATGAGCACCCGTATGATTTAAATCTTCACGCTTCAAATAAATCTTAGGGCCATACTTTTCTGTTAAACGGGAAGCAAAATACAGTGGAGTCTCACGTCCCACATATTCCTTCATGTAATAATCATATTCTTCCCAAAACTTAGGATCCGCAATTGCTTCATCGAACGCTTTCTCAAGCTCTGCTAATGTATTCATTAATGACTCGGACACATACTGACCGCCGAATTCACCATAATAACCTTTTTTTGACATTTGTAATTCTCCTATATCATTGATTTTGTACGCTTTAAATGAAGCGACGCCATCGTCTTACTTCCTGAATAAATGCTTTCACTTTCTTCGGATCCTTTCCACGAAATTCCCCTTCATATTCCACGCCGGAGCTCACATCCACCACGTCCGGATGCACTCTTTGAATGGCCTCCTCCACGTTTTCCGGAGAAAGACCGCCGGCCAAAATAAGAAGTTTATCTCCTCGATTATATTCCTCTAATAGCTCCCAGTCAAAACATTCTCCACTTCCGGGTTGTTTTCCATCGAGAACAATTCCTGAAATTTTAGGAGACTGCATTGCTTCTTTCGTCACTATGGAGTCTGTAATATTTAATGCCCGCCAGATTGGAATTGGGCAATCCGCAAGCACATCCTCTGCTAATACCCCGTGGACCTGGAGCAAATGAAATCCAGCCCGGACAATTTCCTCCATTTGCATATGAGTGGGTGAAACCGTAACCGCCACGCATTTCGTATGGGGGCTTTGGCGCTTAAATTCTTGAACAAGATTTGCAGCTAAGTCCAGGGACAGATTTCTTTTACTTTTGGGAAAATACAGGATAAATCCCGCATAGTCCGCTTCCATGGAAGAAACCACTTCCACATCCTCCCTGCGGGTAATCCCACAGATTTTTACCTCGGGGGAGTGGTTTTCCAAGGAAGCGCTCGTCTCCTTCAAGGCACCCGTTTCACTTGAGGAACCCGCTCCCTTCAAGGCACCCGTTTCACTTGAGGCACCCGCTCCCTTCAAGGCATTCATCCCCTTCAAGGAACCCGTTCCACTTGAGGCATTCATCCCCTTCGAGGCACCCGCTCCTGCAACTTGATTCAGTTCCTTCGATTCCATCATCCTACGCTTCCTCATAGATCTTCTTCCAGGAAAGGGCCAGATCCTTAGGATCTTCACTTTCCATGAAGGCACGACCGATTAACAGGGCATCCACGTGACTTTCGTGAAGAAGACGGATATGATCATCTTCAAGCACACCACTTTCTGAAACCACTACTTTCCCCTCTGGTACCATGGACGCTAACCGCTTGGTCGTGGCAAGATCAATTTCGAAGGTCTTTAAATTCCGGTTATTAATACCGATAATCGCAACATCCAGGTTGATCATTCGCTGCATCTCTTCTTCATCATGGACTTCGCATAACACATCCAGCCCCAACGAATAGGCAAGGTCATAGAGACGGCGGAAGGTGGCATCATCCAGGATCGCAGCAATTAACAGAATCGCATCCGCGCCGATCACCTTGGCTTCGTACACCTGATACTCCTCAATAATAAAATCCTTACGAAGGATTGGCAGAGGAGAAATCCCACGAATTTCCTTTAAATAATCCACGGAACCATGAAAATGGTCCTCCTCCGTAAGACAACTAATGGCATCCACTGCCTGATTATACTGATCAATACGATCCGTTAACTCGATTGGATTCTTAATGACACCAAGACTAGGGGAAGCCTTCTTAAATTCCCCAATAATGGATAACCCCGGCTTTTTTAGCGCTTCATAGAAGGAAACGGACTCTCTTTTGGATGCAAGGGCCAGAGCCTTCATCTCTTCCTCGGAAATTCTTGCCTTATGTTCCGGAAGGCGCTTCTTCTTATCTACAACAATATCATCTAAAATCATGGGCTCACCTACATCCTTCCATTAATAAAGTTCTCAATCAAACGCTTCCCATGCTCCGTATAGATGGATTCTGGATGGAACTGTAATCCCACCACAGGATACTCCTTATGGCGCACCGCCATAATCTCACCATCCTCGGTTCTTGCAGTAACCGCTAAGCACTCTGGTAAAGTATCCTCCATAATGGCTAAGGAGTGATAACGAGCCACCTTGATCGGAGAAGGAACACCTTCAAAGATTCCCTTCTCTTCGTGGGTAATGGCAGACTGCTTGCCATGGAAAAGTTCCTTCGCATAACTTACCGTAGCTCCAAAAGCCACACCAATACTCTGATGTCCAAGGCAAATACCAAGAATCGGAATCTTTCCCGCAAAATACTGAATCGCCTCCACGCAAATACCTGCTTCCTTCGGACTTTTTGGTCCAGGAGACACTACAATACGGTCCGGATGCATGGCCTCAATCTCTTGCACCGTGATCTGGTCATTTCGCACCACCCGAATATCCGTGTCAAATGTACCAATATACTGGTACAGATTATATGTAAAAGAATCATAATTATCGATAATTAAAATCATTTGCGCATACCTCCTTCCTATAAATTCTCGTCTTTCACAAGAGTCTTAGCTAAAGCCATTACCTTATTGCAACATTCCTTGTACTCATTTTTAGGAATGGAATCTGCAACAATGCCGGCTCCCGCCTGAAGGTAGACGCGATCACCCTTTTTAATCATGGTTCGAATCGTAATACAGAAATCCATATCCCCATCGAAGTCCACATATCCCGTGGCACCACCATAAAGGCCGCGGCGCACAGTTTCTAACTCATCAATAATCTCCATGGCACGGATTTTTGGCGCACCACTTAAGGTTCCTGCCGGAAGGAAGGACGCCACCAGATCAAATGGATGATATTCTCCCTTCTTCTTGCCCTCCACCAAGGACACGATATGCATTACATGGGAATAACGCTGAATATTCATAAACTGAGCCACTTTCACGGTACCAAATTCCGCAATACGACCCATATCATTTCTTGCAAGATCCACTAACATAACATGCTCTGCACGTTCTTTCTCATCCGCAAGAAGCTCTTCTTCTAAGGCAAGATCCTCTTCCTCCGTTCTACCACGGCGTCTGGTACCTGCAATTGGACAGGTATAGACTCTCTGATCCCGCTGTTTTACCACCATCTCCGGGGAAGAACCGATAATTTCAAAATCTTCAAACTTAAAATAATACAGATAAGGGGAAGGGTTTAATTCCCGCAGTTCCTTATACAAAGAAAAACCATCCTGCTTAGTTTCGATGGTCCAACGCTGGGATAACACCGTCTGGAAGATATGGCCTTCGCGGATATATTCACGAATCTTCTCCACCTTGGCACTGTACTCTTCTAAGGTGTCCGTCTTATGAATGATCTTGCCATCCTGTACAAATGTTTTATCCACGGGACGCAGATTCTCCCTAATATGGGAAAGCCACTGAGTTGCCTCTTCGATTGCATTGGCACGGCCGGTGTCGCTGTCCTCTCCAAGGATAACGGCGGTCATGGTCTCTGCCACATGATCGATCACGATAAAGCGGGTGGAAAGCATCATTTGAATGGTCTCGATGCCGATTTCATCCGGATTCTCGTCCGGAAGCACCTCGCTATAGCGCACGAAATCATACCCAAGGCTGCCTACGAATCCGCCAGTGAAGGCTAATTCCCCGTCCTCCTTGGTTACCTGAAATTCCTTATAATAGTCCTTTAATAAGCTTAATGGATTTCCGTTACGAACCTCTTCCTCATAGGTGCCCTGAGCATTGCGGCGACGGATCACCAAAGAATTCCCCCGGGAAGTAATAATTTCTTCCGGATTCACACCCATCATGGTATAACGGTCATGATTTTTATCGTAACTTTCTAGAAGAAAACCGATATTCTCGCTTCCCAGCGCCTCATAGATGGCTACGGACGTTTCATTCACGATACTAACGGTCTTTCGATATGCTTTTAATACTCTCATGTTTTTTCTTTACTCCTTGTACGGTCTTTTTCTTTTTTGGTACTTCTACAGTTTCACTAATTAAGACAGTAATGGAGCGTGGTCCCACTAAAATCTCAGAGTCCGGATAAAAAGCGGACTCTCCCTGTGATTTGGACATGCCACCATCCACTACGCCAGTTTCCATGTAGATACGCCATCGGCGACCGTCCGGAAGTTTTGGAAGGGCAAGGGTATGCACCTCCCAATGAAGATTGTAAGCAACATAGATCATGGAATCTTCTGATTCCACCTTGCTTCCTGTCTCCATTTCCTCAAGAGTAGCAGAATTCTTCTTCTCCAGCATCGTTCCATAGGCACCACAATAAAGAACACCCAGCTGGCGCTGATAGGTTGCAAAATCGCCAAACCATGCGTGTTCTCCGTGATAGGAAATATCTGGATATCCTAAACCACAATAATCCATATCCCGTAATGCAGTTGGCATATGGAGAATGCGGTGATTCTTACGAAATTCGATCAACTGCTTGGTGAATTCGAAAAGATCACGATTTTTCTCCAGTTCCTTCCAATTCAACCAGCTCACTTCATTATCCTGGCAATAACTGTTGTTATTACCGGATTTGGAATTGCCAAATTCATCCCCGGCAAGAAGTAGTGGGGTTCCCTGGCTTAAAAATACCATCAACAGGGCATTCTTCTGCTGTCTACGGCGAAGTTCAAGAATCTTCTTCTTTCTTGTTTTTCCTTCCACGCCACAATTCCAGCTATTATTAAAATCTTCCCCATCATTGTTATTTTCCCCATTGGCTTCGTTGTGCTTGCGGTCATAACTTACTAAATCCTGCAAAGTAAAGCCATTGTTATTGGTAATATAATTGATGGTCGCTACCTGGGTAGAATTTTCCTTCATACGGGTGACGAATTCACTTAACTGATTCTCATCCCCCTTTAAGAGTTTACGGGCGCAATTACTAAAGCCCGTATTGTAATTGGCAAGATTACGATACGAACGATTCTTTTCGTTCACATTCCAATAGGTGGTAAGGATCTTAATCCTTGACAGGAGTGGATCCTTGGACAGTGCCTCTTTGGCAGCATCACATACATCAATATGCACGCCATCAATATGGTATTCCACCACCCAATGACGCACGCAGTCCGAAATTAAGGACACACTGGAGCCGGATGGGAAATACATCTCCACAATCACTTCAATTCCTGCGCGATGAAGCGCCTTTACCATTTCCTTAAATTCCACAGTATAGTCCTGATTCTTAGAACTATTGGAGGCATAGGCTGCCTTAGGAGCAAAATACATTCCCGGCGTATATCCCCAATAATTGGTACGTCCGTTAAACTGAGGATTATAGTAGGAATTCTTGGAATTTAAGGTCCATTTCTGCACCTCTTCGAATTCAAACACCGGCATCAGTTCCACGGAATTAATGCCAAGTTCTAAAAGATATGGGATCTTCTCAATGATTCCACGATAGGTTCCACGGTGAGCCACCTTGGAACTGGAATGTTTGGTAAATCCACGCACATGTAATTTATATAAAATCGTGTCCTCATAAGGAATCGCAATCGGGTGATCTCCCTCCCAGTCAAATTCCTCACTGGCCACTTTGGAGCGGTAATGATACACTTTCTCCATATGGGTAATTTTCTTGTCATTTTCGTCTTTTGTCACATTGGCACCGGTAATCGTTTGGCCGGTAACCGTAGCACCGGTAGCAGTTGCGCCTGCACGATTCGTTCCAGCATCACTTGCTCCAGTTGCATCCATCCCACTGGCATCGGTCACACCAAGATTCTTAGCAGGGTAAAGTTGTTCTGCTCTTGTCACTCCAAGAAGCGGGTCCGTAACATAGGTAAAGGCCTGGGATGCCAGCTGCTCTTGATTATGCAATGCCTCTCCAAATGCGTACACCTCGCATACTTGCTTGGCATAAGGATCTAACACAAAACGATCCCCCAGCTGATAATTATATTCCACATTGGAAAAATCTAAGCCACGCACTTCCACGGCAAATACATCGCCAAACCGATAGGACTCATCCATAATCAGTTTCACAAAAGGATCCGCTTTCCCTTTATGGTAAAGGTTTAAGGACACCTCCGTATCCTGGGCCACCGTAGCAAAATTATATCCGTATTCAGTTTTCGTAACACCTAACATCATGGGATTTCCCAGGATTGTTGTGAATCGTTCTGACATCTGTTGTCTCTTTTCTTATGCTTATTTTTGCTTTCAATCTACCATAACCCAAGAATCCTTGGCGGCGACGTGCTCTACAACTTACCACTTAATGCTTTGCAACCATCTGTGCTTCAATATCTTCCACTTCTTCTAACCACAGGCTTGCCACCGCATCACTAGGCATACGTAAATCCCCACGAGGAGATACTGCCACGGAACCCACCTTTGGTCCATCCGGAAGGCAGGAACGCTTAAAGTGCTGTGCGAAAAATCTGCGATAGAAGGTCTTCTCCCATTTAATAATGGTTTCTGCCGCATATTCCCCTGCAAATGTTTTCTCAGCCATGCGGAAAATCTTCGAAGGATGATATCCAAAACGCAGGGCGTGATATAAGAAGAAATCATGCAATTCATATGGTCCCACCAAATCTTCCGTCTTCTGGGAGATGGTTCCATTGGTTGGTGGAAGAAGTTCCGGACTAACAGGAGTATCTAACACATCCATTAATACTTTATATAATACTTCCTCCCCACAGGTCTCGGCATAGTAACGAACCAGGTGGCGAACTAAGGTCTTTGGAATCGAAGCATTCACTCCATACATGGACATATGGTCCCCGTTATAGGTGGCCCATCCAAGAGCTAACTCGGATAAATCCCCGGTACCAATCACCAGACCATTGGTCTGATTGGCAATGTCCATCAGTACCTGGGTACGTTCTCTTGCCTGACCATTCTCATAGGTCACACTGTGATCCTTAGGATCATGACCAATATCTTCAAAATGCTGTAATACAGAAGTTTTTAAATCGATTTCACGAAGGGTAGCACCCAGGGTCTTCGTTAAGGTAACCGCATTCTGATAGGTGCGATCCGTAGTACCAAAACAAGGCATGGTAACTGCAGTAATCTTCTCCCGCTCTAAGCCAAGCATATCAAAGGCTCTGGCAATTACAAGAAGGGCTAAGGTGGAGTCCAGTCCACCAGAAATTCCAACCACTGCACTCTTACAATGGGTATGCTCCAATCGCTTCTTTAAGCCAAGACTCTGAATCGTAAAGATATCTTCACAACGCTTTGCACGTACCGTTTCATCGGATGGTACGAATGGGGTCCGGCTGTAACTACGGTCTAATACAAGGCTTGTAACACCCAGGGAAATCTCCACATAGGAATAATCCTTCCTATGTTCACTATCGAAAGTGGTCATACGACGCCGCTCCGACATAATCTTTTCTAAATCCACATCCCCATAGAGAATTCCTGTGGTAAAACGCTTTGACTCCGCTAAGAAGGAACCATTCTCACAGATCATATTATGCCCGGAGAATACTACATCCTGAGTGGATTCTCCCTCTCCTGCACTGCAATATAAATATGCGGATAAAAGACGAGCAGAAGTGGAAGATACCAGACTCTTACGATACTCGTCCTTACATACGATCTCATTGGATGCGGATGCATTGGCAATGATTGTAGCTCCTGCCAGGGCATGGGAGGTACTTGGTGGATTAGGAACCCACAAATCCTCACAGAGTTCCACAGCAAGGGCAAATCCCTTCACATCCTTAGCTCTTACGATAACATTCCGACCAAAGAGGACCTTTCGGCCAAACACCTCAATCTCCCGTGTTTCATCCTGTCCTGGACGGAAATGACGCATTTCATAGAATTCATTATAATTGGGTAAATATTTCTTAGGAACTAACGCCAGCAATTCTCCCTCAAAAAGTACTGCTGCCACGTTATAGAGATGATCCCCCTCCATAAAAGGAAGTCCCACCACTACTAAAGAATGAATCTTCTTAGAAGCCTTTAAAATCTTCTCCAGTCCATTCATGGCTCCATCCAATAAGGTATTCTGAAGAAACAGATCCTGACAGGTATATCCTGTTAATACCAGTTCAGGGAATACAATCACCTTGGCATTCTTCTTGCCGGCTTCTTGCATCTGCTTAATCACAGCATCCGTATTATATTCCACATCCGCTACGCGAATTTTAGGTGTTGCACAGGCAACACGAATATATCCATCCTTCATGGGAAACCTCCCGTTTCTTTACAAGACAAAAAATTCTGCCCCATTATGAGCATTATGTTTCATTATATGATTTTTTGAGGTTGAATGCAACAAAAAAGCCCCTTGGAGAATGGTGGTTTAAAAATTCTAAAAACCATCCCCCAAGGGGCTTCACTGCCCGGTTGTTATCCTATATGCTTAAGGTCCTGCAAAGCTTATCCTCCTTGCTATCCTTAACATATTTTTATGCATTTAATTCATCCGCTAACTCATGCAGCCTCTGTACCATATCCACTACCTGGGAAGCAGAACGCTCATTCTCCTCACTATTATTGTAGGTTTCATTGGAATGCGCTGTTACCTCTTCAGAAATAGCAGAAATCGTCTGAATACTCTCCACAATTCCTGCATTGGCATTCGCCAGTTCATTCACCGCAGTACTTAAGGCGTTGGACTGATTGGTAATATCCATGGAATTCTTCGCAATATGACCAAAGTTTTCCGCCGTCTTCGTAGCTGATTCCGCCTGTTCTCTGGTTAATTCCAAGAGGTTACTGATTTCCTTAACGACGCTCTTAATCTCATCCGTAATACTATTAACCAGATTGGTAATCTCCACTGTGGCATCACTGGTCTGTCCTGCAAGAGAAGAAATCTCGGAGGCAACCACTGCAAAGCCCCTACCGGCTTCTCCAGCTCTTGCTGCTTCAATGCTGGCATTTAATGCCAGGAGTCCCGTCTGTTCGGTGACATTATCAATCACACTAACGATGGTTCCCATCTGATTCGCAGCTTCATTCAGATGATCTAATTTCTCGGAAGCACTCTTACCAGCTTCCGTAGAACTCTTCACCTGAGCAATCAGATGATTCACGGTCTTTTGACCTTCTTCAATCTCTCCTGCGGAGGCAGATGAGTTCTTGGCAATGGACTGGGAAATTGCTTCAACATTTGCAACATAACGGGAGATTTCTTCCGTCTTTTCTAACTGTACGGATACTGCATTCACCGTATCCGTGGTTCCTTTATTCACTTCCTGCATCGCGGACATGGTCTGATTTAATGCCTGCTGTAACAGATTCATCTTATCCGAAGCATCTCCGGTTAAGCCATTGATCTGTCCTGAAATGGAAAGGATTCGCTCCACTAATTCATCCGCTTTCTTCTTCTCTTCATTCACCATGGCCAGCTCTTCTTCACTGTTCTTAACTAAGAGCTTGGTCAGTAATGCAAGGAAGACGGCGATAATGAATAATACTAAGATCTGAATCTCCATCTCCGCCATGCTTAGATCATCTGCCAGACCATTCAGATGTTCGTAAATCAGGACACCGATATTCGTGATTACCACTGCTACACCAATAAACATGGTGTATTTGGTGTTGGCATAAGCTGCCATTAAGACTAACATTGGGATTGCATATACGAAGGCATTCACAGCCACCGTGGTTGCAAGAACAAATGCATAAAAGATGGCATAGCCCACTACCACCACACGACGGATCATCAAAGAATCCGGCTGTCTCTTCTGGAGAATCTTACTGATCACCCATGGCGCCCAAGTTAAGAATAAAAAAAGCACAATATAGGAGATGGTCCGTTCTCCCTTAAAAAATTCCAACAGATATGCCAATGTGAATATAATATTCAGGATCAGATAACATTGGAGCAAAAGCGAATTGGCTCTTGCATTCTTACGACTGGTAATACTCATTTCTCCCATGATAAAGCCCTCCCGTCATATAGCCTTCTCTCAAATCATACAGCTTTCTTCAATCCATTGAAATTCCCCATATTTTTCAAAGATTGTTCTTAAAATTATACAATATTTCCATGTTTTCGTCAATGTACAATCCCAGGATAAAAAAAGAGGAAATCCCCTAAATTAGGGAATTTCCTCCATGTGGGCATCGGTTTACAAAACTTATCCCCATGCCTCCTCTCGATCATTCTTATTTTCTACGGGCCACCAATCCGTCCCCTTCTTTATCAATGACAATCACGTCCTGTGGCATTAACGATCCACCAAGGATCAATTTTGCTGCCAAAGTCTCCACCGACTTTTGCATATAACGCTTTAATGGACGGGCGCCATAGGTAGGATCAAATCCATGATCGATAATAAAGTCCTTCGCTTCCTCGGTTAATTCAATGGATAATTCCTGGCTTTCCACTCTTCGATTCACATCCGCCAATAACAGATTCACAATCCGTCCAATATTGTCCTTGGTTAATGGCTTAAAGAGAATCGTTTCGTCCAGACGATTTAAGAATTCCGGACGGAAGTGTCCGCGCAAATCTTCCATAACCGCTTTACTTGCTTCCTCCCTAATATTGCCTTCGGCATCAATTCCGTCCAGTAAATAGGTGGAACCAATATTGGAAGTCAGGATAATGATGGTATTCTTAAAGTCCACCGTTCGACCCTGGGAGTCCGTAATTCGGCCATCATCCAACACCTGTAAGAGTACATTAAAGACATCCGGATGCGCTTTTTCAATCTCATCAAACAGTACCACGGAATATGGCTTTCTACGAACCGCTTCCGTTAACTGTCCACCTTCATCATAGCCCACATATCCCGGAGGCGCTCCAATCAGACGGGAGACAGAGTATTTCTCCATATACTCACTCATATCAAGACGTACGATATTGCTTTCATCATCAAAAAGATTCTCCGCTAAAGCCTTGGCAAGCTCCGTCTTACCAACACCCGTAGGTCCTAAAAAGAGGAAGGAACCGATCGGCTTACTTGGATCTTTAATACCTGCTTTCGAACGCATGATGGCTTCGGAAACCTTGGTAACACCCTCTTCCTGACCAATGACACGCTTATGCAGTTCTTCCTCCAAGTGCAGGGTCTTATTCCGTTCGGACTCATTTAACTTGGTCACTGGAATACCCGTCCAGCGGGAGATGATGCGGGCAATCTCTTCCTCTGTAACTGCTTCACGCACCAAAGAAAGTTTTTTGTTCTTCACCTTCTCCTCTTCTTCTTCTAACTTGCGTTCCAATTCCGGAAGTTTTCCATATTGTAATTCTGCTGCCTTATTAAGATCATACTTTTGCTTTGCTATGGAAATCTGATTACGAATTTCTTCCATCTGTTCTCGGATCTGGCTGACACGGTCAATGGCGGACTTTTCATTATCCCACTGTGCCTTAGCATTCTGAAATTCTTCTTTTAACTGCGCTAATTCTGCCTGTAGATTCTCTAAACGTTCCTTACTTAGATGATCTTCTTCCTTCTTTAAGGCAGCCTCTTCAATCTCTAACTGCATGATTTTTCGCTGCTGTTCATCCAGTTCTGCAGGAAGGGAATCAAGTTCCGTCTTAATTAAAGCACAGGCTTCATCCACAAGATCAATGGCCTTATCTGGAAGGAATCGATCGGAAATATAACGATGGGACAGGGTGGCTGCAGTCACTAAGGCACCATCCGTAATCTTAACTCCATGATAAACCTCATAACGATCCTTTAATCCACGAAGAATCGAAATCGTATCCTCCACCGTAGGCTCATCCACCATCACTGGCTGGAAACGTCGCTCTAGGGCAGGATCTTTTTCGATGTATTTACGATGTTCATCCAGGGTGGTGGCACCGATACAGTGAAGTTCACCTCTTGCAAGCATTGGCTTTAACATATTGCCAGCATCCATAGAGCCTTCGGAATTTCCTGCTCCCACGATGGTGTGAATTTCATCGATAAAGAGAATAATCTCCCCATTGGATTTCTTAATCTCATCCAATACTGCTTTTAATCGCTCTTCAAATTCTCCCCGGTATTTGGCACCGGCTACTAAAGCTCCAAGGTCCAGGGCGAAAAGCTTCTTATCCTTTAATCCTTCTGGAACATCCCCATGGACAATACGCTGTGCCAATCCTTCTACCACTGCCGTTTTACCAACACCTGGTTCGCCGATTAACACGGGGTTATTCTTGGTCTTACGGGAAAGAATACGGATCACATTCCGGATTTCACTATCCCTACCAATGACTGGGTCCAGCTTCTGGCTTCTGGCTTTTTCCACTAAATCCGTACCATACTTCTTTAGGGTATCATAGGTGGCTTCCGGATTATCCGTATTCACCGTCTGATTGCCACGTACGCTAGATAGGGCTACTAAAAACTTCTCCCGATTGATGCCCATTTGCTTAAAGATGGCTTTTAAGGATGCATTGGCATACTTTAATAGGCTTAAAAACAGGTGTTCCACGGAGATATAAGAATCCCCCATGGCCTTACTTTCATCTTCCGCACTGGTTAACACCCGGTTTAAATCCTGGGAGATGTACTGCTGACCGCCGGAAACTTTCGGAAGTTTTCCAATCGCTCGCTCCACTTCATCCACAAGGAGTTCCGGCTGGATTCCCATCTTCTCCACCAACTGCTTAATTAAACTGTCTTCCATGGTCAACAGGCTATATAACAGATGCTCCTCATCAATCTGCTGATTGCCATAATCCCCTGCGATCTTCTGACAGTTCTGGGTTGCTTCCATGGATTTTTGTGTAAATTTCTGAATATTCATAATATCGCCTCCTTACTGCGAAATTACCATGGTTACGCGATTCGTAACCTTAATTCCTCCTCATCTAGACACATCTTAGCACTATTGTTAGCACTCGTCAATGGTGAGTGCTAATTTTTTATAAATAAATTGACACCTTGCACAAATCTTTATACAATATATTCTACGGAAGAAAAGTGGGGACATGCTTATGAGAATAAATCAGATTAAAAATAACACGAAACTCACTATTACAATCAAACAGGGAAAGAAACAGATGGATTTGGAAACCACTGTGATTGAGCTACGAGATCCTGCTCTGCAGCGTGCATTTGTTCCTTATATGGAGCAGGGTTATTCCTTTGTGGTAACCAAGGCCATCATTAGCGGCGGAAAAGCCGTGGGATTTCCGAATTCCAGTGAGATTCAATATATTGCCTCTGCAGTTATTGATCAGGAGTCCTACTATTGGACGGATATTCATTGCCGTCTGATTCAATTTAGTTCCGGGCAGCGTTTTCATCTCTTCTATTCGGCCATGAATCCTGCACCGATGGAACGACGGGCTGCGGCAAGACTGACCTTGGATGTTCCTGCCATTGCAACGATTGGTATTGAGAAGACAAAATACCCTGTGATTTTACAAGATCTAAGTATCTCCGGTATGGCTGTTCTCTTTAATCCAACCGCTGGATTAAGCGTTGGACAGTTAGTTCACTTGGATTTTACTGCTTCCGAACAATCCTTTCATACCGGTGGTGTGATTGTGCGCATGCAACAGACTCCGAAAGGGCTTTTGGTGGGTTGTAAGCTTTCCATAACCAACGATGCCCTGTTAAAATTCGTGCTTCATGGTAATGCCAAAGCGGGAAATGAAGATCGCATTATCCAGTCTTAAGATCCAGCCAATACAGAAGGATCCGAAGCATAACGGATCCGAAGCAGAATGAAATAGAATCATAATGGAATAGAATCATAAAAGGACTCATCCCGCGGGATGAGTCCTTTCTTGTTATTTCTTGTTATTTCTTATGCCTTCTTGTTCGTTCTTATCATTTCTTTCGTTCTATGGATTAGAGATTATTGTCATGGCGCTCATATACCGCATCATTGGTAATCTGTACGCCCAATCGCTTAAAGGTATCCTTATCCACGGAAGAAAGAATTACAGTACAGTGGAATTGGCATCCAGCAAGCTTTGGAAGCTGCTCCAAGGCAATTCTTGCATTCTCATCCGTTGATGCATAAGTGGAAAGAGCTATCAATACTTCATCCGTATGCAGACGAGGATTCTTACTACCTAAGTACTTGGTCTTTAATCCCTGAATTGGCTGAATGAACTGATGGGAAATCAATTCCACAGAATCATCGATTCCGCCCAGTACCTTAATGGCATTTAATAAAGCTGCCGCAGAAGCACCAAGAAGATCCGTGGTCTTACCGGTAACAATGGTACCATCCGCAAGTTCGAAGGCTGCCGCAGGAGAACCATTCTTCTGGGCAATAGCTCTGGCTGCCGGAACCACCTTACGATCATTTTCGGTGATCTTCGCCTGATTTAATAATAATTCCTGCTTATATACTTCATCCTTGGTGGCCTCATCATGCACATAACGAAGCTTGGACTGGAAATAACGACGAATGATTTCCTGACGGGAAGCTTCCTGACAGGCTTCATCATCCACAATACAATTTCCGGCCATATTCACACCCATATCCGTTGGGGACTTATATGGACACTCCCCATAGATGGCTTCAAACATGGCGGAAACCACAGGGAATATTTCAATATCACGATTATAATTCACGGTGGTTATGCCATATGCGTCAAGATGGAATGGGTCGATCATATTCACATCATTTAAATCCGCAGTAGCTGCTTCATAAGCAATGTTCACTGGATGCTTTAATGCAAGATTCCAGATTGGGAAGGTCTCAAACTTCGCATAACCCGCCTTCACTCCACGCTTATTCTCATGATATAACTGGGAAAGACAGGTAGCCATCTTACCGCTACCAGGACCCGGTGCAGTAACAATGACAAGAGGCCGTGTGGTCTCTACATACTCATTCTTACCATAACCATCTTCACTTACAATATGTGACACATTATTAGGATATCCATCAATACTATAATGATGATATACCTTAATACCGATGGCCTCTAATTTTTCCTGGAATAAATCGGAGGAACGCTGTCCTGCATAGCGGGTAATGACCACGCTGCTCACATACAGTTCCTTCTCACGATACACATTAATAAGACGAAGTACATCCTGATCATAGGTAATTCCATAGTCATGACGCACTTTATTGCGCTCAATATCCGCTGCATTAATGGAGATGACAATCTCTGCCTGCTCCTTTAATTTTAACAGCATCTGAAGCTTACTATCGGGAGCAAATCCTGGTAAGACACGGGAGGCGTGATAGTCATCATATAACTTTCCGCCAAATTCCAGATACAGTTTGTCACCAAACTGACCAATACGCTTTAAAATATGCTCTGACTGCATATTCAAATACTTCTGATTATCAAAACCGATCTTCATATTGATTTGCCCTTTCCTAATTCTAAGATTTCATATATGACTTATGAATGGATTATATAGAAAAAAATACTGAATTATTGTATCACAAACCACCCTCCTTCGCATTAAAAAATTCAATGATTTCGAGAAAATGCATGATAAACTTTTCACCCTTCTCCCCCCTCGTATTCAAAAAAAACATGATTGGGGGTTTACATGAAAAAAAGATGGTGCTAAACTTTCAAAGTAATTGAGTACACATATAAATAATGAATACAATAGAAGATGATTTGCAATGACAAGGGTGTCAAAGAGCCTGCACGACGGGCTTCTTTGATGCCCCTTTTTTTATGCCACAAGGGTCATTACGCTGGAAAATTCTCATGGCAATCGTCTTCATACAAAGGGTAGGAGGAAGAACGATGGTAAAGTACGTATTTGTAACTGGTGGAGTGGTCTCGGGTCTTGGTAAGGGCATCACTGCCGCTTCCCTGGGCCGTCTATTAAAGGCCAGAGGATATCATGTGACCATGCAGAAATTTGATCCCTATATCAATGTGGATCCCGGTACCATGAATCCGATTCAGCATGGAGAAGTCTTTGTAACGGAGGATGGTACGGAGACGGATCTGGATTTAGGACATTATGAGCGATTCATCAATGAAAATCTAAATTCCAACTCCAATGTAACCACGGGTAAGATTTATTGGAGCGTATTAAATAAGGAACGTCACGGGGACTACCATGGTGGAACCGTGCAGGTCATTCCCCATATCACCAATGAAATCAAATCCCATATTTACCAAAAAGACCCTGTTAGTGATACGAGCAAGGATACCATCTCCATCATCGAGATTGGTGGTACGGTGGGAGATATTGAAAGTCAGCCTTTCTTGGAGGCGATTCGACAGTTCCAGGCAGAAGTGGGACGAAATAATGCCATCATTATCCATGTGACACTGATTCCTTACTTAAAAGCTTCTGGGGAAATGAAGACCAAGCCAACTCAGATGAGTGTAAAATCCTTACAAAGTATGGGACTGTGGCCGGATATTATCGTATGCCGCTCCGATTATCCAGTGGATGATCATATGAAAGAAAAGATTGCCCTCTTCTGTAATGTGAAAAAAAATCATGTGCTGCAGAATCTGGATGCAGAGTCCCTCTATGCCGTACCTTTAATGTTAGAAGAAGAACACCTTGCTAAGGCCGCTTGTGAATGCCTGGATATTCCATGCCCCGAGCCGGATCTTGACAAGTGGAAACATTTAGTGGAGGTCTTCCAGCATCCAAAGCATCATGTCACCATTGCCTTGGTGGGAAAATATGTGGAACTGCATGATGCCTATCTTTCCGTAGCAGAATCCCTGCGCCATGGTGGTATCGCCAATCATTCCGAAGTGGAGATTGACTGGGTGGATTCAGAAACCTTAACACCGGATACTATTACGGGCCGCTTAGCCCATGCGGATGGAATTTTAGTTCCCGGTGGTTTTGGAACCCGTGGTATTGAGGGAAAGCTTCTCGCCATTGAATATGCGAGAACGAAAAAAATCCCATTCCTTGGCATCTGTCTTGGAATGCAGCTTGCTATTATTGAATTTGCCAGACATGTGTGTGGAATTACAGACGCAACTTCCATGGAATTGGATGAGAAAGCACCTCATCAGGTGATTGCGCTCCTTCCAGATCAGAAGGATGTAGAAAATCTAGGTGGAACTCTTCGTCTTGGTGCCTATCCATGCACCTTAAAGGAGAATACCCTGGCAGCTTCCCTCTATGGAACAACCTCCATTACGGAACGCCACCGTCATCGTTATGAAGTCAACAATGATTACCGAGAGGTTTTAACCTCCCATGGATTAACTTTATGCGGCCTCTCCCCGGATGGCCATATCGTAGAGATGATCGAACTTGCCGAACATCCATACTTTATTGCCACCCAGGCACATCCGGAATTCAAATCCCGTCCGGATGAACCACATCCACTTTTTGCCGGACTGATCAAGGCCGCCTTAGAACATCAGGCATAATCCATGAAATCCAGAAGGATTGGGACCTTCTTATTTAAAGAAGGTTCCAAGAATTCCTCGACCTAATGCGGAGCCAACATTGGCTCCTAATTTTTTACCAAAAGAACCACCGAAGGTCTTGCCTAAATTGCCACCCACTTCACGGCCAACGGTGGTACCGATGGCACTTGAAACGGACTTACCGAATTTTGAAGCCTTCTTCTTTTTCGCTTCCGCTTCCTTGGCTTCTGCCTTAGCTTTCGCAAGAGCTTCTTTCTCTGCTGCCTTGGCAGCCGCTGCCTCAGCCTTCGCCTCTGCCTTTTCTGCTTCTGCTTTCGCCTTGGCTTCTGCCTTTTCCTTCTCCAACTGAAGTCTTGCCTCTTCCTCACTTCTAGCTTCTTCTAAAGCCATTCGCTGTAAGAATTCATAAGCAGAATCCCGATCAAAACTATCCTGATAACGACTATATAAGAGGTTGGACTTTACTTCTCTATCCCTTGCATCCTCATCAATGGTACCCATCTGGGACTGTGGTGGAAGAATTGTAGCAATCTCCACCATGGTAGGAACACCTTCCTCATCCAATACGGATACTAAGGCATCTCCCTTGGCAAGATTCATAATGGTCTCATAGGTATCAAAAGCAGGATTCTCACGGTAACTTCCTGCTGCCGCCTTCACTGCTTTCTGCTCCGCAGGAGTATAGGCACGAAGCGCATGCTGAATCTTATTACCAAGCTGTGCTAACACGCCATCCGGAATATCCTTCGGAGACTGGGTAATAAAGTAAATACCCACACCCTTGGAACGGATTAATTTTACCACCTGTTCAATCTTGGTCAGTAAAGTCTTTGGTGCATCCTTAAACAGAAGATGTGCTTCATCAAAGAAGAATACCATCTTGGGCTTTTCAGGATCTCCCACCTCGGGAAGAGTCTCAAAGAGCTCAGACATCATCCAGAGAAGGAAGGTTGAATAAAGCATTCCGTTATTGATAAGACTGGTGGAATCAAGAATGTTTATCATTCCCTTTCCTTCAGAATCTGTTTTGAACCAGTCCTTGATATCAAGAGCAGGCTCAAAGAAGAACTGCTCTCCTCCGGCCATTTCCAGAGCCACAATGGATCTTACAATGGCAGCCACAGAAACAGGACTTACATTTCCGTAGGTAGCTGCAAACTCGTTCCTGTTCTCGGAAATATAGTTAAGGAGCGCCTTAAGGTCTTTGGTATCAACCAAAAGAAGTCCCTGATCGTCTGCGATCTTAAATGCAATTGTGAGAATATCCTTCTGAAGGTCATTAAGACCCAGTACTCTTCCAAGAAGGAGTGGTCCCATCTCAGAAACAGTAGTACGAAGGGGAATACCCTCTTTTCCAAAAACATCCCAGAAGGTTGCGGGATATCTCTTGTACTCAAAACCGGCCTCTGCCAGACCGAACTTTTGGATGCGCTTTTGCATATCCTCAGAGTCCCTGCCCTCCTGTACCATTCCTGACAGATCTCCCTTTACATCCGCAAGAAATACCGGAACCCCCATGTCACTGAAGGACTCTGCCAAAACCTTAAGAGTTATGGTCTTACCGGTACCTGTTGCTCCTGCCACAAGGCCGTGTCTGTTGGCCATCCTTGGCAAAAGAAATACATTCTCACCATTTTCAGTATTTGCGATCCAAATCTTACCGTCTTTTAACATTTGCTCCCTCCCAACAATTTAGTAACCTTATTTTCATTCAGTATAGCAC
>JAILGS010000069.1 GCA_024696615.1 Lachnospiraceae bacterium
GAAGTGGATGGATGGGGCCGAATCTTTGGCATCGAATTATTAGAGGTGGATGGTGGCGAAATTCGCGCCTGGCTCATGGCCGAAGGCGTTCATAATACCATTCTTCCCGGCTATAGCGCAATCAATACCTATGAGAAGACTTCCATTCGAGAATTAGTGAAAAATCCAATTACCACCAAGGAATATCGTCAGGTAGCAGAAATCCTCATGGCCATGGTGGAACCAGGACCGATTGATAATATCGCCTACGTGGATGATCCACGCTCCCTCTTTGAAGATTTCTTCGATCGAAGCGATGAGCAGGAAGACTTTAATGAACGGGACCGTGCAATCCTACAGGCCATCAAGGACTATTATGATGCGCATCTTGTGTAACCATCCGATGAGGGATTACAACATTCAGCCCATATAAAAAACGGATTCTAGAATGATCTAGAATCCGTTTTTGTAATTCATTCAAAGAACTCTTGCACCCTGCAAATGTATCATAAGATCTGCATCCAGTTTCATCCTACAGATCCGTCACATCAATATCCGGAGTAAGATAAAACTCGTACTCTGGATAGATTCCCTTTAATTCTTCTCGTAAACAGCCCATGGTTTCCTGTGGTTCCACATCAAAGGTTAATACCACATCCAAGCGAACTACCTTGATTTCTTCTTCTACATAGAAGCCATGTACCTGAAGAGCATAATCATGAGCAAGTACGGTACGGAAAATATGATCACGCATCTCGATGATCTTTGGATTCTTGGTATTATAGGAGTAAATACTTACTGCAGTTAATACCACTCCCGTCTCACAATATACCTTCTGAGAGATTCTTCTGGTAATCTCATCAACTTCCTTAACCGTCATGGTATCTGGAAGTTCGATGTGAACGGAAGCATAATCATGTTCCGGGCCGTAGTTATTAAAGATTAAATCATAAGCACCACGAACCTCTGGATCAGCAAGAATTGCACGCTTTACGGACTTGGCAAGTTCTGCATCCGCACGCTGTCCAAGAAGTTCATTAATGGTTTCAATCAGAATTTCTAAACCGGACTTGGCAATCAGGATGGAGATTATTACACCAATATATGCTTCTAAGGAAACCTTGGTGAACATATAAAAAATCGCACAAGCTAATACGGAAGCGGATACGATGGCATCAAAGCCAGCTTCCGTTCCGGAAGCAATCAGCGCATTGGAATTCACCTTCTCTCCCGTCTTCTTCACATACTGTCCCAGGACTAATTTAACAACCACGGCAACCGCAATAATAATTAAAGATACCATGGAATAATCCGGAGTTTCTGGATGAATGATCTTCTTAATGGATTCAATCAGGGAAGTAACACCTGCATAAAGCACAATGGCGGAAAGCACCATAGCACTTAAGTACTCAATTCGACCATAACCAAATGGATGCTTTTGATCCGGGCGCTTTCCTGCAAGCTTGGTACCAATAATGGTAATAATAGAACCAAGCGCATCCGCTAAGTTATTCACCGCATCCAAAATTACTGCAATGGAATTGGATAAAACACCAATCATGGCCTTAAAAATTACTAAAAACACATTGGCTACAATACCAATAACACTGGTTCGCACAATCACCTGATTGCGATTCTTCTCGGTCTGATCCAACTGATTCACCGTCAGACTCGGAGTTGTTACAACCTTCTGTTCTTCTTTCATACACACACGTCCTCTTTCTTTACATTCTCTTTACATTCTCTTTATATTCTTTCTATACAATCAAAAGCCCATAAACATTGTCAAGACTCGCTCGCGAGTCTTGCACGCCGGATTCGGGTCTGCTTCAGCAGACAAATTCCGACTGAGTTAAAAACTGTCCTTCTTACCATCATCCGTAATGGACTTGAAGCGGTCATAACGGTTGAGGTATTTGGGATTCTTAGTAGGAAGAAGGTATTTCTTAAAGATTTCTTCAATCTTTTCCGCATTAGAATATACATTCTCCTGCATCAGACAATTCACATAATCATAGGCACATTCCGGACTATGATGCTGAGCCAACAGATCATAATACCGATCACAAGCCAAATCAAAATAGTGCTTGGAGTCCTTTTCGGAATGCTTTTGATCGTTAAGGAAGCTAAGTACTAAGGCATGCAGACGGTAGCTATCCGCTAAAAATTTGCCCGTTTTCCAATAATGCATGTTTTCATCCAGGGTATGAGCCATCTCTTCGCACCATAAAATCAACTCCAGCAAAGTGGTATCCTTCGCCCGTTCTTCGATACTTTCGTTCTGATAGCGCATCTCCACGTAATTGAGAATGCACTCATTCCATAACAGTACCAGACTGGTATTCTTTCGGATTGGCAGGAAACTCATGCAGCTAAACAGCGCCTTTTCTGCCGTAGCAACACATTCCACGCCGCTTAATTGCTGCTTTTCTTCCATATAGCAATGGGATAATTCCAGATATCCTTCTGCTTCCTTCATGAATTTCAATTCCTCTGGAAGGAAGGAACATAAATCCAGCATGATTCGACAATCCGTGGCTGCACCTGCAATCAACATCACATCATTCTTCTGACGCATGGCCTCGGAAAGACGGGTTCTGCAGTCCATCTCCAGAATGGTCAGTTCCACATCTTTGTGATCCTCATTTTCCTTCGTCAACAGCTCAATGCAGTTGCGATAGGTAATAATGGCATGCACAATATCTTCCGGAGTTCCCATCACCCGATAAATTTTTCCGGAAAGCATCTCACACTTGCAATTCCATAAAAACCAGATATGATCCTTTCCATATGCTTCCTCGTACTGTGTGATGGAGTCCATACATTTGGACAGGGGCGTACGCACAGCATCACTATCCTGCAACGAAGAGTCTTCGAGGATGGTTGCCGTCATATGATAATAAAATCCTAGGAAAAATTCAGGGAATGCTTTTTTGATGGACTCTTTTAATTCGAATTCCAGCACGTAGTGTTCAAGCCGCTCATTCATGGTCTTGGCCACCAACAGATGAAGACTGGAGGTATTAAAATCCCCGCCGAATCCATGGATATAGCTAGAGAGCAAATGTCTTGCCTCCACTTGATCATTGGCATTAAACGCATATAAAAGATTCTGTGCTAAATCCTTCATATCCCCATCCACCGTTTTATAAAAAGCCGCTTCCCCGTGGGATTCGTAGATATGACTATAGCGAACATATTCCGTATTCGCAATATCTTCCTGAATGTCCTTCAGTAAATTTTTAATATAGGCATGATAGGTTAAACCATGCTGTTCTAAATACGCTTTCTGTCGTAAAATTTCATCGTCGATTTTGCTCATGGGTGCCTCATTTCTATTCGTTCATCGAATCCAAGATTATTTCACGTTCGTACAGTTCTTATTTCATGTAAGACTGGCCCGTTCATTGGAAGACCAATCGCATACAGGCCATATATTCTTATTATACCAAAAATCCATGCATACGGGAATGATTTTGATTTCATTTTCTAAGAAAAAGTGCTAGTATAATGCAGGAGTTTCTTCGATTGCACCCATAAATTTTTCCGAGAAAGTTGGTACTTCCCATGAAATCAATCCTAACATGGATTCAATCCAATATGGTTCTTGTTATTGCAGGACTGCTTGCAGCAATTTCCTGCTTTTTTGTACCACCAAGTTTTGCCTATGTGGACTATATTAATTTTCACGTACTTGGCATCCTTCTTGCCCTAATGCTTTTGGTATCCGAGTTAGTACGCTTGGGGGTATTTCTTCGATTAACCAAAACCCTCTGCGGCAAAGTTCACTCCGCCCGCGGCTTATCCATCCTGTTAATCCTTCTGGCCTTCCTCTTAAGCATGGTGCTTACCAATGATGTGACCTTAGTAACACTGGTCCCATTTACCCTGTTAGTACTTGCAGGCTACGAGGACTTACGCCTCATGTCACGAACCATCATTCTTGTGACCATCGCCGCTAATTTAGGAAGTATGCTCACCCCCATTGGAAATCCACAAAATCTCTATCTTTATTCCCACTATCAGATTTCCTTGGGAGCGTTTTTGGCCCTCATGGCCCCATATTCCCTCGTGTCCTTGATTTTATTAATGCTTAGCGGATGGTTTTTATGTCATACGGATCATGAAAATTCAAGCTTCATGGATCGTGCAGCCACGACGACCAAGGCAGACACGGCAGGCACTATAGATGCTGCGGGCACTGTAGACACGGCAGGCACTGTAGACACTGCAGCCACGCAGGGTACAAAAAAGAGCGCTTCCTCTAAAAAAAGCACTCTAAAACTGCTCCTGTGCCTAATTCTCTTCCTCCTTGCCCTGCTTACTGTGGCAAGAATCCTGGATTACCGAATTATGCTTGGCATTGTTCTTGTTACCATGCTCCTCATGGACCGATATGCGTTCCTGGGAGTGGATTATAATTTATTGGTAACATTTGTATTCTTCTTTATTCTTACGGGAAATCTCGGGAAAATCCCTGCAGTCATCGCACAGATGGAAGTCTTTCTTTCCAACCAGGTAGTACTCACGGCGATTCTCTCCTCCCAGATCATCAGCAATGTTCCTGCCGCCATGCTCCTATCCACCTTCACTACGGATGGAACCGGGCTCCTTGTGGGAACGAACCTCGGTGGCTTAGGAACCATCATCGCCTCCATGGCAAGCCTCATTAGCTACCGCTTCTACACGGGCTACAAGACATCCCACCATTACAAGGACCATTACATGGTATCCTTCACCATTGCAAATGTTTTATTTCTCGCTGCGCTATGGCTCTTTCATATTCTGTGGACTTAGGTCCTAATTCATGGAGCGACTCCACATGAATGCCATGCGCGCTGCGCCTGATTCTAATCTCATGGTACCACAATTCTTAAAACCGCAGGTAGCCAGCTTATGACGCATGGGAAGATTCTTTTCATGGGTAGCAATCCGGAGATTATCACATTTGTCCTTGGCATAGTCCGTAATAAATCGCATAATTCCATGCTCCGTACCATCGCTTGCCACCCAATGTATAATTCGATAAGGAGCATTATTCACCCAATTGCCATCGATCAAGGTATCAAAGGCTGGTTCGCCGCCGTCGCTTAATACAAATACCGCCTTAATATCCATTCCAACACATACCACATACACCTGCTCCTTGTGTAAAAATGAATCGATTAAAGCCTGACTTGGATCATTCGGTCCCCATTGTCCGGGATTTCCGTGCTTCACCATGAAATTCCGAGCAATCTTATATACACCCATAATCTTGGTAAGTTCTCTGCTCTCTGCTTTTCGAATATACATGATCCGTCCTCCTACATACTGCACTATTATACTATGAATTATCCCAATTGAAAACCTAAAATCATGATAAGGACAAGTCTTTAAGAGCATTCATAATTTCTTTCTGTCGTTCGCTAAAGAGCAAATCTTTATTATGCTTAAAATAAGCCTCACAACCATATTTGCCAATAAAATTGGCAGTATAAGGATTGGTGGTAAGTTCCGTTACTAAAATTAACATCTCCTGACCATCTCCAAATACTTCCTCTAAGAAAGAAAAGACGGCTTCAAAATTAGCCTTCACGCTGGAAGCTTCCGCCTTATTGGCAGCACGACTTTCTTCCAATAATTCCTTTAATACAAGGAATGCTTCCTTTCCATCCAAAGCCTTTTCTACCTTAGGACTTCCCTGTTC
>JAILGS010000073.1 GCA_024696615.1 Lachnospiraceae bacterium
TCGGTACCACCATGTTTTCCTGTGATACCATATTTCTTACGGTGGGAGAGAATGTCTTTGTTCCTGTGGGAGCACTCAATCAGATGCGAAGAGAACTGGTTTCTTCCATGGAGCAGGCATTGACAATTCGAAGAAGTGTGGTGTCTGTGGATTCTCATACCAGTACGAACTGTGTCGAATCGGCTGACCTTACTGCCCAAGTTGACCATGTAGGGCCAACCGAACATGTAGGCCCATGCGACCATGTGGGACCATGCGAACAGGATGAACCTACCAAACATCTTCGTTTATCCGCACAGGTGGGGGATCCAAAGATCCTTTCCATGGTATTAAAGTATCCGGAATATGAACGAATTTATCTGGATCTGGATTTTATGGATGAGACGAAAGTGCGTGAGAGTATTTCATGCATCCAACAGGCCAAGGAAGGAAAGCGTGAAATCTATCTTGCCCTTCCCCATGTGCTTCGTTGGAAGGATGAGAAGTTCTTATGTTCTTCCTATTCCTTAGAGACTTTATGGGATTCTGTGGATGGATTATGCCTTCGTAATTTAGAAGAATTAGCTCTTTATCAAAAACTTCAGAAACAAGAGGGAAAAAAGAAATTATCCGTGGTCTTGGATAGTAATCTCTATCATATGAATGACCGAGCTAAGAGGGTATTTCATAATTATCCTTATACCATCGATCCGGAATTATCCATGGGGGAACTTCGCTCCATGAACAATGCTGGGGGAGAAGTGGTTTTATATGGTTATCAGCCAATGATGATCTCCACCCAGTGCATTATGAAGAATAATCTTTCCTGTCAGAAAGGAAAGAAGGAACAGAGTGTTCTATACCTTCGGGATCGGAAGCAAAAGTCCATGCAAGTTGTGAATTTTTGCCGTTGGTGTTACAATATAATCTATAATTTTTTGCCTACGGATCTGTGTGAATGTGGGGAGGATTTAAGAAGTTGTGGAATCCTTCGGGGGCGCGTAGATCTTACACTCCATCAATCCATGGAGCATACTAAAACAATCGAGGAAATCCTTAACCGGGCAGTCCTTCTTTCTCAAGGCAAGAAGGTGGATGTTTCGGGGTATGAAAGTACTAAGGGGCATTTCTATCGTGGAGTAGAATAATGATTAAAGTATTAATCGATGTTTCAAGATATGTATTTGTGGCATTATTTGCCATATATCTGTTGATGTCTTATCGTATATTTACAATTCAAGATGAAGAGGACCGTTCCTACCGATGCGTTCTTCAGAATATGATCATGTTTTTGTTTCATTTTCTGGCCTTTGGACTGCTTTTTATTTCCAGTCAGGATTTTACCTATATCTGGTTATATCTGGCACAAATGATTATCATGTTTTTATATCTGGTAATCTTTCATCTGGTGTATAAGAATGCGGATTTTCTTCTGTTAAATAATATGTGTATGATGATTATGATCGGATTTATCATGATCTCCCGAATTAATCTGGAAGAGGGAATCCGTCAGACGGTGTTAGTATTCCTTGGAATGTATCTGACCCTCATCGTTCCTGTATTTATGCAGAAGAATAAGAAACTTAGAAATATTCCATGGTTATATGGAGTGATCGGTATTGTGCTGTTATTATTAGTTCTTTTAGTAGGACAGGCACAAAACGGTGCGAATCTTTCCATTAAAATCTTTGGAATCACCTTCCAGTTTAGTGAATTTATTAAAATTGTATATGCTTTCTTTATTGCGGCCATGTTTAATCGGAGCACCAAGTTTGGAAATGTGGTGTTAACCACGGGACTTGCAGCAGTGCATGTGCTGATTCTTGTGATTTCCAAGGATCTTGGTGGTGCCTTGATTTACTTTGTGGTATATCTGGTAATGGTTTATGTGGCAACCAAGAAGGCAGGATATATCTTCCTTGGAGGAATGGCGGGAGTTGTGGCTTCCATGTCCGCCTACCATCTTTTTGCCCATGTGAGAACCCGTGTATATACCTGGCAGGATCCATGGTCCTATATTGATGGGGAAGGATATCAGATTACCCAGTCCATCTTTGCCATCGGTACCGGTGGTTGGTTTGGAGAAGGACTGTATCAGGGAATGCCATATCGAATTCCTATGGTGGAGATGGACTTTATGTTCTCCGCAATCTGCGAAGAATTTGGTATCATCTTTGGCGTTGGAATTATTCTGTTAATGTTAAATACCTTTTTACTGATGATGGATGTGGGAATGAAGTCTCAGGGCAAATTTTATCGATTGCTTTCCGTGGGATTAGCAACCGCATATGGTTTCCAGATTTTCTTAACCATTGGTGGTGGTATCAAATTCATTCCACTGACGGGTGTTACCCTTCCATTGATTAGTTATGGTGGTAGTTCGGCTTGGAGTACATTATTACTTTTTGCCGTAATACAGGGACTCTATCGTATGAAGTCCCAGGATAAATAGAGGTGATCAAGTGTCAGAACTAGATGAGAATGAATTAAAAATCTATGATTCCTTAGAAGCTGCAACCATTGATAATCCGAATCGTGCTTCCAAGCAGGCGAAAAAGAAAGAGGCTGCGAAGAAGGCCAAGCAGAAGATGAACTCGGAGATGATGGCGGTGGTCTATTTCTTCATGTTATTATTCTTTTCTCTTGCTGGATATCTTGTGTACTATAATACCCAGGATAAGGAAATCCTGGTGAATAATACCTATAATAAGCGTATTGAAGTGATGGAATCGGAAACCATACGTGGTTCGATCTTAGCAAGTGATGGTACCACAGTATTAGCCGAGACGGTTACCTTGGCGGATGGAACGGAGGATCGAACCTATCCCTATGCCAATATGTTTTCCCATGTGATTGGTTTTACCTATAAGGGAAAGAGTGGTATTGAGAAATTAGCTAATTTCTATCTGATCAGTAGTAATGATAATCCCATTAATCAGGTGCAAAATGACTTGAATGGATTAAAAAATCAGGGGGATAGTGTGGTAACCACGTTAGATATAGGACTACAAAAAGCCTGCTATTCTGCCCTTGGAAATAATCAGGGATCCATTGTATGTATCGAGCCTTCCACAGGAAAGATTCTTGCCATGGTTTCCAAACCGGATTATGATCCGAATACCCTGGAATTAATCTGGGATACCGTGGTGAATGAAGAGGAATTTGACAGTATATTAGTGAATCGTTCCACCCAGGGATTATATCCTCCCGGATCCACCTTTAAGGTATTTACCTTATTGGAATATATTCGTCAGCATAAGGATTATGAGGATTTTACCTATGATTGTAATGGTAGCAAGAGTTTTGAAGGGGTGACGGTGAATTGTATCTACGGGAAAGCTCATGGACATTTAACCTTAAAGGATGCCCTGGCACAGTCCTGTAACTCTGCCTTTGCCACCATGGGTCTATCCTTGGATAAGGAGTTATTTGCAAAGCACTGTAATGAATTATTATTTAATTCGGAGCTTCCTTTAGAGATTGAATATAATCCAAGTAGTTTTACTTTAAAATTATCTTCGGATACGGAAGAAACCATGCAGACTGCTTTTGGTCAGGGTGAAACCTTAATGACTCCAATCCATAATTGCATGATGGCGGCTGCCATTGCCAATGATGGTGTATTAATGAAGCCATATCTTATGCAGGCCATCGTGAATGCATCAGGAAGTACCATTAAGAAGTTTAGTTCAGAAAAGTACAAGACCTTAATGACCAAGGAAGAAGCATCCGTATTGACGGAGTATATGACTGCAGTGATTACTGAGGGAACGGGTACTGCCTTAAAGACCAATGATTATACTGCGGCAGGTAAGACCGGTTCTGCAGAGCATGATAATACGGGTAGCCATCATTCCTGGTTTATTGGTTTTGCTCCAGTGGAAGATCCACAGATTGCCATCTGTGTATTATTAGAGGATGGTTACACGGGATATCACAGTGCTGTGGATTGTGCAAGAATTGTTTTGGATACCTATCTTACAGGGGATTCGGATTATACTTCATCGGATAGTTATAGTGGAATTTATGAAGAATTGACTCATGCAGCGACAGAATAAAATTCCATCGTTGTATGATAAAAAGTACATATTAATGCTTGTTTTATAAGAAAAATATCGTAAAAAGCCTTGCAATGAGCCTTCAAATATGATAAAGTATTGCCTTGTGAGACGGATGGTCCTCTGGGAACTTAGGTTGTTACGAACATCTGAACCATTGAGTGAGTCCGTAAGGACGTTGTATTTTTAAGGAGGTTCATCATGAACGCAGAATTTATTAAGGAATTAGAGAAGGAGCAGTTAAAGGAAAACGCTCCACAGTTCAACGTAGGTGATACTGTTAAGGTTCACGGTTTGATCAAGGAAGGTAACAGACAGAGAATTCAGGTATTCGAAGGTACTGTTATTAAGATCCAGGGTAAGAGCTCCAGAGTAACCTTCACCGTTCGTAAGTCATCCAACGGTATTGGTGTAGAGAAGACCTGGCCACTTCATAGCCCACTCGTAGAGAAGGTTGAAGTTGTTCGTCTTGGTAAGGCTCGTAGAGCTAAGTTGAACTACTTAAGAGGCCGTATTGGTAAGGCTGCTAAGGTTAAGGAATTAGTAAAATAATTTTTCTTAAAAGATTTGGGAGGACAAGCACATGCTTGTCCTCTTTTTTTATTTTTAGAATTGAGGATGCATCATGAGACGTTATCGTAAGCCATATAAGGAGAGAGTGAAATTACAGTTATTTACGAAATTCGTAATGGATCTGCTTTTCGTTGTAATGCTGGCATATTTTATTGTGCTGATGTTCGGAATGCGTTTTACCATCGTGGGTAATTCCATGAATGATACTCTGGTGAATGAACAGGTGGTATTAATTAATAAGGCCAGTTATCATTTTCATGAGCCCATGCGGTATGATTTGATCCTTTTTAAGGCCAGTGGGGTCTATGAAGGAAAGGAATATGTGAAGCGAATTATCGGTCTTCCCGGGGAGACGATTCAGATTCAGGATGGTAAGATTACGGTGAATGGAATGGATCTTGTGAATGATATTTCCGATCGTTATATTCTTACCCCGGGTCTTGCCAGTGAAGTGATTACCCTGGCGGAGAATGAATATTTTGTTCTGGGAGATAATCGTAATAATAGTGAGGATAGTCGTTTTTATACCATCGGCAATGTGAAGCGGGAGAATATCTTAGGAAAGGTATGGATTCGAATCCATCCTCTAGATCATTTTGGAATTGTAAAGTAAGATTAAAGGAGAATACATGAATTATCAATGGTATCCTGGCCATATGACCAAGGCCAAAAGACAGATGCAGGAGGACATTAAGTTAATCGATCTGGTGATTGAACTGGTGGATGCAAGAATTCCCCTGGCAAGTAGAAATCCAGATATCGATCAATTGGGACAGAATAAGTTCCGTCTGATTATTATTAACAAAGCGGATTTAGTGGATGAAAAGGATAGTAATCGCTATCTTCGGTACTTTGAAGAGAAGGGCTTTTATGCAGTGAAATTAGACTCCCGTTCTAAGAATGGAATGAAGAATGTCAGTGCTGCCATTGATCAGGTATGTCAGGCGAAGTTCGAGAGGGATCGGAAGCGTGGTATTGTAAATCGTCCGGTTCGTGCCATGATCGTGGGAATTCCTAATGTGGGAAAGAGTACCTTTATTAATTCCTTTGCAGGAAAGGCTGTGGCAAAGACGGGAAATAAGCCGGGAGTAACGAAGGGAAAGCAGTGGATTCGACTTAATAAGAATGTGGAATTACTGGATACCCCGGGTATTTTATGGCCAAAATTCGATGATCAGAAAGTGGGACAGTATTTAGCCTTTATCGGTTCCATGAATGATGAGATTTTACAGATTGGGGAACTTGCCATGGATTTTATTGGATTATTAATGGAACGTTACCCAGGCTTATTAGAAGCAAGATATCAGTTTCAGGAGGAGGACCTTGCAGAGGGCGTATTTCCTGGTAAGACGAAGGAAGCTAGAGTTCTCTATGCCATTGCCAAGAATCGTAATTTCTTAATCAAGGATGGGGAGTACGATTTTGAGAAGGCGGCTGCCACCGTGATGAACGAGTTTCGAAGTGGTGCCTTAGGAAAAATTTGCTTAGAATAGATGGGACGAACCAATATACTTACATGGAATGGGTAACCCCCATGGTAAGGGAAAGAAGGATGGAGTCATGGCCGAGTCCATTAGTGCAATTAAGGAAGTCTTGGAGCATACGAAGGAAGAAGAATTGGGTGCTTTTTGTGAGGCCTATGCCTTCGATGAACGAGCAGGAGTACAGAATTTAATAAAAAAAGCGAAAAAACAGATGGAGGCTTTGGAGGCGGAAAAGCAGCGTATTGCTCTTTTATGGACCTATGAGAAGCAGTATCCGGATTGTGAATTGATCTGTGGAATCGATGAAGTGGGACGTGGTCCTCTAGCGGGCCCCGTGGTTGCAGGCGCGGTGATTTTACCCAAGGATTGTAAGATTTTATATATTAATGACTCGAAGAAATTAAGCGAAAAAAAGAGGGAAGAGCTGTATGATGTCATCGCCAAAGAGGCCGTGAGTGCTGCAGTGGGAGTGGTGTCTCCGAAACGAATCGATGAGATCAATATCCTGCAGGCCACCTATGAAGCCATGCGACAGGCGATTAAGAATCTTTCCGTAACCCCCGATATATTATTAAAT
Organism: Lachnospiraceae bacterium; assembly: GCA_024696615.1. Lineage (GTDB taxonomy): Bacteria > Bacillota > Clostridia > Lachnospirales > Lachnospiraceae > MGBC120314. The sequence goes on from JAILGS010000073.1 coordinate 6,672, forward strand.
GATGCAGTGACCATTCCACAAGTGGAGATACCACAGGTTCCCATCATTAAGGGGGATGCGAAATCCATCTCCATCGGTGCGGCAAGTATCTATGCGAAAGTAACCAGGGATCGAATGATGGTGGAATATGCCACACTTTACCCGGGTTATGAATGGGAGAAGAATAAGGGGTATGGTTCGAATGCCCATTATGAAGGAATTCGCAAATATGGAATTACACCGATTCATCGGTTAAGTTTTTTGAAAAAAATGCAGGAAGATGAAGGAATCATCTTCTAGAAGGTAGTCTGGATGGGATCTACAAGGCAAAAGTCTGTTTTCGTGGAAGGAGGGGATTTGGCATATGGCAGGATTACAGATCAATCAGATCATGAATCAATTACATACCTCGCTTAATCCTTCTTCGACGGAAGGGGTTTTGTCTGGCACCACAGCCACATCTACCAATTCCGCGAATACTGCCACCCAAGCTGCGGTGAATGAATTAAAGCAGATGCTTGTGGGGGATATTTTTACCGGGGAGATTGACTCTGCCAGTAAAAATCAGGTTACCATTCGTCTTGGAAGTGGTAATATGCTTTCTGCCTCCCTTCTTTTAGAAGAGGGAATGGCCAATCTACAAAAAGGAGATATTGTCTCTTTCTTAATTCAGGCAAAGAATGATTCCCTTCTATCTTTAAAGCCTCTCGACTCCGTGGGTCAGATGGGAATTGTGGCGAATCAGGCATTATCCCAGGCGGGGCTTGCCTCCACCCCGGATCAAATCATGATGGTGAAGATCATGATGGATTTAAATCTTCCCATTGATAAAGAAACTCTCCATCAGGTGAGTGCTCTTCGGAATGAATATCCTAACGCGAATTTAGAAAATCTATTACGTCTATTTCAATTGGAATTACCAGTGAATCAGAATAATCTCATGCAGATGGAAGCATATCGTTCCTATGAGCATGATATGACGGGGACTTTAGGAAGATTATATGAGGATTTTCAGTCCCTTCTTACAGAACTTTCTGCGAGTCAACAAGGAACGCTCGCCAAGGAACTTACGGGGAATTTACTACAGGTTTTATCTCCGGAAGTAACGGGAGGGGAATTCATGGACTCTCTCTTAGAAAAGAATCCGGATTTAAAACAATCCATGAATGATATTTTAAATGGTCTTATGAAGGACCTGCAATCCGACCCGGAAGATCCTTTCCTTTCTACGGATGCCTTTCAACAGCGGGCGAAGGAAATGATGGAAACGTTAGGGAAAGCTTCTGGTACAGTGGATGAAAAATTACAGTTAGTAAAGCAACTCCTTCAGTCTTCGGACCTTCCCGTAGAGTTTCAAGCCAAATTATTGCAGTCCAAAGAATTCGGGGAATTATTTCAGGATAAGTTACAGCAGACCCTGTTTATGAAGCCGGAGAATATGCATCAGAAGGAAGAAGTGCAGGATTTTTACAAGAAATTAATGGAAGTGACTGCTCAGTCCGAAGCCTTATTAAAGCAGAGCGGACTGGGGGAGAGTAATTTCTCCAAGGGAATGGCTTCCGTTCGACAGAATTTAGAATTTATGAATGATTTAAATTCCGCCATGCCATATATGCAGATTCCAATCCAATTAACGGATGGAACCACCCGGGGGGATCTATATGTATATACCAATAAGCATAAAAAACTGGGGAAGGATGATGAGTTAACGGCACTGTTACATCTGGATATGGAACATCTTGGTCCCATGGATATCTATGTGAAACTTGCTCAAAGAACACATGTGAGCACTAATTTTTGCCTGGACTCCGAAGAATCCCTGATTTTTTTAGAAGCGCATATGGAGGAGTTAACCAAGCGGTTAAATGCCAAGGGATATGATTTTCATCCCCAGGTGGTATTACAGGAAAAAGCGGGAGAAGAAAAAGCCAAAACCTCCGCTTCGGTGGATTTTACCAGGGATTTTTTGGATGTCAATCATCCGGTGTTAGAAGTAAAGCGTTATCTTTTTGATACGAAAGCCTAAAGATCATAACTTCCCTGGGAAGGTTGATGCTTGGAAGGAGGGGGATGCAATGGAAGAAAAGAAAGTACAGGAAGGAAAAGTACAAGAAGAAAAAGAAAAGCGAAAGCAGGCCATTGCTCTTGCCTATCATCCGGGGGAAGAAGCGCCTAAGATTGTTGCCACAGGTACGGGAGCCTTGGCGGATAAGATTATTGAAAAAGCCAAGGAGTCGGATGTTCCCCTGTATCAGGACGATAAGCTGGCGGATACCCTGTCCCGATTAGAAATCGGGGATATGATTCCACCAGAATTATATAAAGTCGTGGCTGAAATTTTGGTCTTTGTGGATTCCATGGACAAGTTAAAGTCCAAATTATAGAAACAGGGGGATGGAACTTGAACAAACGCAGTGTGGGAAGCGAGAAGGAAGCCCTGGCTTGGGACTATTTGGAAACTAAGGGATACCACATGTTGGAGAAAAATTTTCGATGTCGTATTGGAGAAATCGATTTAATTGGCATGGATGGTTCCTATCTATGCTTTATTGAAGTAAAATATCGTAAAAACACTTCCATGGGAACTCCATGGGATGCGGTTACGGGAAAGAAACAAAGTATCATTCGCCGGGTAAGTGAATGGTATTGTATGAGTCATCATTTGGAACAAGTTCCTATACGCTTTGATGTGGTGGGAATCTTGGGGGATGAAATTACCTTGTTAAAACAAGCATTTTAACTCAGTCGGAGAAATCCCAATCATAGAAGTATATCTGAAGTAGTAAGAAATGATAAAACCAGAAGGATGTTTAACCCATGAATCAGTGTAGTACCATAGCATTAACAAAAATTCCAGGAATAAAGACTACCACCCTCCATGAAAAGGGGGAGGTTTGCTATCTTACCTATGATCGTCTGGATGGGATGGAGGGACTTTGTAATGCATTTTCCACCAGGCTCGGGGGAGTTAGTAAGTACCCCTTTGGCCCCATGAATTTATCCTTTACCATCGGGGATGATCCCTCCTGCGTGCAGGAGAATTTTCGGCGCATGGGGGAGGCTATGGGAGTTCTTCCTGAGCAAATGGTATATTCCCATCAGACCCACACCAATCATGTGATGGTGGTGGGAAAGGAACATCTTGGCATGGGTATTTTAAAGGAGCGTTCCTTTCACGATGTGGACGGGATCATCACCAATGTGCCGGGAGTATGTTTAGTGACCTCCTATGCGGACTGTGTGCCTTTATATGTGGTGGATCCAAAGAAAAGAGTCATCGGCCTGTCCCATTCGGGGTGGAAGGGTACCGTGGGCGATATTGGCGGCAATACGGTACGAATGATGGAAAGCACCTATGGTTGTGATCCGAAAGACCTTGTGGCAGCCATTGGTCCATCCATTGGTGTGGAATGTTATGAAGTCAGTGAGGATGTGGCAGAGAAGTTTAGACCCCATTATTCGAAGGAAGAGCAGGAGAAGATCATCCTTCCGGGAGGAACCCCTGGAAAATATCAATTAAATCTTCAACAGGCCTGTGTGTATAATTTTCTTCATGCGGGAATGGAGCTTCATAAGATTATCCTTCCGGATTTATGCACCGCATGTAATAGTACGGTGTTACATTCCCATCGAAAGAGTGGGGGAAGAAGGGGCGGAATGTGCGCTTTCTTCATGTTACAGGAATAAAAAAAAAGCGCCCCCAGGCGCTTTTTTAAGTTACTTTTTCGCTTTCTTTTGTGCATGAATTAGTGTAAAGAGAATTCCACCAAGGATGAGGATGGTAAGGCCAAATCCAATGACGGTTTCATATAATTCCATAAAAAGAGAGGATTCCGTAATGCTTGCCTCCACTGGTTCATAAACTGCAGAATTAGCGATGTCATAAAGCAGTCCTTCTAAGGTGGCATCGATTTCCTTGCCGTTACTCTGCAGGACATAGTAATAATTGTAACCATTCACCACGGTATAGAGACGAAGCACATAGACACTGGTATTATTTAGCGTGGAATGGGTGGAAGTAACAAGAAATGTCTGCTCATTCTTCCGGTCTAACACGATGCAATCACAATCAATGCCAGCTTCTTCATATTCCTTGCGCATTCGTTCCACATAAGGAGCAAAGTCCGTTTCCTCTAATTGGGTAAAATCCTTGACCTCTTCGGAGGAATGGATCTTACTTCCCTGTACGAGAATCTCATATTGTAAATCCTCCGGGAAGATGTCCACATACACGTCGTTAGCAATATAGTAATTTAACATATCATTGGCGTTTGCAGAGTCGTCTAGTTCCTTTAATACTGCAAATGCTTCATTACCCGCGGAAACATTTCTGGTTAAATAATATAACGAAGAAGGAACCTGAATGGTTACATCTAAGTCGGAGACGGCTACGGTATTACAAGGAACGGTGTCGGTAGCCATTACCGTATGTGGTCCCCATGGGATGATGAGGGTTGTTAATAGAACTCCCAATAGGGAGGTGGCAATTATTTTTTTCATGATGAAACTCCTTTAAAAAAGCAATTCATAATGGATACCATTGTACAAAAGATATTGCCAAAAAGCAAATGTTGGGATAAGATATAAATTGTATTTTTATGTAAAACTAGGCATGATTATGCCATGATTGGAGTGAAGGAATATGGGAAAGCCCGTGGTTGCCATTGTAGGCCGCCCAAATGTTGGAAAATCCACGCTTTTTAACACACTCGCAGGTGATAAGATTTCGATTGTTAAGGATACCCCAGGTGTAACCAGGGATCGTATCTATGCTGATGTGGAATGGTTGAATTATAATTTTACGATGATCGATACCGGTGGTATTGAACCGGACAGTAAGGATATTATTCTGTCACAGATGCGGGAACAGGCACAGATTGCCATTGATACAGCGGATGTGATCGTATTTGTTGTGGATGTGCGTCAGGGTCTTGTGGATGCGGATGGTAAGGTTGCGGATATGCTTCGCAGATCCAAGAAACCTGTTGTTTTAGCAGTGAATAAGGTAGATAATTTTGACAAATTCATGTCGGATATCTATGAATTCTATAATTTAGGAATTGGGGATCCACTTCCTGTTTCTGCTGCTTCCAGACTGGGCCTTGGAGATCTTTTAGATGCTATTGTAGAGAATTTTAATCCGGATCAATTAGACCAGGCTGAGGATGAGCGACCACGTGTTGCCATTGTTGGTAAGCCTAATGTGGGGAAGTCCTCCATTATCAATCGTCTTACGGGAGAAAATCGTGTGATCGTATCGGATATTGCCGGTACCACAAGGGATGCCATCGATACGGATGTTACCTTTAACGGAAAGGAATATGTCTTTATTGATACGGCCGGTCTCCGAAGAAAGAGTAAAATTAAGGAAGAATTAGAGCGGTATAGTATTATTCGTACCGTTACTGCAGTAGAACGTGCAGACATTGTTCTTATTGTGATTGATGCAACGGAAGGTGTAACAGAGCAGGATGCCAAGATCGCAGGAATTGCTCATGAACGTGGTAAGGGTTGTATTATTGTGGTTAATAAGTGGGATGCTATTGAGAAGAATGATAAGACCATTTATGAACATACGGAAAAGATTAAGGAAACCCTTTCTTTTATGCCTTATGCAGAGATTATGTTTGTCAGTGCCGTTACAGGACAGCGTCTGAATAAGATGTTTGAACTGATTGATGTGGTCATTGAATCCCAGAATATGAGAGTTCAGACCGGTGTACTGAATGAAATTCTTACAGAGGCCGTTGCCATGCAGCAGCCACCTACGGATAAGGGTAAGCGCTTAAAGTTATACTATATTACCCAGGTATCGGTAAAGCCACCGACCTTTGTAATCTTTGTGAATGACAAGGAATTAATGCATTTTTCATATACTCGATATATTGAGAATAAGATTCGTGATACCTTCGGTTTCCGAGGCACCGCGCTTCACTTTATAATTCGTGAGAGAAAGGAAAAAGAACAGTAATGTTACGCGTTTTGTGTTTAGTAGTTGGTTATCTCTTTGGTCTGTTTCAGACCGCATTTATCTATGGTAAGCTCCATGGAATTGACATCAGAGAGTATGGATCCGGTAATTCCGGTACCACCAATATGATGCGAACCTTAGGTAAGAAAGCAGGTTATATCACCTATGCAGGCGACGCAATCAAAGTAATTGTCTGTGTTGCATTAGTTTCCTTCGTACTTGGAAAGAATCATCATGATATGGAGATTTTATATGTGTTCTATGCTGGACTTGGTGTAATTCTAGGTCATAATTTCCCATGTTATATGAATTTTAAGGGCGGTAAGGGAATTGCAGCCACCAGTGGTATTGTTCTTTCCTTTTTATTTATTCCATGGTTATGGCCTTGGAGTTTTTGGATTTTTGTATTGAATTTTGGTCTCTTTTTTGGAACCTTATTTATCTTTAAATATGTGTCCTTAGCTTCCTTAACCTTTGCGGCAGCTTGGTTTATTCAGGTTGTTGTATTTGGTCAGATGGGTCTTTTTGAAATGAATCAGGCACATTTGTACGAAGCCTATGGAATTACATTGATCATTTCCGCCTTGGCTTTCATCCGTCATCGCGAGAATATTAAGCGACTTCTGAATGGTACGGAACGAAAGATTGGACAGAAGAAGAAGGAGGAGCAGTAGAATGGCTCGTGTTGGTGTGATCGGAGCAGGTGCCTGGGGCACGGCTTTGGCATTGTTATGTTGTAAGAATGGTCATGAAGTGACCATGTGGTCCGCACTTCCTGCGGAGATTGAAACCTTAAAGGCGGATGGACAGAATAAGCGTTGCCTGGAGGGAGTTCCTTTTCCTAAGGAATTACACTTAACCGCGGAGGATGAAGATGTATGTACCAATCAGGATGTGCTGATTTTTGCAGTGGCTTCTCCTTATATTCGGAGTACTGCAAAGCGTCTTTCTTCCCTGATTGCCAAGGATCAGAAGATTGTGAGTGTGGCTAAGGGAATTGAGGATGATACCTTAATGATCCTTACGGATGTCATTGAAAGTGAAATTCCACAGGCGGATGTGGCGGTTCTTTCCGGACCAAGCCATGCAGAAGAAGTGGGCCGTGGAATTCCTACCACCTGTGTGGTGGGTGCAAAGAGCCGTAAGAGTGCGGAATACCTGCAGAATATCTTTACTTCTCCTGTATTTCGTGTATATACCAGTCCGGATTTACTGGGCATGGAGCTTGGTGGCGCATTAAAGAATGTGATCGCTCTAGGCGCTGGTATGGCGGATGGTCTTGGATATGGAGATAATACCAAGGCTGCTTTAATTACTCGTGGTATTGCTGAGATTACAAGACTTGGTGTTGCCATGGGCGGTAAGAAGGAAACCTTTACCGGTCTTACCGGTATGGGAGATTTAATTGTAACTTGTGCTTCCATGCATAGTAGAAATCGTCGTGCCGGTATTTTGATCGGTCAGGGAAAGACTTCGGATGAGGCAATGAAGGAAGTAAATCAGGTGGTGGAAGGTGTATATGCAGCCAAGGCTGCCAAGAAGCTTTCCGACCAGTATGGGATCGATCTTCCAATCTGTAATATGGTATATCGAATCCTGATGGAGAATTTCCCGGCTAAGGATGCGGTATTAGAACTGATGATGCGGGATTCCAAACCGGAACATCAGGATCTTTGGGAAGAATAATTCCTAAAGGGGGGAGTTTCATTGAAGCTGAATGAATTAGAGGTTGGTAGTAATGTGGATATTACAGCCTCCAGCGAAGGACAAAAGTTAATATTTCATACGACAATTGCTGTAGTGGATGAGGAGATCGTCTTAGTGGAAGCAATTTTAGAAGATGAGAAAACCGTTGGCTTTAAAGGCGTAAACTCTTCTGTAGTGGCGATTTTTGAAGGGGAGACACCGGTGCTTTTTACGGATGTGGAAATCAAATTGGTAAAATACAAGGGCGGTGTGTACCATCAATTAATCTGCGCGAAAGAGGGCGGTAAATACAATCGCCGTCGGGATTTTCGTTGCTTTCTTGGTGTCCCTGGAAAATACAATTCCAGTGAAGAATCCTTTGATGTAACGGTGAAGGATATTGCGGCTCATGGAGTGGCCTTTGTATGTGCCAATGACTCCTTAGAAATCGGTCGTCCCGCAGCAGTTTCCTTTGAATATAATGAACTACCCATCGTACTTCGCGGTACTTTAGTTCGTAAAATGGAAGTGGAGAATGGGAAAGTGGTTTATGCCATTGAATTTAAGGCAGCCAATCATAAACTCGAAAAAATTGTTAATGAAAAACAACGTGCTGATTTAGCCAAGAAGAATGCCTCGAATAAAAAGCATGGCGAAGGCGGAGGCATTAAGCGCGGTAAGGAAGAAGAAAGCTTAAAGCAACTTTCAGAAGGATTTAAATAATGCATTTGGACGGGGGAATATCCCCTTCAAATAATAAATTTCTTAGGAGGATAAGATGTTAGAAAAGCTTTTTAAACTCAAAGAAAACAAGACTGATGTGAAGACAGAGGTGATTGCCGGTCTGACTACCTTTATGACCATGGCCTATATCCTTGCAGTGAATCCATCAATCCTGTCAGCAGCGGGAATGGACTCCGGTGCTGTGCTAGCAGCAACGGCCCTGGCATCCTTTTTTGGATGTTTATGTATGGCCCTTCTTGCTAATTATCCATTTGCTCTGGCTCCTGGTATGGGACTGAATGCTTATTTTGCATTCTCCGTATGTATCGGCATGGGCGTGGATTGGCGAATTGCATTGGCGGCAGTATTTGTGGAAGGTATTATCTTCATTATTCTGTCCTTAACCAATGTACGTGAAGCAATCTTTAATGCAATTCCACTGACCTTAAAATATGCAGTCAGCGGTGGTATCGGACTTTTTATTGCATTTATCGGTTGTAAGGGTGCCAATTTAGTGGTTTCTGATGCTTCTACCTTTGTTACTTATCAGCATTTTACCGAGAATGTGAATAGTATTGGTGTGGGTGCAGTACTTGCTCTTATTGGCATCATCCTCACAGCAGTCTTTTTGGTAAAGAAAGTGAAGGGGGCAATTCTTTTCGGTATTCTTTCCACGTATGTACTTGGAATTTTATGCCAGCTGATTGGTATTTATGTTCCAAATCCTGAAGTTGGTATGTATAGTTTATATCCAGCCTTTGATCAGTGGTTCGTTCTTGGAAATCTTTCCCAGACCGCAGGTCAGGTATTCTTGGCGGATTTTTCTTCCATTATGCCACTGGATTTTATCATGGTAATCTTTGCCTTCCTGTTTGTGGATATTTTTGATACCTTAGGAACCTTGATGGGCGTTGCCTCCAAGGCCAATATGCTGGATGAGGAAGGAAAGCTTCCTAGAATCCGTGGAGCACTTCTTGCAGATGCTTTAGCAACTTCCGTAGGTGCAGTGCTTGGTACATCCACCACCACCACCTTCGTAGAAAGTTCTGCAGGTGTATCCGAGGGCGGTAGAACCGGTCTTTCATCCGCTGTAACCGGTTTCTTATTCTTTTTATCCGGAATCTTTTTAGCTCCACTGTTTATGGCAATTCCATCCTTTGCTACCGCACCGGCGTTAGTCGTGGTTGGATGCATGATGATGAGCAATGTATTAAAGATTAACTTTAACGATTTTTCCGAGGCTATTCCAGCCTTCTTAACCATCGCATGTATGCCATTTATGTATAGCATCTCCGAAGGTATTGCAGTGGGCTTTATCTCCTACGTAGCAATCAATGTATGTACTGGTAAGGCTAAGGAAAAGAAGATTAGTCCTTTAATGTATGTGCTTGCAATTCTTTTTGTCTGCAAGTATATTTTCTTAAAGTAAGATCATCTTCAAGGAATGAAAATTTACGAGAATTAAAAGAGGGTGTATGGTTTTTCCATACACCCTTTTTTGATGGTTATGATTACAAGAATTCTACTATGCCTTCATGCAAATGTTATTTATGATATGGTTCGTTGTTGCTAATCCGATATGCCCGATAGATTTGTTCTAATAATACCACGCGCATCAGCTGATGGGGGAAGGTCATGGGGGAAAAACTTAAGAGAGCATCGGCCCTTTGATTTACTTTGGGACTCGTTCCTAAGGAACCACCAATAATAAAGGTTAAATCTCCGCCGCTTGTCATGGAATGTTCTTCGATATAACGGGAGAATTTCACGGAGTCCATCATGGTACCATGAATGGCAAGAACGGTGACAAAGGATCGCTCCCGCACCTTACTTAGAATTCGTTCCCCTTCTTTTTCTAAAATCTGGGAAACTACCACATCACTGGCATTCTCCGGAGTCTTTTCATCCGCCACTTCGATGATTTCGAACTTGGTGTATTTGGAAAGGCGCTTTTCATATTCTTTGATGGCATCCCGATAGAACGCTTCTTTGATTTTTCCTACACAGATGAAAGTGATTTTCATAAAGTCTTCTTTCCTTTTTACTAAAATTTGGTATAATATACAGGGTTTTCCCCATATGGGGAAGGAACTTCATCCCATATACTCTAACACATTTGTATGGGGAATGGGAAATAAAAGATTCGAGGTAGGAAGATGTCATTTTGTCCCAAATGTCGTTCGGAATATATTAATGGACGAAAGGAATGTGCGGATTGTGGCACATTATTAGTGGAAAGTCTAGAAGAATATGATGCAATGCAGGAAGAAAAATACAAAGAATTGCTTGCAGCAGAGGAAGAAGGAAAAGAACTTTCGAAAGAACTTGCAGGGGATGTAGAGGATTCTGAAACGCAAGGGGAAGAAAACCAGCCTAAGCGGATTCAACAGTTCGTATCCCAGCGTCAGCGTTATGAGGATTATAAGGGCAGTGGATGGACCTTTACCATGCTTGCCATCCTTGGACTTGTATTTGTGCTTGCGAATCAGATGGGAGTTTTATCGATTGTTTCCTTTCAGGGTCCGGCTGCCGTGGTACAGTATACGGTGTTGTATGGAGTCTTACTCCTCTTTTTAGGAATTGGAATTCATTCCTTCCTTTCCCTTTCTAAGATTCGGGAAGGAATTGCGAAAGAAGAAGAGCAGATGAGGCAAGTGAAGGAATTTGTAGAACAGCACCTTCGTCGGGAGGTTGTGGATGGATTTTCCATAGAACAGTCCGATGCAGCCATGGACGAAGCGGAAATCTATTTAGTACGCACCAGTGCCATGGAAAAAGCCATCACGGAAGCATTCCCGGATTTGGATCAGGGATTTGTGGTGGAACTGGTGGATGAACAGTATAATAAAATCTATGGGGAAGATTAAAACTTTCCAAGTTGACTTAGACATGGTATAATAAATATTATTATAGGCCGTTGACTGGCATATGTATGGAGGTATGAATAATGGCTCAGACTACTATGAAGACTGCGAAGGCAGGAACTCCTGTGAAGACTAAGCAGTCCGCTTATGTGATTCAGAAGACTTCAGGAATTGGTACGGTGAAGGTATCCAACGAAGTTGTTATGGCAATTGCCGCTGTTGCTGCGATGGAAGTTAAGGGTGTATTCGCAATGCAGGGTAATGCAGCAAGAGAGATTGTAACCATGCTTGGATTTAAGAGCCTTTCTCAGGGTGTTTCCATTCAGTATAATACAGGGGATTGCAAGATTACTGTGGGTATTATCCTGGATTATGGTTATAGTATTCCTAAGGTATCCGCATTGGTACAGGAGAAGGTAAAGAGTTCGGTGGAGAATATGACCGGATTAGATGTTTCTTGTGTGAATGTTCGTATTGCCGGCGTGAATATTAATGAGTAATTCGTACATTGAAATATACGGAATCGCCCTTAGGCCATTCCTTAATATGGGATTTGATAGGTTTTAGGACTTATTGGATACGGAGCAATTAAGGGAATGTAGGGATACATTCCCTTTTTTATTTTGAGATTGAAAGGATTTCATCATTATGACAAGAAGTGAACAAAGAGAACACGCATTTTTAATGTTATTCCGTACCTGCTTTCATGAAGAGGAAGATTTGGTAGAGCAGAATGACTTATATTTGGATGAGATTGAGCGTGAACTGGTGGAAGAGCGCATGCCTTTAATTAAGGAGACGGAGACACAGTTTATCATCCATGAGGTGGAGAATACCCGTCATCATTTGGCCCAAATTGATCAGGCCATCGAAGAAAAGGCCAAGGGTTGGAAATTGGATCGAATCGGTAGAGTAGAACTGACGATCCTTCGTCTGGCCATCTATGAAATCCTTTTTGAAGATAGTATTCCGGCAGGAGTTTCCATCAATGAAGCGGTGGAACTTGCGAAAAAGTACGGACAAGATGAGTCTGGCGCATTCATTAACGGTATTTTAGCTACATTTGCCAAATAATCACCGTGAGTTTTGATGCAAATGTGTAGGAACGGGGGAACATCGTGGCGAATCATATTTATTCCGTATCCCGGGTAAGCAGTTATCTGAAAAATTTAATTACGACGGATCCCTATCTGCATAATATTAGCATTGAAGGAGAAATTGGAACGGTTACGGATCATCGCAGCGGGCATCTTTACTTTACCCTAAAGGATGAGTCTGCTCAGATTCGTGGCGTGATGTTTTCCAGAATGCGAAAGGAAGGATTAAAATTTCCGCTAGAAACCGGCCAGAAGGTTGTGGTTACCGGAAATATTACCACCTATGAGGATGGCAGTTATTATCAGATCCTTGCCTCTGCCATTACCCGAAGCGGGGATGGAGAATTATATCAGCGTTTCCTGGCCTTAAAGGAAGAACTAGAAGAGATGGGGATGTTTGATGCATCCTATAAAAAGCCCCTTCCTAAGTTTATTCGCAGGGTGGGAATTGCCACCAGTTCGGAAGGCGCAGCCATTAAGGATATTATTTCTACGGTGCAGAGCCGAAATCCTTTGGTGCAGCTTTATCTGATGCCCTGTCAGGTGCAGGGAGTACAGGCGGCAACCTCCATTGTGAAGGCGATTCGCTATCTCGATTCCTGTCACTTGGATGTGATTATTGTGGGCCGTGGTGGTGGTTCCATGGAAGATTTATGGTGCTTTAATGAGCGGATGGTGGCAGAAGCCATCTTTGAATGTGAAACCCCGGTGATTTCTGCGGTAGGGCACGAACGGGATGTGACCATTGCGGATTTTGTGGCAGATTGTCGTGCGGAAACACCGACCCGTGCAGGAGAATTTGTAACCAAGATTACGTATCAGGAACTCTGCCAGATGCGGGATACCTATTTAGACCGTCTGGGAATGGAAGTGAATCATACCTTGGGACGGTATCGTGATAAAATTGAACGGTATCAAAAGACTTTAGGACTCCTAAGTCCTAAGGCGAAATTAGAAAAAGAATATATGGCTCTTACGGGATATGAAGAAAAATTAACCCAGGTGATGAAGCGGATCATGGAGCGATATCGGCATCAGATTTCCTTATATGCCACTCAGTTAGAGGGGCATTCCCCATTAAAGAAGATTTCTGCAGGTTTTGGTTATGTAGAACATGGGGGAAAGCAGGTGCGACATTGGAATGATGTGGCTGTGGGTGAGGAATTAAAAATCTCCTTAGGGGATGGTGTAATCTATTCTAAAGTCACGAAGACCCAGGAAGAATCAGTATTTGGTAAACAAAAGAAGGTGGGAGAATAATATGGCAGGAAAAGCAAAAGAAGAGAAGGAACAAAAAAAAGAACGTACCATAGAAGAATTATTTTCCCGTATGGATGAAGTACTTCATGGATTAGAAGAAGGAAATCAGACCTTAGAAGAAACATTTCTTTTATATAGCGAAGGTATGAATTTAATTAAAGAATGTAATCTTCAATTGGAGGATGTGGAAAAAAAGATCATTCTGTTGGAAGGGAATGAAAGCGATGACATTTAAAGAAGAATTAGCATCAAAAACCAAAGAAGTGGAAAAAATCATTGAGCAGTTCTATCCGGAAGAACGGGGCGAACATAAGCTTGTGATGGAAGCTATGAATTATAGTTTAAGAGTCGGAGGCAAGAGACTTCGTCCTTTGATTATGCTAGAAACCTATAAAGTCTGTGGCGGTAATGGGAATTTAATTCAGCCATTTATGGCAGCCATGGAGATGATCCATACCTATTCCTTAGTGCATGATGATTTACCTGCCATGGATGGGGATGAATATCGACGGGGGATGCAATCTACCTGGAAAAAATATGGGGAAGGCATGGGGGTGCTTGCAGGAGATGCGCTTTTAAATTACGCCTATGAAACCAGTATGCAGTCCTTAATTATGGTGTCGGATACATATAATAAAACCAGTTCGGAATCGGATCCGGAGTATTATGTGAAAGCTTTGGAGAAAGTGCATATTGCATATCAGAATATCTACATGGCCCAGTCCGTATTAATGCATAAAGCGGGAATCTCCGGTATGATCGGTGGGCAGGTGGTGGATGTGTTACATGATGGAAAGCCAATGACTGCGGCACAGCTTGATTTTGTCTTCCAGTTAAAGACCTGTGCTTTAATTGAAGCTTCCTTTATGATTGGAGCGATCTTAGCTGGTGCGGATCCAATCCTCATTGACTCCTTTGAAACCATTGGTCGAAATGTGGGTATGGCTTTTCAGATTCAGGATGATATCTTAGATGTTATCGGTGATGCGAAGGAACTTGGAAAGCCTATCGGTAGTGATGAAAAGAATGAAAAGACCACTTATGTGAAATTATATGGCTTAGAGAATGCCAAGGCAAAAGTGGAAGAATATAGTAATGCAGCGATTTCAGAATTGGAAGAGTTAAAGAATTCTGGATCCGTCTTTGGAACCTTGTTCTTAGAACAGTTGATTGAATCCTTAATCAAGCGTACGAAATAAGTATCTTTTTTGGTATGCAAAGATCAGGATAGAAAGAATGATAGTATGGTGTTAGAAAAAATCAATGCCCCTGGGGACATTAAAAAAATTGAACCAAGTGAATATCCCGTGCTTTCCCATGAGATTCGTCAGTTTTTAATTGGAAAGATTAGTAAAACAGGTGGGCATTTAGCCTCTAATCTGGGCGTAGTGGAACTTACCATGGCAATCCATTTAGCCTTTGATCTTCCCAAGGATAAGATCATCTGGGATGTGGGACATCAGTCCTATACCCATAAGATTTTAACCGGTCGTAAGACCGGATTTGATGAACTTCGGAAATTTGGTGGAATGAGTGGTTTCCCAAAACGTAGGGAAAGTGATTCGGATGCATTTGATACGGGTCATAGTTCCACCTCCATCTCCGCAGGTCTTGGCTATGTCCATGCAAGAGAAATTACCAAGGAAGATTATCATGTAGTTTCCATTATTGGTGATGGTGCATTGACCGGTGGAATGGCTTTGGAAGCATTAAATAATGCTTCGGATCTTAAGTCCAATTTTATTATTGTCTTAAATGATAATAATATGTCCATTTCTCAGAATGTGGGCGGTATTTCCAATATGCTGAATGAGGTGCGCACGGATGAGAAATATAATCGTTTTAAGGAGAATGTGAAAGGCTCCTTGGAGCAACTTCCTGGTAATTTGGGAAAGCGTGCCGTAAAAAAGATTCAATTAACCAAGAGTCATATTAAGCAGTTCTTTATTCCCGGTATGAATTTCGAGGATATGGGAATTACCTATCTTGGACCAATTGATGGACATAATATTGAGAAGATGACCAAGGCCTTTCAGATTGCCAAAAGAGTAAAGCATGGCGTCTTAGTCCATGTGATTACCCAGAAGGGTAAGGGATATAAATATGCGGAGAAGAATCCTGGCAATTATCATGGTGTTTCTCCATTCAATATTAAGACAGGAAAACCCCTTGCTAAAAATACGGGAAAAAGCTTTACCAGTGTCTTTTCCGATACGATTGTTGAGATGGGCAATGCAGATCCTTATGTAGCAACCATTACGGCTGCCATGCCTACGGGTACGGGTCTTTCAGATTTTGCTAAGATTTATCCGGATCGATTCTTTGATGTGGGAATTGCGGAAGAACATGCAGTAACCTTTGCAGCAGGTCTTGCGGCAGGTGGATTAAAGCCATATGTTGCGATTTATTCCTCCTTCCTTCAAAGAGCCTATGACCAGATCTTGCATGATGTATGTATTCAGAAACTTCCAGTGGTTCTTTGTGTGGACCGTGCCGGATTAGTGGGAGCGGATGGTGAAACCCATCAGGGAATCTTTGATTTATCCTACTTATCCTGTATTCCGAATATGTCCATTATGGCTCCAAAGAATGGAAAAGAATTACATGATATGTTATGGTTTGCCAAGGATCTTCCTATTCCCATTGCCATTCGCTATCCTCGTGGCAATGCCAAGCTTTGTGAGGGCGAATGTACGGCACCAATTGTCTATGGAAAAAGCGAGATGCTTCGTCCTAAAAATACCATTGCCATTATGGCTGTGGGTCATTGTGTGGAGCCAGCCCTTAATGTTAGTGATCAGTTAGCTAAGGAAGGAATTCCTGTTACGGTGGTGAATGCCAGATTTGTAAAGCCATTGGATAAGGAGATGATCAATCACCTCGTTCCAAATCATGCGATTTTAGTTACCTGGGAAGAGAATGTGCGAAGCGGTGGTTTTGGTGAAGCCGTGTTAGATTATGTGAATTCCTTGGAATTCCCAATTCGTGTGCTGAATGTTTCCTTACCGGATGATTATGTGGAGCATGGTAATGTGGAGGTGCTGCGAAAGGAAACAAGGATTGATCAGGAGACCGTAGCAGAGTTAATTCGTAAGGAATATAAAACCATCCATTAGGGATGTGGTATGGTAGTAGAAAAGCATAGAGTAGGAAGAAGAATGAAAGAACGTTTAGATGTATTACTTGTGAATAATGATTATGCCACCAGTCGGGAGAAGGCTAAGGCTTTAATTATGTCTGGGATCGTGTATGTGAATGGGCAGAAAGAAGATAAGCCGGGTTCTCAATTTGATGTTTATTCTAAAATTGAAGTCCGTGGTGCTACCTTAAAATACGTTAGCCGTGGTGGTTTAAAATTAGAAAAAGCCATGAACGCTTTTGCACTTCGTTCTTTGGAAGGTTGTATTTGTATGGATGTGGGAGCTTCTACGGGAGGCTTTACGGATTGCATGCTACAAAATGGTGCGGTCAAAGTCTATTCCGTGGATGTGGGGCATGGTCAGTTGGATTGGAAATTACGCAATGATGAGCGTGTGGTATGTATGGAAAAGACCAATATTCGCTATGTGACTCCGGAAGATTTTGCAGATGCCATGGATTTTGTAAGTATTGATGTATCCTTTATTTCTCTTACGAAGATCCTCACGGCAGTAAAGTCCGTGATGAAACCGGATGCACAATTAGTCGCACTGATTAAGCCACAGTTTGAAGCTGGACGGGAACAGGTCGGAAAAAAGGGCGTGGTTCGGGACAAGTCCGTACATGAAGAAGTGATTGAAAGAGTGTGCCAATATGCTCTGTCCATTGGATTGGAATTAAAGGAATTGGATTTTTCTCCAATTAAAGGACCGGAAGGAAATATTGAATACCTCCTATTTTGTCAGAATCATGAGGCGGGAGAAGTATTTTGTGAGGTTCCTTTTGACTTTCATGAAGTTGTTGAAAAAGCGCATGAAGTGTTATAAAATTATTGTATTCTTGCGTAAATGTGGGGAGTTATTGCAACATGAAGAAGATGAATCGATTTTTTATCGTTACCAATAAAACCAAAGATCCGGATTTTAAATTTACTTACGAGATTGCAGATTACCTGAATAAGCTTGGTTTTACCTGTATTACCCAGGATATTCATGAGGATCTTCGTTATACAAAATTTCGCTATACCAACTGTGATACCATTCCTGAAGATTTGGATTGTATCATTGTTCTTGGCGGGGATGGAACGTTGATTCAGGCATCCCGTGATCTTCACACAAGAAATGTTCCAATGTTGGGTGTAAATATTGGAACCCTTGGATTTTTAACGGATGTGGAAAAAGATAATATCTTTGAAGCATTAACGGCAATTATCCAGCAAAATTATGAAATCGACAGTCGTATGATGATTGAAGGAAAGGTATATCGAAATGGAGAATTAATCTATGAGAATACCGCTTTGAATGATATCGTGATTAATCGTAACGGTACCCTTCGTGTCATCGATTTTGATGTATATGTGAATGGTGAATTCTTAAATAATTATTCTGCAGATGGTGTAATTATTGCAACAGCTACTGGTTCTACGGGTTATTCCTTATCCGCCGGTGGTCCGATTGTACAGCCGAATGCGGAAATGATGATGATTACTCCAATCTGTCCACATACTTTAAATAAGAGAAGTATTATCTTAAGTGATAATGATACCATTGAGATTGTGATGAGTGATAATAAGGGCTTGAAGGAAGAACGTGTAGCTTCCTTTGATGGAGAATTATTCTGTAAAACAATTTCCGGAGATCGTATTGTTATTACCAAGTCCAAGTATAAGGCGGACTTTATTAAGACAAGTAAGTTAAGCTTCTTACAGCGCATCAGTACGAAATTACGTTAATTTCGATGGAATGATGTCAGGATAAAATATTGGGGTAAGTAGAGTAAGGAAAATGAACAAGAACAAAAGACATGCAGCAATTATAGATTTGGTGGGACATGAAGCCATTGAAACACAGGAGGATTTAGCACTGCGTTTATCCCAGTTGGGATTTTGTGTGACTCAGTCCACAGTTTCTCGTGATATCAGGGATCTTCATCTTATGAAGACTTCGGAACACGGAAAACAGCGGTATACCTATCCAGCCCATAGTAGTGATGTGTTGAATGAGAAATATACGAGAGTCCTTAGGGATGGTTTTATTAGTATCGATACCGCACCGGGATTACTGGTGGTAAAAACCGTATCCGGTATGGCCATGGCCGTTGCTGCAGCCATTGATGCAATGAATATGAAAGAAATTATCGGTTCTATTGCCGGTGATGATACGATTATGTGTGCAGTGAAGTCAGAAGCGGATGCAGAGATTGTTATTGCAGATATTAATCGGGTTATTAAAAAATAAAGATCCTTAACCTTAGAGCAGTTAAGGGAGTGTTTAATTGAGTTGAAGGAGAATATATGCTTGTAAATGTTCATGTAAAGAATCTTGCTTTGATTGAAGAAGTGGAAATTTCCTTCGAAAATGGTCTAAATATTCTTACCGGTGAAACTGGTGCAGGAAAATCCATCCTCATTGGTTCCATCACTCTTGCCCTCGGTGCTAAAATCAGTGGAAATATCCTTCGAAACAGCGAAGAAGAAGGATTGGTTGAACTACTGTTCCACATTGAATCCCAGGAAAAATTAAATCAATTAAAAGAACTTGGTGTAGGTTCTTTAGAAGACGGGGATGTGATCATTTCCCGTAAGATTATGCCTAACCGTTCTTTGACCCGTGTGAATGGAGAAACTCGCACCCTGAATGAAGTGCGGGAGATTGCCGGTCTTTTAATTAATATTCATGGTCAGCAGGAGACCAATGAATTGCGTCATGATTCCTATTGTTTAGGAATTGTGGATCAATATTGTCAAAAAGATTCACGTAAAGTTTTAAAGGAACTTTCCGATGCTCATCAGATCTATAGGAAGCTTTCTTCCCAGTATGAAGAATTACAATTAAATGATTCGGAAATTCTTCGGGAAAAGGACCTTTTAACCTATGAAATTCAAGAGATTGAATCCACCCCATTTCATGTTGGGGAGGATTTTGAACTAGAGGAAACCTATCACCGGTTTACCAATGCTAAAAAATTGGAAGAACATGCCTGTGGTGCCTATGAACTGCTTTCCGAAAAGGACCAGTCCGTATCGGATTTGATCGGACTTGCCTACCGGGAGTTACAATCCGTGGCTTCTCTCGATGAAGAAGGAAAGGATTTATTGGAGCAGATTCAGAATCTTGAAGATCTGGTGAACGGATTAAATATGGATCTGTCCAATTATCGTTCCTCCCTTCTTTTTGATGAAGAGGAGTTTCAGGAAGTGGAAGATCATTTAAATGATCTGAATCGGTTAAAGGAAAAATATGGCCCAACCCTGGAGGATGTGCTAGAAAACTATAATATCAGAGTGGAACGCTTAAATGAACTGGAGCATCTTCATGAGAAGAGGGAGGAAGTAGGACAGGAATTAGAAAGTAGTAAGAAGAAATTCTTCGGGCTTTGTGATGAATTGTCCGCGATTCGTAAAAAAGCTTCCAAGGAACTTTCTAAGGAGATTATTCAGGGATTAAAGGAACTTAATTTCTTAGATGTTCAGTTTGAAATTGTCTTGGAGAAAGTAGAACCTGGTAAGAACGGTTATGACAAGGTTATCTTTATGATCAGTACCAATCCCGGCGTTGCCATGCAACCTGTGGCTACGGTGGCTTCCGGCGGTGAATTATCCCGTATTATGCTTGCCATTAAAACCGTACTTTCCCATAAGGATGGTACGGAATGCCTGATCTTTGATGAAGTGGATGCGGGTATTAGTGGACGTACCGCTCAGATGGTTTCCGAAAAACTTGCTGTCATTGGATCCAATCATCAGACCATCTGTATTACCCACCTTCCTCAGATTGCAGCCATGGCGGATTACCATTTCTGTATTAAAAAGGATTCGGACGACCAGGAAACAAAGACCAGGGTTTACTTATTAAAGGAAACGACGGAAAAGGTGGAGGAATTATCAAGACTCCTTGGTGGAGCGAAAATTACGGAGCAGGTAAGAAAAAATGCCGAAGAAATGCTAGCCCTTGCCAAGGAGTATAAATCCACTCACTCTTTATCCCAAAAAACGGAGGGATAGGACAAATGAGCATAAAAATTTAATGATTTTCGGCATATAATATGCTGATTATCCTTAAATTTTTCTTTAATTCTTCATCATAATAGGTTATAATTTAATAGATATATTATATTCCATACTTTGCGTTATTTGTGGGGGGCTTGGATGGAACAAAATATAGGAGGGCATTCATGAAAAAAGTCTTATTTATCGCATCAGAAGCAGTTCCTTTTATTAAAACAGGAGGTCTTGCCGATGTTGTGGGTTCTTTGCCAAAATATTTTGACAAGGAGAAGTACGATGTACGTGTTATGCTTCCAAAGTACACTTGTATTCCTTGGCAGTATCGTGAGAAGATGGTTTATAAGACCCACTTCTATATTGATTTAGCTTGGAGACAACAGTATGTTGGTGTGTTCGAGCTTGAATACAATGGCGTGATTTTCTATTTTATCGATAATGAATTTTATTTTAGTGGTCCAAAACCATATGGATATATTCATGAAGATATCGAAAAGTTTGCTTTCTTTAGTAAAGCAGCACTTTCAGCAATTCCAGTTCTTGGTTTTGATCCAGACATTATTCATTGTCATGATTGGCAGACTGGTTTAATTCCTGTATATGTAAAAGAACGTTTCCAGGGCAATGATATTTTCCGTCGTTGCAAGACGGTAATGACAATTCATAATTTAAAATTCCAGGGTATTTGGGATTTGAAGAAGATCCAGGATATTACTGGACTTCCAGAATATTTCTTTACTTCCGATAAGTTGGAAGCTTATGGCGATGGTAATTATCTTAAGGGTGGTATCGTATATGCGGATGCGATCACCACAGTAAGTAATACCTATGCGGATGAAATTAAGACACCATTCTATGGTGAGAATTTAGACGGATTAATGCGTGCAAGAAGCGGTGCTCTTCGAGGTATTGTGAATGGTATCGATTATGAAGAATTTAATCCGGAGACGGATCCTAGAATCTATCATAATTACAATGTGGACAATTTCCGTAAGGAGAAAGTGAAGAATAAGATTGCACTCCAGAAGGAACTTGGCTTGAATGTAAGTAAGGATACCATGTTGATTGGTATTGTTTCTCGATTAACGGATCAGAAGGGCTTCGATTTAATTGCTTATATGATGGATCGCATGTGTCAGGATGCAGTACAATTTGTTATTCTTGGTACGGGCGATGCGAAGTATGAGAATATGTTCCGCCATTTTGCATGGAAATATAATGGAAGAGTATCTGCTAATATTTATTATAATGAGGATCTTTCCCATAAGATTTATGCAGCCTGTGATGCGTTCTTAATGCCATCCCTGTTTGAGCCATGTGGATTATCCCAGTTAATGAGTCTGCGTTACGGAACTCTTCCAATCGTTCGTGAAACGGGTGGGTTAAAGGATACAGTGGTTCCTTATAACCAATACGAAGGTACAGGAACAGGTTTCTCCTTTGCCAATTATAATGCGCATGAAATGCTTGCAGCAGTTCAGTATGCAGAAAAGATCTATTATGATAAGAAACGTGAATGGAATAAGTTAGTGGATCGTGCAATGACTGCGGACTTCTCTTGGAAGAATTCTGCAGGAAAGTATGAAGAAATGTATGATTGGCTCATTGGCGGCTGATGAATTCCTAGGATGATACGGGTACGGTGTGCTAGACAAAGCTATAAAATAATAACTTAGGGTGAGTGATGATGGAACAAAAAATTGATTTTCAGAAGGAATACGAAATTAGAAAAAGTCAGAATCTTGAAAATCTTCGTTTAGCTTATTTGGATCGATTTGAAGATGCTGATGATTTATTCCAAATGTTCGTAAAAAACATGGACAATGCATTCAAGTATCGTGGAGAAATCTTTAAGTATACGGATCATCTCCGAAGTAAGGATAAGAAGTGGTATGCCAAAAAGAATACCTATGCCTTGGATGTATATTTGGATGAAAAAGAGAATACCATTAGCGGTTTATGTCAGCATATCGATTACTTCAAAGATATGGACGTGAAGATTTTAAATATCATCGGCTTATTAAAGCCTACCCTGGTGGTTCAGAAGCAGGGAGATCTTCCTCAGTTCTTTACCGTTGATTCCCGTTATGGTAGTGTTGCTGATTTACATCGTTTCATTGGTCTGTGCCATGAGCGTAATATTTCCGTATGTTTTGATAATAATGCGGAATTTTCAAAGCCTGAAAATATGGATTTACTTCTTGCAGATCCACTCCTCTTTAATAAAATGGTCTTTGATTTCTTGATGTTTGCTAACCTTGGTGTGGATATCTTTAAGATCAACACTCGTCCTTATAAGTGGACGGATTTTGGTGTGGATTTCCCATATATGGGTCAGGGACAGCATGTAGTAGACCTTCTTCGTGCTACATTTGATATGGTGGCACCGGGATGTATCTTCTTAATCAATGGTGAATATGATCCGGAAACTCCATTTACCTACACCGGTTCCCTTGTGGAACAGGAAGGGCAGTTAATTAACAATGCCAGCAGCCAGGATGTGGTCTTTCATGCAATTGCCACGAAAAATGTGGAAAAGCTGCGTACCATGATTAATTCTGAGATTAATCTTGGTAAAGTGGAGACCTTTATGAATTATATTCAGGATCCTTGGGGGGACAAATGGAATAACCTCTCCGCATTATGTGGTCTCCCATATGCGAAGGATCGTATTGAAGCAGAACTTGCTATATCATTTGATTTAATGTTACAGGGGTATCTATTGATGCTTCCTGGTATTCCAACCATGTATCTTGGTGATGAAGTTGCTTACTTTGGCTCGAAGAGTTTGAATTGGGCCTATACGGAAGCTCGTTTTAAGACGGATTCCGTACAGTACCATGTATCCAGTACCATTTCCTATTTAAAGCGTGTGAGAGAAGTATATCCACAGTTTAATGAGGATGCTGAGGTAACTGCTTATGATACCTTTGATCCATCCGTTTTTGGAATTTGTCGTTCCTATGGTGGAAAGCATCTGATTGGTCTGTTTAATTTCAGTAATACGCAGAAGACTGCATGGATTAAGGAGAGCGGTAATTATACCAATCTTTTAAATAATGACTTCTTCCTTGATCAGAGTATTGTTATAAAGCCATATGCAATGTTATGGTTATATTCGGACAAGCCACTTTCTTTGGGCTAGAAGGAATAAAAAAGAATATTGTAGATGTTATAATTCATTAAATAGTAGATGTTATAATTAGTTAAATGGTAAGGGAGCGATTTTTTGATCGCTCCCTTTCTTTCTTGACGGAAAAGACACTACAGAGTACAATATATAAGTATTTTTGTGCTTAAAATGGGTTGATAAAAGGTACGAGTTAGGGTAGAGAGTTTATGAAAAAATTCGTAGGAGGACAAAAAGATGTCAAAGAAACCATTTGTAACCAAAGCACAGATTGAAGAAATCGCAAAAACTTATCCCACACCATTTCATATCTATGATGAGAGTGGAATTCGAAGAAATGTGGAGGCGTTAAAGAAGGCCTTTTCCTGGAATCCTGGATTTCGGGAATATTTTGCTGTGAAAGCTACGCCAAATCCTGCTTTGATTCGAATCTTAAAGGAATATGGATGTGGCGTGGATTGCTCTTCCTATACGGAGTTAATGATGGCAGATGCTCTGGGCTTTTCTGGGGATGAAATTATGTTTTCTTCCAATGCCACTCCGAGTGGAGAATTTTCCTACTGTAAGAAGTTAAACGGTCAGATGAACTTGGATGATTTGACTCATATTGACTTCGTAGAGAAGGAATGTGGTCTTCCAGAAACAATATGCTGTCGCTATAATCCGGGTGGATATTTCCAGATTGCCAATTCCATTATGGATCATCCGGGGGATGCTAAGTATGGTATGACCCATGATCAGCTTTTAGAAGCTTTTCAAATTCTTTCTAAGAAGGGTGTGAAGCGTTTTGGTATTCATGCATTTCTTGCAAGTAATACGGTAACCAATGAGTATTATCCAGAACTTGCTAAGATTTTATTCCAGTTAGCCGTGGAAGTGAAGGAAAAGACCGGGGTAAAGGTATCCTTTATTAATCTTTCCGGTGGTATTGGAATTGCATATCGTCCGGATCAGGAAAGCAATGATATTGCAGTGATTGGTGAAGGGGTTCATCGGGTATATGATGAAATCCTATGTCCGGCGGATCTTGGCGATGTGGCTATTTATACGGAACTTGGTCGTTTTATGATGGGCCCATATGGTCATTTGATCACGAAGGTATTACATTTGAAACATACCTATAAGGAATATGTGGGAGTGGATGCCTGTGCAGCCAATCTGATGCGTCCTGCCATGTATGGAGCATATCATCATATCACGGTATTAGGAAAAGAGGATGCACCACTAGATCATGTATATGATGTAACGGGATCCTTATGCGAGAATAATGACAAATTTGCTATTGATCGGGAACTTCCAGAGATCGCTATTGGGGATTATCTGGCAATTCACGATACTGGCGCACATGGTTATTCCATGGGATATAATTATAATGGTCGCTTACGTAGTGCGGAACTTTTATTAAAGGAAGATGGCAGTGTGGAACTGATCCGTCGTGCCGAGACTCCGAAGGACTATTTTGCAACCCTGGATTTTACTGGGGTTTTTGACCAATTTGAATAAGTTGAGGCTTTGGAATTATTGGAAGCATTCAATGGATTTTCAATTGGAATATCAGTAGATAAGAGAGTGTAGTTTTCATGTCAGATTTAACAACCATTACGAAGGAATTAAACAAGGGAAAGAATGTGGAGAAGAATCTTGCGGCATACATGCATCAGATGTGTAGTCTATATCATCGTTTCAGTCAGATTAAGCTTTCCATGAATTTTTACAATGTATCCGAAAGTATGAAGGAACTTTCCTCGGCCGCTGCCAAAGATGCAAAGCCATATTATGATCGGCTGGTGGCACATTTGCAGGGGTACTTAGAGGGGAAAGAGGTATCCGTGGAGGCGTTGGATGTGCTTCGTAATGAGGTGAAGGAACGCATGGAGATGATCACCAATTATGTGGATCGTTATGCCATCTATCAGCACATCTGTAATCGTGTGGAATATCAGTTTAAAGAGGGAAGCTTGGATCAGGACTATTATGAGACGGGACTTGCGAAGGATATTCTGCAGTATCTGGTGGAAGATCAGGACAGCGCTGTAGTGAATATGAAGATTTCTGAGGTGGTGGGAGAACTCCCAATGCGCCTGACCCGGAATAAATTCCTGGAGTTGACCCATGATGCCATGAAACTTTTTGTAGGAAATGAACGCGCGGGATTTGAGGATTTTCAGTATATGCTGGAGATGGCTTCGGGAATTCGAAGCGTCGATGGCATGGCGGACGCTTTCCCTCAGTTATGGGAGATTTTAGAAAAGTTTAAGAATACGGAATTTAAGGATATTTCCCAGGAGGAATTTCAGTCCGTGAATGATGCCCTTTCCTTGGCGGTGGACTTTTTAACCAAGGCCACGGATGAATATGTGAATCTTATGGAAGTGGTGAATGACTTCTATGTGCTTTTATTAAGCAAGGAGAATGCATTCATGGATGCAGAGGAGGATGTGCATTGTAAGGCGATTCTTCGTACCCTTCTTACGGGGGAGGAATTGGATTCCATGGATCATTTTATTGCCTTAGAGGGTCGTCAGGAGAAGATTCATTCCAATATTCTTGCCAATGATTCCATGATCGATGAAATGGGAATTAGCTATTCGGCAGAACTGGCAAGTGAGGAATTGGCTAGGGAATATGAGAATTTACAGAAGATTGCATTATTGTCTTCCGGTTCTTATTTTGTGGATTTAGAGAGCGAAAAAGTGGAAGGACTTGTGGAAGAAGGGGATGTATCCGCTTATTTTGATACCTATGCCCAGAAGATGACCCAGGTATTCCATGAACATGGACGAAATTATAACCGCGCTGTGATGGCTTTAGTAATTAGTCAGCTTCCAGTATTCTTTAATAATATGCAGGAATTGTCGGACTATATTCAGGTATCCTTAGCCCAGTGCCATGAAGAGGCGGAGCAGCGTGCAACCATTGGAATCTTTCAGATGATTTTTGGCGTGGAAGAAGACTAATTCGATTATATAGAGATTGCATTGGAAAGGGGGAAGCAGATGATTCGATGGTATAAAGACCTATATCTTGGAGCAGTTGCGAAGAAGAAGCATTATCGAATGTTTACTCGCATTAATAAGAAGAAATTATCCATACAGAATCCATATATTATTACCCTTCCCCAACATGCAGGGAATATCTTAGAAGTTATTTCTTATAATATGTTAGTGAATGACCCCCTGCCAAAACTACGACATGAGGCCCTAGCCCCTACGGATGTGGTGGCAGTTGGTATTGGTTATACCAAGGATGATGCCTATGAAGTGATGCAGAAGATTATTATGGAGGTCTATGATCATACCGGAGATTTTGATATCTCCTCATTTATTTTGAGTCGGGATCCGGCTTGTAACAAAGGAGGGGATGAATCACGGTAATTTTACTTACCATCTTAAAGTGGCTTGGAATGATTCTCCTTAGTATTTTAGGATTATT
>JAILGS010000100.1 GCA_024696615.1 Lachnospiraceae bacterium
GAGAAGAATTCCTATGCACGTAAGGGTATTACCAACGTAATGCGTGTTATCGTTGTGGACTAATTCACTTCGTAGTTGAGCAAATGAGAAGGATGCCCATCATCCTTCGTAGAATCATATGGATATTCAGGAGAGAATCTATGGGAGAACATCGACATACAAAATACTATTTTGATTTGTTGAACTTCCTTAGGTTCTTTCTGTGTTTATGGCTTTTGTTGTATCATTATGATGGCATTACCGGATGGAGTCTGATGCCCTTTCATGGAAATTGGTATTTAGGAACCTTTATTTCCACTGGACGTGTGGCCCTTGAGTGCTTCTTTATTATTTCTGGTTTTTGTATCGGAGCGAAATATCGAAAGCCCATTGTAGAACATAAGGAGCGTTTTGTTCCTTTTGTGATGCGTCATTATGGAAAACTTTTGATTCTTACCCTATTAACCCTGCCCCTTTCCATCTATAAGCAGTATTTAATGGAACTGGCAGGATTAGAACCGGGTCCAACATGGATGGAAGCAGTCCTTGATGGACTTAATATCCGTCTTGGCTATGGGTTTTCCAATACTTTCCCATATAATAGCCCCCTGTGGTTTATTAATGTACTGATGATCTGCTATGTTCTATATTATCTGGTGGTGCATTATTTATATGCCAAGCATCGCACCTGGTATGTGGGTTGTTCTATGATCATCTGGTTTTTAGGAATGGCAAGATTAATTGGGGCCGGATATGGGGATCTTTTTATCTATAATGGATTTACTGCGGTGGGATGTAGCAATTTCTTCCTGGGAGTTCTTTTATTTGATCTCTATGAATATGGAAGAAATCAAAAGAAATTGCAGATCAAAATCCATGGCTGTGCCCTTTTAGCACTTATTGGAATTATCTTGTATGACTTATATGCAAGTTACGCCCTGGTGCATGGTAGTACCATCAATTATTGGGGCAGTCAGTCCGTGGTTCTGTCCGTATTTTTATGGACTCCCTTCGTATGGTTTAGTGCTGTGGGAAGCGAGGTTCTTGGAGAGGCTTCCTTGAGAATTCTTTCCCCAAAGTTAAAAGATGGAATTCATCAGGTGGGAAAACACCTGGGACGATTTTCTACCTCCCTTTATGCATGGCATTATGTGATTTTTTACGTCCTTTTAGGATGGAAGACGATTATTATGGAAGATGCTTCAGCCCTGGTACTGCATGGGATGCCACTGGGGGTTGCACATATGATTTTTAATATGGAACTTTCGGCTTTTACCACATTGGCACAGGTATTTTTGGTGGTATGTGTGGTGGCCTTCGTGTCCTGTTATGGTTTGGAGCCCCTCCTACAGAAGTTGGGAACGAGGCTTTTTAGAAAGATTCAAAAGAATGGAGGTGCCCTATGGAAGAAGCAACCTACCGCGTAAAGGCGGTGGCGGACTCCTGGAAAAATCTGGTGGTAAGTGTACCGGGGTCTAAGAGTGTAACCAATCGAGCCCTACTGATGGCGGCTCTTTCCGATGGCCCATGTCATTTGACAGGGGTACTCTTTAGCGATGATTCCAGATATTTTCTAAGTTCTTTAAAAAGTTTAGGATTTGATGTGAAATGGAGCGAAGATACGAAAGAAGCTTGGGTGGTGGGATGTTTTGGAAGAATCCCTCTTTCTCAGGCAACCATCAATGTGGGTAGTGCAGGCACGGCAGCACGGTTTTTAACTGCCATGGTGGCACTTTCGGATGGAACTTACCGGGTGGAATGTTCGGCGCAGATGGAAAAACGTCCTATGCGTCCATTGTTTGAATGCCTTTCCCGTATGGGAGCAGAGTTCACCTTCCTAAAAGAAGAGTGGCATCTGCCGGTGCTTGTGAAGGGATGTGGCGTTAAAAGCGCTTCCGTGGATTTAGATATTAGTAAGAGTACCCAGTTTTTGAGTGCCTTATTATTGACTTCCCCTATGCTTGCAGCTGGACTGGAAATTAGGATTACCAGTGAGAAGACGGACGGATCCTATATCCGCATCACCAGAAAAATGATGGAACAATGCGGTGTGGCAGTTCGTTTTGATGGTCAGTGTTATCATGTGAATGGTGGTGTGACCTATCATGGAGGAGAATATGCCATCGAGCCGGATGTGTCCGCAGCTTGTTATTTCTATGCCATGGCAGCAGTTACGGGACGACGCACCGTTGTAAGCGGAGTGCACCGGGGACTGATGCAGGGAGATATGAAATTCTTGGATGTTTTGGTGGAGATGGGTTGTATACTGGAAGAAACCTCGGAAGGCATTGCCATTACAGGCCCTGCCAGGGGAGAACTTCGAGGGGTGCAGTGCAATATGAATGATTTTTCGGATCAGGCGCTAACCCTTGCAGCGATTGCACCATTTGCCAATTCCCCAACAGATATTTTAGGGATTGGTCATATTCGTGCCCAGGAATGTGATCGATTACATGCCATGGGCTGCGCTCTTCACAATATGGGCGTGGAGTTTTCCACTACGGACTCCTCCATTCATATTGAGCCTCTAACGAAGGAGCAACAAGAGGATTTAGAGAAAGAAGGCGTGGACCGGATCATTCACACCTTTGACGATCACCGGGTGGCTATGTCCTTTGCCATATCCGGCCTAAGATTGGATGGGGTGGTAATCGAGGATCCAATGTGTTGTAGAAAAACATTTGAAAATTATTTTGAAATTTTAGATCGAATTATTCAGTCAGTATCATAGGAAATCTATGAGGATATAGAAGGAGGAAAAGAAAATGGCAGTGATTAAACCATTTGTATGTGTAAGACCGGAGGAAGGAGTAGTTTCACAGGTAGCTGCACTTCCATATGATGTATATAACAGAGAAGAGGCTAAGAAGGAAGTTGCTGGAAAGCCACTGTCTTTCTTAAATATTGATCGTGCGGAGACTCAGTTTGATGATTCTGTGGATACCTATGCACCGGAAGTATATCAGAAGGCCAAGGAATTATTGGAGAAGGAAATCGCCGATGGAACCTTCCTTACGGATGAGGAGCAGGCATATTATGTCTATGAATTAACCATGAATGGCCGTGCACAGACCGGTATTGTGGCATGCGCTTCCATTGATGATTATCTGAATAACGTGATTAAGAAGCATGAGAATACTTTAGCTGCTAAGGAGCAGGACCGTATTACCCATGTGGATACTACCTCTGCTCAGACCGGCCCAATTTTCTTAGCATATCGTGCCAATGCTGTGATTAATGAGAAAGTCAATGCAGCAAAAGAAAAGAAGGCAATCTATGATTTCATATCCGAGGATGGAATTCGTCATGCGGTATGGAAGATTAACGAGAAGGAAAGTGTGGAAGCCATTGCGAATGCATTTGCATCCATTGACCAGATCTATATTGCGGATGGACATCACAGAGCTGCTTCCGCAGTGAAGGTGGGATTAAAGAGAAGAAGCGAAAATCCTGGCTTTTCTGGTAAGGAAGAGTTTAATTTCTTCTTATCCGTATTATTCCCGGATGAGCAGTTAATGATCATGGATTATAACCGCGTGGTGAAGGATTTAAATGGTCTTTCCAGCGAGGAATTTATGGAGAAGGTTTCTGAAAAGTTTACGATTACTCCTTCTGACACCCAGGCAAAGCCTGCTAAGAAGGGCGAGGTGGGTATGTTCTTAGATGGTAAGTGGTATTTACTGACCGTGAAAGAGGCCTTCACTTCTACGGATCCTGTGGATGGACTGGATGTTGCAGTATTACAGAATGAAGTACTGACTCCAATTCTTGGTATTGGGGATCCTAAGACGGATAAGAGAATTGATTTTATCGGTGGAATTCGTGGTTTGAATGAATTAGAGCGTCGTGTAAAGGAAGATATGAAGGTGGCCTTTGCCATGTATCCAACTTCCATCGCAGAGCTTTTTGCTGTGGCGGATGCAGGACGTTTAATGCCTCCTAAGTCCACCTGGTTTGAGCCAAAGCTTCGTAGTGGTATCTTCATTCATCGCATCTAAAGATGGAAGAAGGAGGCATCTTAGAGCGGGATACATCGGGAAAGGAATGAAGTAAAGCCATGGAACTGTGGGTGTTAACATTTTATTTCTATAGTTTTCTTGGTTGGATCTGGGAATGTTGTTATGTGGGAATTCGGGAGAGACGGTTAGTAAATCGTGGATTTATTCATGGTCCCTTCCTTCCACTATATGGTTCTGCCACGGTAATTATGTTACTTGTGGGGCAAAACTTATCCCAAAACATCCTATTATTATATTTGGCTTCTGCCATGGGAGCCACGGTTTTAGAGTATGCCACGGGAGTTACCATGGAAGCCTTGTTTAAGGTGCGGTATTGGGATTATTCGGATCGACCTTTCAATTATAAGGGGCAGATCTGCCTTGGGGCTACCCTGCTGTGGGGATTTTTTGGAGTGTTATTTATCCGGGGGATTCATCCAACGGTGGAGCATTTTTTACTTTATTTAGCAGGAATGGCACAGGGAAATGTCATGAAAGCTCTGGTGTATCTATTGACCATATATTTTGTGGCAGACTTTACCTTATCCTTTAGAGAGGCCATGGAACTGCGGGATCTTTTGCTTGCCTTAGAGCACCTGCAAGAAGCAGTGGAGGGTAAAATCGAGAGCACCAGGA
>JAILGS010000007.1 GCA_024696615.1 Lachnospiraceae bacterium
AAGGATCTAGTCCATGGAACAGTCCTATGGCTTGATGATTTTTTCACAATATGGTATAATAAAGAAACTTTCAAGGGGTATGAAAGTTTCCTAATTTAAATTGCGTTTTCCTTGGAAGAAGTTATGGAATGGCAATTTTTAACTCAGTCGGAGTACAAGCTCCGACTGAGTTAAACGCTCCGCGAGGATGCGCACGGATTCGGACAGGAATTTGTCTGCTGAAGCAGACCCAAATCCGGCGCGCAAGACTCGCGAGCGAGTCTTGACTGGGGTTATAAAGCGACAATGCGGGGAAGCAATCGTTGTAAGGAGGAAAAAGATGCGTACGAAGAGAAATCCACTCGTGGAAACAAGACGTCTCATGGGAGGTATTCTTGAGGCTTTTCAGAAAGATGGTTTAAGATTTACCATGGACGATGTTTCGAGAAATCTGGGGATGAGTAAGAAGACCATGTATAATTTGTTCCATACCAAGGAAGAAATGTTTATTTGCATGGTAAATTACGTATTTGACAGTGTGAAGGAAGCGGAGGAGAGTATTTTTCTGGATCCGAGCCTAACGACGTTGGAGAAGATTAAGGGGATTTTGGAGGTTCTGCCAGAAGGACTTGAAGATATCAGTTTGGAGAATCTTTATGATTTGCGCCGTAGATATCCTACGGTCTATGCCCATGTGGAAGAACGATTGGAAACTGGTTGGGGACATACCATGGAGCTCCTTCGCCAGGGACAGCGTGAGGGTGTGATTCGCAAGGATGTATCCCTTCCAATCATTAAATGTATGTATGGCGCTACTTTGGAACAGTTCTTCCAGAAGAAGATTCTGATTGCGAATGGAATGACCTATCAGGAAGGTTTCGCTCAGGTGGTGGACATCATCTTAAGAAGTATTGTGGTGAAGACCGATTCTGTGGAAACGAAGAAAGAAGCATAGGGCGCATGAACTGCGTAAGCGCAATGAACTGTGTAGGCGCATGAACTGTGTTGGTGCAATGAACTGTGCAGGCGCAATGCATAGAATCGATGCGTAAGGTATCATGTGTTGGCGCAATGAACTGCGATGTAGCAATGAGTTGAAAGAGGGAGGCTTGGCATGAGGATTTACTTTAGTGATGACTGGAAATTTACGCCGGAGTTTACAACGGACCTACTGCGTGCAGGATTTGATGCAGGCAGCCTGGAGACGGTGCGTCTTCCTCATACGGTGAAGGAGACACCACTTCACTACTTTGATGAAAGTGCCTATCAGATGGTTTCCGGATACCAGAAGACCTTTATGGTGGAAAGCGACTGGAAGGGACGCAAAAAATTAGAATTAACCCTTGAGGGAGTGGCCCATGAATGCACCGTCTATATTAATGGGGTGGAAGTGGGCACTCATCAGTGCGGATATACGGCTGTGACCTATGATATTACGAACTACGTCACCTATGGAAAGAAGAATATTCTTACCCTTCGGGTGGACAGCCGGGAAAGTTTAAATCAGCCGCCATTTGGCTATGTGATTGACTACATGACCTTTGGCGGAGTCTATCGGGATGTGTATCTGGATGTGAAGAATCTGGTGCATATCAAAGAAATCTATCTTCACACCGAGGTGTATGAGGATCGGAAAGTCCGCCTCTATTCCAGCATCCGTGTGGAAGATTCTCGTCGCGGCGTCAGTGAAGATGCAAGTCAGGTGGGATACCGGGTGGAACAGTACCTGCGGAAACTTCCATCGGGAAAGAGTCATCAATTATTCAATAAGACTTTGGAAAAGCGGGCACAGATGCTCTCTCGCGGGCTCGAAGGCATCAGCCTATGGAGTCCGGAACGCCCAACTCTTTATGAAGTTACCACGAAGCTTTTCGTGGATGGGGAATTGATGGATGAAGATGTGCATGCAGTGGGCTTTCGTAGCGCAGAATTTCGAAGTGACGGATTCTATCTCAATCACAAAAAATATAAAATTCGCGGCTTAAATCGCCATCAATCCTATCCATACGTGGGCTATGCCATGCCTTCTTCGATGCAAAGAGAAGATGCCAGGATTTTAAAGGAAGAGCTTGGGGTCAATGCGGTGCGAACCTCCCATTATCCTCAGTCCCACGCCTTTTTGGATGCCTGCGACCGTTTGGGACTTTTAGTTGTGACGGAGATCCCAGGCTGGCAGCATATCGGTGATGCAGTGTGGAAGAATATTGCGATTCAGACGGTGAAGGAGATGATTACCCAGTATCGGAATCACACCTCCATCATTCTCTGGGGCGTGCGAATCAATGAATCGCCGGACGACGATGCGTTCTATAAGCGTACCAACGCCATGGCGCACAAATGTGACCCATACCGTCCAACGGGTGGCGTGCGCAATATGAAAAAAGGAAGTTTTCTCGAGGATGTATATACCTACAATGATTTTTCCCATGATGGAACCAATGCAGGTGTGGAGCCAAAGAATAAGGTGGTAGGAAATCCAAATGATGCCTATCTGATTACCGAATACAATGGTCATATGTATCCAACCAAGGCCTATGACAGTGAGTTACATCGTACGGAGCATGCCCTGCGACATCAGAATGTACTGCAGGATGTGGAAAAGGCTGGCGATATTGCCGGAAGCTTTGGATGGTGTATGTTCGATTATCATACCCACAAGGATTTTGGTAGTGGGGATCATATCTGTTATCACGGTGTGATGGATGCGTTCCGTAATCCTAAGATGGCAGCAGCGGTATACCGTATGCGTCAGAATAAGGAGCCATTCTTAGAGGTAAGTTCCTCCATGGATATTGGAGAACATCCGGCAGGACAGCGAGGAAATGTCTATATTTTTACCAATGCGGATTCGGTGCGCATGTATAAGAATGATTATTTCCTGAAGGAATATGTCAATCATGGGGACCTTTTAAAAGTGGATGATTATATTGGCAATGCCATCCTGGATTGTGGCGAATTTGCACCACAACAGGCGGAGGGTATTAAGACCATCTTAAATCTGGTGGCCATCTATGGATATACGCATTTTCCAAAGAAGGTTTATTTAGAAGCAGCGAAATTAATCAGTCGTTACCATATGGTACCGGCGGATGCCTATGCACTCTTCCAACGATTTGTGGGAGACTGGGGTGGAGAAGCCACCACCTATCGCTTTGATGCCATCAAGGATGGGGAAGTGGTAGCTTCGGTGACTCGGGGACCGGTGGAGTCCATTCATCTCGAAGTGCAGGTAAGTCATACGGAATTAGTGGAAGAACATGGTTATGATGTGGCAGCAATTCGGGTGTTAGCCAAAGATCAGAATCAGAATATCCTTCCATTCTTCCAGGGTCCAGTACAGTTAAAGGCTTCGGGAGCCATTGATCTGATTGGACCATCCATGATCAGTCTTCAGGGGGGCATGGGTGGATGCTATGTGAAGACCTTGAAAAAAGCAGGAAAAGGTAGTTTAAAACTGAACTCCGAAGGCATGGAGGCAGTGAAGGTGGATTTTACTGTCACGGTATCGGTAGATTAGGACCCTTGGGGGAGTCCTAGGAAGGGCATGGAATATGCCCTTTTTTACCAGAAAGGAGATATGGGATGCAGGAACGTTCGAAAGAAGTATTTGGAAATGAACTTTCGAAGAGTACTTATGAGAAGGCGGTACGTTCGAAAGCAAAGTATGCGGCCAAATTCGGAGATGACTCCGGGGCTAATTACGAGATTACCATCGAGGATAATCCTTGTATTGGAGGGAGCCTTGGGGTAAAGAATGTGATCGTTGGGGCGGACCGGAACGAGGCCACGCTTTGTGAAGCCATGGATTTAAAAAAGGGCGTGATTGTGGGAAATATCCGTATGGGATTTGGACATTATCGCATCTCCATGGCCATTGCGTCTGCGGCACATTCCATGGGCTATGTGCCTTACTGGATGGATTTAAACTCCTATCCACATACCACTGCCACGAAGGTGATCAGTGCTCAGAATGACTTGTATTCTCTGGGTTCAAGAATCTCTGGAAAGAGTAAAGCCTTCAATAAACTGGTATGGGAGCCTTTAAATTATGAGGGCTTTAAAAAACTTAGTTATAATGCCGGGGATCAGAAGACTGCGGAACTTTTAAGTCCGGTCTTTCATAATATTCCGAAAGAAATCCCGGTGATTGCAACCCACGTATGGCCGGCACAAGCGGCGCTTCATGCGGGAATGAAGACTGTGGTGAATGCCATTCCGGATAACTGGCCCATGGCTTTACATTATGCAGAAGGGGCGCTCCATGCGGTTCAGACGCATTATGCCTATCTTGGCTATCGAACCCTGAATGGAATGATGGGGGAGAAAATCTTACAACCGATGCCAGAACAGGACCTCTTCTACGCAGGTCATTATATCGATCATGAACTGGTATCCAATATTGAAAGTGACTGTGCAGCCCGCAAAAAGAGAAAGGATGAGGGGGCTCCCATGCGATTCTTACTCACCATCGGTGGTGCTGGGGCACAGAAAGAAATCTTTGCAGCAATTATTCGCTATTTACTTCCAGGAATTAAGAAGAACAAAGTCGCCCTCTATGTGAATGTGGGGGATTATAAGAATGTATGGGATCAGTTAGTGAAGGAACTTCCAGAGATGGAGGCATTATCCATATGCCACTTCGATGATTGGGAAGATACGAATACATTTGCACAGAAGGCACTGGATGAAAGCCAGGAAATTACAGGAATTCACGGCTTCTATCACTCCAATATCTTCGAAGCGGTGTATTGCACCAATCTTTTGATGCGAAGTTGCGATGTTTTGGTGACGAAACCAAGCGAGCTTGCCTTCTATCCTGTACCAAAGCTCTTCATCAAGCGTGTTGGGGGACATGAGATGTGGGGCGCGATCCATTCCGCAGAGTTGGGGGATGGCACCTATGAATGCCAGGATATTCCTCACACCCTGCAAATGATGCGACTGTTCATTAAAGAACGTGGACTTTTTGATTCTATGAATGATGCCATTGTGAATAACAAGGCCATGGGAGTGTATGACGGTGCTTACAAGGTGGTGGAAGCCGCCATGAAGGAGGGTTCATTATGAAATTGACAGTGAAGGAAAAGACAAGTTATGGACTTGCGGCTGTGGGAAAGGACATGGTGTACATGCTTTCCGCCAGCTACATTCTCTATTATTATCAGGATATTATGGGGATTGACGCCATCGCCATGGGCATTATCCTCCTTGCGGCCAGAGTTTTTGATGCATTTAACGATCCGATTATGGGTGTGATCGTGGCAAAGACCAAGAGCCGCTTTGGAAAATTCCGTCCTTGGTTATTTCTCGGTACCGTTCTGAACGCGGTAATCCTCTATATTATGTTCGCCTGTCCGCCAACCCTGGATGGCTCTGGGTTAGTGGCCTATGCGGCAATCACCTACATTCTCTGGGGCGTCACTTACACCATGATGGACATCCCATACTGGAGCATGATTCCAGCCTTTACAGAAGGCGGCAAGGAGCGAGAAGGCCTCACCACCTTAGCCAGATCCTGCGCAGGTGTTGGCTCCGCCCTCATTACCATTATCACCATGCAAATGGTACCGCTCCTCGGTGGTGGCAACAGTCCGGAACAGGAACGACTTGGTTTTCGTTCCTTTGCCCTCATCATAGCAATTCTTTTCGTTCTCTTTACTACGATCTGCTGTCTTGCCATTAAGGAAAAATCCACG
Organism: Lachnospiraceae bacterium; assembly: GCA_024696615.1. Classification (GTDB taxonomy): domain Bacteria; phylum Bacillota; class Clostridia; order Lachnospirales; family Lachnospiraceae; genus MGBC120314. The sequence continues at coordinate 5,676 of JAILGS010000007.1, forward strand.
GTGGATGTGTCCACTCCTTCTGTGGGAGCCATGTTTAAGGCCTTAGTAACCAATGATCAGGCCATGGCAGTGGTAATTTTTATCGTATTAATTAACTGTTCGTTGTATATTACTTCCAATCTTTTGATTTATTTCTTTAAATACGACCTTGCAGGAAGCAACTGGAATGATAACTATGTGCTTTTTAACAGTTTTGGTGGAGCCATTCAGATTCTTTCCATGATGATCCTTTATCCGATGCTTCGAAAGAAGATGGATGCCATGAAAATCTTCTATGTGAGCATCTTCTCCGCCATTGCGGGCTATGGCATTCTTCTTGCCTTTATGTTCTTTGATATCACCAGTATTGTGGTGTTGTGCATTCCGGCCTTCTTTGTATTTGCAGCATTTGGTCTTTTGACCGTACTTACCACCGTCTTTCTTGCTAACACCGTAGATTACGGTGAATTAAAGAATGGCAGCAGGGATGAGAGTGTAATCTTCTCCATGCAGACCTTTGTGGTAAAACTCTCCTCCGGTGTGGCAGCCTTAATTGCCTCCGTTGCCCTCTCACTTGCACATATTCAAAAAGACAGTGGGGATGCAGGAGAGGCCATTGCAGCGGAAGCGTTACAGAATGCCAATGTGGGCGTCATCCGTATCGCCATGACGATTCTTCCAATCTTTGGACTCTTCCTTGCGCTGTGGATTTTCTCCAAGCGTTATATTCTGACGGATGAAAAGATTGCGGAGATTACTTCAAAACTTAAGGAAAATAAGGAATCTGCGTAAAGACTAGCAGTAACTATAGGAACCACAGGAACTTCAGGAACCACAGTAACTTTAGGAACCACAGTAACTTTAGGAACTACAGTAACTTTAGGAACTACAGGAATGGGAAGGAGCCTCGTATGATTAAACAGTTTGATAATGCATATATTTTAGAAACAAAACATACTTCCTATGTGATGCGGGTACTTCCCTCGAAGCAGATCGAGCACCTGTACTATGGCCCTAAGATCACCATGGAGAAGGTGGAGGCGGACCCAACCCTTGGGGAGTCGGTATTGGATCCATTTCTTCCCCTGTATGAAAAGCATGCCTTTGCTCCGGGGGATACGGCTATCTACGGCCCTGGATGGGAGAACTTTACCTTAGAGGATATGAATTTAGAATATTCCACCCTTGGGAAAGGGGATCAGCGGGAGCCCTTACTCATTGTGCGCCATGGGGATGGCAGTGTAACCTCGGATTTTGTGGTGGAGAATGTGATGATGTATTCCCATAAGGAACATCCCGGCTCCTTAACCACCCTTCCTTCCTCCTATGGTAGCTGTGAAGAACTGGTCTTTTTCTTAACGGATCATGTGCATTCCATGGAGCTTGAAATCCATTATCTGGTGTATGAAGCCTATGATGTGATCTGCCGCTTCCAGAAAATCATCAATCGAAACGACGAAGAAGTGGTGTTAGAGCGCTTTCTATCCAATCAGTTGGATTTTTCGGATAGCGAATATGTCTTTACCACCTTTAACGGGGCCTGGACGAGGGAAATGAATCGCAACGACCACCTGCTTAGTCAGGGAAAAATCGTGAATGACTCCATGCGGGGCGCAAGTTCCAATGAAGCCAATCCCTTCGTGATGATTAGCCGGTTGGGAACCACGGAGGACCATGGCCAATGTATTGGATGCAATCTCATCTATAGCGGAAATCATATGGAAATTGCCCAGGTTAGCGCCTATGGAAAGTTGCATGTGTTACAGGGGCTTCATGAGAAGTATTTTTCCTGGCATCTAGCTTCGGGTGAGAGTTTTGAATCGCCGGAGGCAGTAATGACCCTGTCCATGGATGGAATGAATGGCATGAGTCAGAACATGCATGAATTTGTGAGAAATTGCATTGTTAGGGGACGGTATCGTGACAGAGTTCGCCCCGTGTTATTAAATAGTTGGGAGGCTTCGTATTTTCATATTACGGAGGAGTCCCTGTTACGTCTTGCCAAAGCAGGAGCCAAGGTGGGAGTGGAACTTTTCGTCATGGATGATGGATGGTTTGGCAAGCGAAATGATGATAAACATTCCCTTGGAGACTGGGAAGTAAATCGGGAGAAATTACCGGGGGGATTAATGGCCCTGTCGGAAAAAATCCGTGGACTTGGTATGGAATTTGGAATCTGGGTGGAGCCGGAGATGGTGAATACGGATAGTGATCTCTATCGAAGACATCCGGAGTGGGTATTACAGATTCCATCCGCTCCTCATTCTGAGGGAAGAAATCAGCGGATTCTGGATCTTTCCCAGGTGGAAGTGCAGGAGTATTTAATTCATGCCATGAGTAAGGTCTTTTCTTCGGCGAAGATCTCCTATGTAAAGTGGGATATGAATCGGAATTGGACGGATGTGTATTCGAATGTTTACGGAACGGATCATCAGGGAGAAGTAACCCATCGGTATATGATGGGACTTTACCGAGTGATGAAGGAATTAACCGAAAGCTTTCCGGATATTCTTTTTGAAGGCTGTGCTTCTGGTGGGGATCGATTTGACCTTGGAATATTATGTTATTTTCCACAGATCTGGGCTTCGGACAATACGGATGCCCTAAGTCGAATCAGTATTCAGACGGGACTTAGTTATGGATATCCATTGTCCACCATGGGAGCACATGTGAGTAGTGTGCCAAATCATCAGACCCTGCGAATCACTCCACTGTCCACGCGATATGCAGTGGCAGCCTTTGGTTTACTTGGATATGAGATGAATCTATGTGATGCCACGAAAGAGGAGTTGGATGCAATCCGTAATCAGATTGCCACCTATAAAGCATGGCGCTCTACGATTCAATGGGGACAGTTCTATCGTGGAAGAACCTTGGATGGTGGACTTACGGGACTTGCGGGAAGTGTGCAGTATGGACTGATGGGGGAGATGACCAAGGGCCGTTTTGCAGAATGGACCGTGGTTTCTAAAAATCGAAAGCGTGCCATGGGAATGGTTTTCCAAAATCAGCTGATTCCCTCTTCCGCCCATTATACCTATCATGCCAAGGGGCTGGATGGGAAGAAAATGTATTATTTCTACCATGAGCCGGAGGTGGTAAATGTACAGACCTTCGGAGATTTATTAAATACCATGACTCCTGTGCATGTAAAGCAGGACTCCATCCTTCATAAAACCATTGCCAAGGTGGTAAAACTTCCTGGGGAGAAGGAAGAGTTCATGGCCTACGGAGATACGTTAATGTATGGTGGTGTCAAGCTTTCCGAAAGCTATCAGGGCACGGGATTTAATGATAAGACCCGGGTGATGCCGGATTATGGAGCAAGATTGTATTATATGCAGACAGAAGAGTAGTGCAATTTCTACAATTGACTTTTTATGGTGGGAAATTTACAATATGCTAAGATTGTGAAATGTTAGGAGGTTCGGGGATAATGACGGATATTGAAATTGCGCAGAGTGCTAAGATGCTCCCAGTGAAGGAGATTGCTGCCAAGGTAGGTATCGAGGAAGATGACCTTGAATTATATGGAAAATACAAGGCAAAGCTTTCGGATGATCTCTGGGAAAAGATTAAGGATCGTCCCAATGGAAAATTAATCTTAATGACCGCGATTAATCCAACCCCAGCAGGAGAGGGCAAGACCACCGTAAGTGTGGGCTTACATGATGCGCTCTGTCGTCTGGGGAAAAAGTCCATTGTTGCGCTTCGTGAGCCATCCCTGGGACCTTGTTTTGGTATTAAGGGCGGAGCCGCAGGTGGCGGATATGCACAGTTGGTTCCTATGGAAGATTTAAATCTCCATTTTACAGGGGATCTGCATGCCATTACTGCAGCAACCAATCTTCTTGCTGCCATGGTGGATAATCATATTCAGCAGGGAAATGAACTGGATATTGATACCAGACAGGTGGTATGGAAGCGTTGCGTGGATATGAATGACCGCGCCCTTCGTAATATTGTGATCGGTCTTGGAAGTAAGGCGGACGGATTTGTTCGTGAGGATCATTTCGTAATTACCGTGGCTTCTGAGATTATGGCCATCCTGTGTTTAACAGAGAATATGAAGGATTTAAAGAGACGTCTGTCCCGTATTATTGTTGCTTATAATCGTGCCGGCAATCCTGTGACTGCAGCGGATCTTCAGGCAGTGGGCGCTATGGCGGCTCTTTTAAAAGAGGCTATTAAGCCAAATATGATTCAGACCCTGGAGAATAATCCAGCCATTGTGCATGGTGGACCATTTGCCAATATTGCCCATGGTTGTAACTCCGTTCGTGCAACACAGACGGCATTAAAATTAGCGGATTATGTGGTTACGGAAGCCGGTTTTGGTGCGGATCTTGGTGCGGAGAAGTTCTTTGATATTAAGTGCCGTAAGGCCCATCTGGTTCCGGATGCAGTAGTACTTGTGGCTACCGTGAAGGCGTTAAAGTACAATGGCGGCCTGAGTAAGGATGAGCTTGGCAGTGAGAATTTAGAGGCCCTGAAAAAGGGTATTGTTAATCTGGAAAAGCATATTGAGAACCTGCATAAATTCGGGGTTCCAGTGGTTGTTACCTTAAATCATTTCCTGACGGATACGGATGCAGAAGTTGCTTATATTAAGGAATTCTGCGAAGCCAGGGATTGTGAGTTTGCTCTGACGGATGTATGGGCGAAGGGTGGTGCCGGTGGCGAGGAATTAGCCAAGGCTGTTTTAAATACCTTAGAAACCAAGAAGAGTGATTTCCATTATATCTATGAGGATGATGTTTCCTTAGAGGGTAAGATTGAGATCATTGCCAAGGAAATCTACGGTGCGGACGGCGTGGTATATACCCCATCTGCTAAGAAGCAGTTAGAGAAGATTACCCAGATGGGATTTCAGAAATTCCAGATCTGTATGGCGAAGAATCAGTATTCCTTATCGGATGATCCTAAAAAGCTTGGTCGTCCTAAGGATTTTACCATTACGATTCGTGATGTATATATGTCCGCAGGTGCCGGATTTATTGTGGCACTCACCGGAGATGTGATGACCATGCCAGGTCTTCCGAAGCATCCAGCCGCTGAGAAGGTGGATGTAACGGATGATGGCAGAATTATTGGATTATTCTAGGAGAACAAGTTAAGTAACAGAAAATATTGCCAAACGTGAGTGAGTATGCTCAAAGATGCCTAAAATCCAAGGCATTAGTTGGTTACTTAAAACTACTGGAAACACAGGAAATACCAGAGCAGTTTGGAATAGTCCTGCTAACTACGGTGTAGAAACCTGATGGTTGTGTTTGAGTAATGGTAAAAAGTCTACGAAAACCAAGTAGCAAACAAAATATTAAGAAAGGAGAAGCTACTAAGATAAAATCTATATAAAGCCACATTCAAGGCAATATAGATATGTACCGATGGCTAAGTCGGGAATTTACGACTGTGGAGTGTACAAGAACTTGTGAGTAGCGGATTGCTTGCAATCGCCAAAGCATACACGTTGAAACAGTAACCATAAATCGTGAGATTATGGCGAATCATCTTGCATATACACTTTTGTATATGTTTATAGTAGCAGGGGAAAATGTTAACGATCAAGAATTTAAGTAAGACTTTTAATAAAGGAACCATTAACGAAAAACAGGCATTAACAAATATAAACCTTGAACTTGAAGCAGGTGATTTTGTTACTGTCATCGGCGGTAACGGAGCAGGAAAATCGACGCTTCTCAACATGGTTGCGGGAGTTTTCCCTGCAGACAGCGGAAGCATTACGGTTGCGGGAGTGGATGTAACAAAACTTCCCGAGCATAAAAGAGCCAAGTACCTTGGACGTGTATTCCAGGATCCCATGATGGGTACTGCATCTACCATGTGGATAGAAGAAAACATGGCGATCGCCTCCAGAAGAGGCCTGGCAAGGACTCTCAGATGGGGAATATCCGCCAAGCAGCGCGCAGAGTATAAAAAAATGCTTGCCCAGTTCGGACTCGGTCTGGAGAACAGACTCTCCACATCCGTATCACTTCTTTCCGGCGGACAGCGTCAGGCGCTCACTCTTCTCATGGCTACCATGAGACAGCCCAAACTGCTGCTTCTCGACGAGCACACTGCGGCACTTGATCCCAAGACTGCAGCTACGGTGCTTGAACTCACGGACAAGATCGTTTCGGAAAATCATCTTACAACAATGATGATCACTCACAACATGAAGGACGCCATTGCTCACGGCAATCGTCTCATCATGATGAACAACGGACGGATCATCTTTGATGTTAAGGGCGAAGAAAAGAAAAAGCTTACCGTTGAGGATCTTCTTAAGAAGTTCTCAGAACTCAACGGAGAAGAGATGGTTAACGACAGAATGTTGTTGGCAAAGTAATTCTATTATAAATAAAGCGGTTTGTGCCGCTTTTTTTATTTGAAATATTGCAAACAGAAAAGAAAAAACTTATAGTTATATGGCTCAAGGAAACATGAGGGCACAAAACAAGGTGGGAAAGAGAATGAACGTAATTAAAAGCAAATTATTAAAGAAGCAGGCAGGGCTGTTGTTGCTGGCTTTTGGCCTGATCGTTGTTTGGCTTGGGGGTTGCGGAAAAAACACAGATCAAAAAGGAGTTGTTGATCCGACAGTAACGACTGTTCCGTTTACAACAACACCTACGAGTACACCGACTTGGACACCCACACCTACATTATCGCCAACGCCCACACCAAAACCGTGGGAGTATTATGAAAAGGTAGGGGATAAAGGGGTTTACCGGGTTCCGGTTAAGGAACTCACGAGTGATTGCTGGATAGGAAACAGTTCATGCGGAGGGGATTATGTCCTTTTAAATCTAATTAAAAGAGTCGAGCCGGATGAGGCGGTTACGGGAACGGTCCTCCTGCTGCGCCCGGAATTGTCGGGAGAAGCTGTAGCGCTTCAGACGGATTACTATGTAAGATCCTGTAAAGTAATATCTGACGGGACGGTTTTTGTTGAGGAAGAAAATGCAACGGTCCATGTCCTTGACGCTGAACTCAAGGAGATAAACCGCATAATTCCTGATGCCAACAGCTCAGAATTTGTGTTTTCGATCACGGAAGACGGTCATATATGGAAATCGGACATAGAAAGCGGAAGACTGAGTGTCTGTGACAGATACGGCGAAAATACCCGGGTTTATAAACTTATTGATGATCGTTACGCATTTCAGGATCTTGGGGAAAAAGACAATAAGAGATATTTCCTGGCCTCAAGTGCAACGGTTGAACCCTATGAAGTGGTCGTTTGTCTGGACATTACATCCGGAGAGTCAAACATTGTGCAGGAAAAGACAGTGAATGTGATTAACGGAGAGGAGGAGGCCTGCTACTCCACGTCCGGAGGCATCGTCCGCGATTTTTCCAATGATACATGGTATTTGCACTTTATTGGAGAAAACGGTCGCAGGATCTCATTTCCATGCTGCTATCAATATGAGAATATTGACTATGTATCGGGTGATCTGTTGTGTACAAGCGGTCGGATATCGGGCGTAAACAGCGAATATGATTCATGGAAGGTCTACAAAGGCTGCTCTGTGTATGACACAAAAGAGAAGGCTTTATTGGGAAAAATCTCTGCGTATGATATTGAGCCCTACAATAATATATATACCTTCGGGGTCAGCGAAAACGGAATGGTTTATATGATCGGTGCAATTACGAACGGATCGGGAACCGATACCGGAGCGCTTCTGATGTGGGATTTAAATACTCAGGAGCCCGCGCCCATCACAGGATTCTTTGAGTACGAGGGAAATGATATTGAGGCAGGGTTAACGAAACTGGCAGAAGAGTATCGGGAAGTATACGGAATTTCCTATACACCGTCAAAGATGAAGACGATCGTCTGTGATGATAATATCGAAGCCATGAAAGCAATAGATCTTTTGAATATGCTTGCTCGAGGGATCAAAGATAATCCGGAGGAATTTCCGAAGGACGAAGAAGGTATAGCGCTTCGTCTGGAAAACATACACGGACACGAACGCGGACATGCGGAGTTCAATCCTTACATCTTCTCGAAAATGAACACGGACTATTACGGGGAAGAGCAGATGCGGGATTTTTATAAGCTTGTAGATGCTTTGCGCGCCGGTGAAGAGTATTATGACAGCCAAAAAAGAACCTGCTACAATACTTCGCTTGTATGGTTGACCCAATGGTATTATCCTGTTTCCACAACTATCATACAGACATCATATGATTACACCGACAAAAAACAATGGAAAAAAGGCAAGGGAAAGATCTATTACACAGTGCCTCTCGAAGAAGCGGCGGAACGCGTACAGGAGTTTGAACAGTTAACTCTGGACGCTCTGGATGATTCTTTTGGGGATGATTACACCGATTTTGAAAAGTCACTTGCTTTATATGAATATATTACAAGCAACTGGAAATACGATTATGATCTTTATTATCATATCAGCGATCCGGAATGGATGAATGTCGGATCCCTATACAGGTGTTTAAAAGACCGCAAAGGCATATGCTGGGAGATAGCGGGAGTCTATGAATATCTGCTCCTGCAAAGCGGGATCAATTCGGAGGATGTGAACGGATATGATACGGGCTCCAAGGAAATGCATGCATGGAGTTTTGCGGAACTTGACGGAAAGCTGTATCATGTCGATCCCACATGGGGACTTGCATACGGGAACAAACCCTCTCTCAAGTACTTCTGCTTTACGGATAAGGAAAGAACGGTAAGAGACGGCTTCGATCCGGAGTCGTGCTTTGTCATGAGGATCGTTGACATGGATAATATGAGCCACGGAATAAAAGCCGATGACGACAGATATGCGGCTTTATGGAACGGAAACTACATCGGTATGGACAGGACCGCCAAGAAGATCATCTACACGGATCCGAACGGTGTTCTCTGCACCTTTAAGTATGAATGAGCCCCGGGGAATGAGCCCCGGGGACGGGGTTAATGGCTCATTTCAGGTAATATTTTGTCCTCCCGCGCGCCAAAGCGTCTATCACAGATTAACGCGGTGAAGAATTAATGCTTTTTGGTAAAAAAGTGTTGACAAAATCGCAAGACTCTGCTAAATTATGTATGTTTTTGATAAGCATATTTTTTGAAACGTGAGGTCGCGATGAGCAACGTTAATTCAAAACAGAATATTGCCATGACAGATTGCAGGCCTCAACTTTGCAAGCGATTTTATTATGCAGTACGTTTCTTTGCGTACTGCTTTTTTTATTATTTTATGCAGTTAAAAAAAGAATATGCAGGGTTGACCGTTGCTTAGAATGAATAATGAACTTTGATCGGTTTCCCTTGCAAAACGGAAACCGATTTTTATATGCATATCAATTGAGGGCAGGGACGGAGATTGTGCCTGCGAACATACAAATAAAATTGAAAGGACAATTCAGATGGAAGAATTAAAGAAAACACGTGAGGAGATTGAAAAGATCGATAAGGAGATGCGTGAGCTTTTTGAAAAGAGAATGTCGGCGGTTGAGAAAGTGGCTGACTATAAAAAAGAACACGGCCTTCCCATCAAGGACGAGGAGAGGGAAGAGTATCTTATCAGAAAGAACAGCGAACTTTTGGATAAGAAGGAAGTGGGCGATTACTATGTTCTTTTCCAGAAAAAACTCATGGAATTGTCCTGTGCATATCAGAGAAAAAGAAACAGCGGCATGAAGATAGCATATTGCGGTGTTGAAGGCGCTTTTGCATGGATCGCCGCCAACAAGATGTTCCCCGGAGCGGAGCTCATTACCTGCGACAGTTTTGAACAGGCTTACGCCGCAGTTGAAAACGGAGAAGCCGACAGTGCGGTGCTTCCCATCGAAAACAGTTATGCGGGAGAAGTCGTTAATGTGATGGATCTCATGTTTTCGGGAAACCTCTATGTAAACAGCGTCATTGATATCGATATCGTACACAATCTCATCGCACCCGAGGGTGCGACCATCGACGGCATCAAAAAGGTCGTAAGCCACACTCAGGCACTCACTCAATGCGATGCCTTCATCAAGGCTCATGGCTTTGAAAAGATGGCATATAACAACACTGCCATGGCAGCGGAATATGTTAAGAAGCTGAACGATCCTACGGTGGCAGCCATTGCCTCAAAAGAAACGGCAGAACTTCACGGACTTCAGGTACTGGCTTCGGGCATCAATGCCAGCAGGAGCAATACCACAAGGTTTGCATCCTTCTCCGGAAGCAGAAACGTTCCGGGCGGAGACGTAAAGACCAGAGCGGATCATTTCATCCTTGTGTTCACCGTAAAGAACGAAGCGGGCGCGTTGGCTCAGACCTTGAACATCATCGGTGCTCACAACTTCAACATGAGATCCCTCAGAAGCAGACCCATGAAGGGACTCATGTGGAACTACTATTTCTACATCGAGGCGGACGGAAACATTAACACCCGTGACGGACGCGATATGCTTAACGAACTTGGAGCGCTTTGCGCAAATCTTAAGCTCGTGGGAACCTATTGATCCCCAACCTGCGTTTGAGAATTGATTGACTTTGGAGAAACCTATGAAGATAAACATTTCATCCCGAGACCTGAGCTATGACATAATATATGAACAGGGAGCGCTGGCAAAAGTCGATAAGCTGATCGACACGGACAGAAAAACCCTGATCCTTACGGACAGCGGAGTTCCCGCCTGCTATGCGGAAACTGTTGCGGCTCATTGCAGGGAGGCATATATAGTAACGATCCCTCAGGGAGAGCAGAGTAAATGCATAGACAATTACCTTCTCATCCTTAAGAAGATGCTTTCCGAAAATTTCACAAGAAAGGATTGCGTCATAGCCGTGGGCGGAGGTGTATGCGGTGATCTTGCAGCATTTGCGGCATCCTGTTACATGCGGGGTATAGCTTTTTATAACATTCCTACGACCGTTCTTGCTATGGTGGATTCCTCAATCGGCGGAAAAACAGCCATAGATTTTGAGGGCGTAAAAAATGTTGTGGGAAGCTTCTACCAGCCTTCTGCTGTCATCATCGATACGGATGTGCTGAAAACTCTTGACGAGCGTCAGGTGAACGCGGGACTTGCGGAAGCGATAAAGATGGCGGCCACAAGCGATGCTGAGTTATTTGAGTTTATTGAAGAATGTAAGGATTACAAGGCTCATCTCGGAGAGATCATCAGAAGAGCCAATGAGATAAAGAAAAAGGTGGTTGAAGAGGATCCTCAGGAAAAGGGCCTCAGAAAAGTGCTGAATTTCGGACACACCGTGGGGCATGCCATTGAGGCAGCAGCCAAGGGAGAGCTCCTTCACGGGGAATGCGTTGCCATTGGAATGATGCTCATGTGCTCAGATGAGGTTAAGGAAAGGCTGGGAAAGGTTCTGGAAAAATATGCCCTTCCCACCAAATGCACCTTTGATATCAAGGATCTCATCAGCAGCATGAAGCATGACAAAAAGGCTTCGGACAGCGGCGTAAGCTGCGTGTTCGTTGACAGGATAGGAAGCTTTGAGTTCAGGACCATGTCCTGGGAGGAACTCGCGTCGATCAAGGCATAGGAGGAGACTACATGAGGAATACATTGGGATCGAATGTTACAATAACGATTTTCGGTGAAAGCCACGGCGTTGCCATAGGCTGCGTGTTAGACGGCCTCACTCCCGGGCTCGAAGTGAATGATGAGAATATACAAAAGCTTCTTTCCAGAAGAAGACCCGCGTCTCTGATCGACACTCCCAGAAGAGAGCCCGACAATTACAGGATACTCAGCGGAGTTTTTAACGGAAAAACTACGGGAACCCCTCTTTGCCTGATGATCCCCAATGAGCAGACCAAGAGCGGAGATTACCTTTTCGGACCCGCGCGCCCGTCGCACGCGGATTATGCTGCACATGTCAAGTATAACGGCTTCGAGGATTACAGAGGCGGCGGACACTTTTCCGGAAGGATCACTGCGGCCATAGTTGCTGCGGGAGGCATAGTGATGCCTGCCCTCAATAACATAGGCATATTCATCGGAACCCATATCGCGGAATGCGCAGGCACGAAGGACGGGGATTTCAGCACTGATGAAGCCGGACTTACGGAAGAGATCAAGTCATTGAACGATAAGAATTTCCCGGTGCTTTGCAATGATGCGGGGGAAAAGATGATAGCTGCGATAGAAGCTGCGGCAAAGGAAAGCGACAGCGTAGGCGGTGTTGTAAGGACAGCGATCACGGGACTTCCCGCGGGAGTGGGCGAGCCATGGTTCGACAGCCTTGAAAGCCTGCTTTCGCACGCCCTCTTCTCCATCGGAGCGGTTAAAGGCATAGAATTCGGTAAGGGCTTTGAGGCGGCGAGATCCAAAGGAAGCGAATTCAACGATCCCTTTGAACTCAAGGACGGCAAAGTTGTTACCGGTACAAACAATAACGGCGGCATTAACGGCGGCATTTCAAACGGCATGCCCGTGACCTTCGGA
>JAILGS010000008.1 GCA_024696615.1 Lachnospiraceae bacterium
AAAGATTGATGATGCGGTGGAGGATTTAGAAGCCGCTTGCTTAGAGGATTTCACTCCGGAAGAACAGGAGCGTTACTTAAGTTACCGAAAGCGCTCTCTGGCCAATTTAGAAAGTCGATTAGAACGTTAAAAAATCCCCCGTTGTGGCTATTGCCACAGCGGGGGATTTCATTTTTAATTCTAGTAACTTCGGACTTTATTCGTCCTCCAAGGTTAACTGTACTTCTTCCACATCGTCAAACATGGATAACATTGGCTTTACCTTCGTATCCTTCTTGAAATGTCGAAGGGCATAATTCTTAGTACAACGCATCACCTGTGGGGATAGTACCAGCACACCGATTAAGTTGGGAATCATCATCAAACCATTGAAGGTATCGGAAAGATTCCATGCAAGTTCTGCTTCCATGATGGATCCTAAGAAAACGATCCCCACAAAGACCAAACGATATGGTAATACTGCCTTCTCGCCGAAAAGATACCGGCATGCAGTCGATCCATAATGGCTCCAACCAAGTACGGTGGAATAAGCAAAAAGTAAAATGGCAATGGCAATAAAACCGGATCCCAGGGCTCCAAAAGTCTGTCCAAAGGAATAACTCATCAGATTGGAAGAACCGCCAATGGCCTCTAATACTTCCTCGTCCGCAAGTCCCGTGGTTAAATCAATCGCTCCGGAGCCAAGAATAACAATTGCTGTTAAAGTACATACAACAATGGTATCTGCAAAGACTTCAAAGATTCCCCACATACCCTGGCGCACCGGCTCCTTCACATTGGAGGAAGAATGCACCATAACGGAAGAACCAAGTCCTGCCTCATTGGAGAACACACCACGCTTAAAGCCCATCTTCATTGCCAGGGCAATACCCGCACCAAATCCACCACCGGCTACGGCATGGATGGAGAAGGCTCCCTGAAAGATGGCATGAAAAATATCCGGAATTAAGGATGCATGCAGGCAAATGATTTCGATGGCTCCAATAAAATATAGAACCACCATAAAAGGAACTAATTTTTCCGTAATGGCAGCCACTCGCTTAATACCACCAAGAATTACGGAACCCACTGCAACTACTAAGAAAATTCCCACAACTATCTTAGGAATATGAAAGGCGTTATTCACATTGGATACCATGGAATTCACCTGACTCATATTACCAATACCAAAGGAAGCTAATAAGCAAAGTAAGGAGAATAACCAGGCAAGTCCTTCCCCCAATTTCTTACAATGCTTCTTGGCACCCAAACCATCTCGAAGATAGTACATGGCACCACCATGCCATTCTCCCTTCTCATCCTTTCTACGATAAAGGATACCAAGCACATTTTCTGAAAAATTCGTCATCATTCCAAAGAAGGCAATCAGCCACATCCAGAATACGGAACCGGGACCACCCACTGCAATCGCACCGGCAACACCAACAATATTACCCGTACCCACCGTAGCTGCCAGAGCCGTACATAGGGACTGGAACTGGGAAATCGTACGATCCGAGGTATGACTGGTAACATGTCGATCCCCAAAGATTGCTCCGATGGTATTCTTTATCCAGTGTTTCATATGAGTAATCTGATAGAAGCCAGTCATAACGGTCATCAGAACACCGGTCGCTCCTAATAAAATTAAAGCAGGCCATCCCCATACCAAATTGTTGACCACATCATTCACCGATGCAACCCAATCCAAAAAAGCGCTCATAAAAACCTCCAAAACAATAATTATCCTTCCATCGAGTAGGGAAGATGAAATCGCACCCTACTCGCTCGCGAGGCGCCGGTCAGCTTTCGCTGACATCTTCCTTTCGGCGCCTCTGCGATAAAAAGAGGGAGTGATTGTGATAACCACTCCCTTGTGAATACAGTTATTATATCCATCCTGGTAAGAAAATACAAGAGTATTTCCCCTTATTTCCTATATGATTCCACTTTCCTTGGAAGCATAATAGTCATCAAATAACTGATTGGCTGCATCCAATGTTTTCTGGCTAATCTCCGGTAAATCCCGGCCCCAGGCACGGGTTGCCTTCTCAAAGCCTTCTAACATGGCATCCTGCATCTTCTTCATCTGTTCCTCATCATTGCCTGCAAGTGCGGATGCGAAATCAAATAAACGCTGTGCGGTATTCTTCACGCCCCAATAACCATCCTCAGAAATATCTTCCTGAGCCTGAGCCTTGGTTGCTGCATCCACTGTAAAATCTCCGGATGCTAAGAATTTCCAAATACTATCCGGATCATTGGAAGCAATGGCAGAAGTCTTAGCCTGACCGGTCATCATCTGATGTACCAGATCCACTAACTGTTTCTGTCTACTTGCCTGATCCGCCTTTAACTGATCCACTAAAGCACTGCGCTCTTCGGCACTCATCTTCTGAATCGAATAAGTAGCCTTGGAACTTTCCACAGAACCCTTCTCATATACCACGCCCTCACTTGCTGTGGTTTCGGCAGGTTCTTTCTTCATGTTTTCCCTCGCAGGAGTATAGGTATTCGTATATACCTCCTGGGTGGAAATGTTATTAATAGAACTCATACGCATTCCTCCTTGAATGATAAATTCGGGACTTGGAACTCCATTTCCTTGCCCTACCCTTAAACTACCTTGGACAGTGTCCAATATGTAATCATATTATATCACATTCCTAGTTTAAAAACTCTTTTTCGAGAATTCTTTTTGTATTCTTTTTGTATTTTCTACCAGCTTCTTATTACTGCAGTTAATACTTTTCTTTTAATTTTTCATATTCCCGGTTAATTACTAAAATCGTCTCCTTGTCCCCGTTGGCATTATCCGGATGATAAATCTTCATCAGTTCCTTATAACGCTTCCGCAAGGATCCCTCATCCGTCACGCCACGGAAGAAATTCACTTCCACATTCACCGGAATATGTAATACTTTCCTGGCCTCGCGATAGGCTTCATCCCGAATCTTAGCCCGCTCATGATCCATATGCTCCTTCTCCACCGCCATGCGCCGAAGCTCCGCTTCCATAATGGCCCATTGCTGATCAAAAAGCATCTTCTGACTCTCTAACTGCTTCTTTAAAATTCCATTCTTACGGCGCTGGCTTTCTAAAATACGCTGCTGCGCCTCCACGACTTCCTTCTCCCCCTGCAATTCCTTCGCAAGATTGGTCAGTCGCATATTTTCTCGAAAGAGCCATCGTTTCATGGAATCTAAGTCCTCTTGGGATGCCTCCTCCCAATCCATTATTGGCTTTTCCACAACCATCCCCCACTTCTATGAATACAATCCATCGATTGTCATACACGGCCAAATACTAGAAAAGGTAGGTATGATTTCATACCTACCTTTCATTATATGATATCTGAAGAAAAAAATCTTCCCTTTTGGAAATGTATACATCGCTTCCTGGCAAATGTATTGCTCGCTTAAGACTACATGGCACTCATATAAAGATTCTTGTAGAATCCTCCCTGGGCCATAAGTTCCTCATGATTGCCCTGTTCAATAATATTGCCATCCTTCATAACCAGGATGATATCGGATTCCCGAATGGTGGAAAGACGATGGGCCACCACAAAACTGGTACGACCATGCATCAATTCATTAAAGGCCTTCTGAATCCGGATTTCCGTACGGGTATCAATGGAGGAGGTTGCCTCATCCAAAATTAATACCGGCGGAAGCTTTAACATAACTCTGGCAATACATAATAACTGCTTCTGTCCCTGGGAAAGATTGCCGCCATTTTCTGAAAGCACCGTATCGTATCCCTGAGGCAGACGACGAATAAAACTATGAGCATGGGCAAGTTTGGCTGCCTCAATAATCTCTTCCTCCGTGGCATCCGCTTTCCCATAGGCGATATTCTCCCGAATGGTGCCCGCCTGTAACCAGGTCTCCTGTAATACCATACCGAAGCGTTCTCGCAGAGCATGTCTGGTAATATCCCTGGTTTCCACGCCATCCACAAGGATCTCTCCCTCGTCCACATCGTAAAAACGCATCAAAAGATTGATCAGAGTACTCTTACCGCAACCCGTAGGACCAACAATGGCTACTCGCTGTCCCGGCTTTACGGAAATATTCACATCCGTAAGCAAAGTCCGACTCTTATCATAGGAGAAGGAAAGATGGGAAATCTCCACCGTTCCATCCGACTCATCCAACTTATCTTTCGCATTCTCCCGGTCATATACCTCTGCCTCATCCAAGAGACGGAAGACTTCCGATGCACAGGCAAATGCGTTCTGTAACTCCGTAATAACACCACTGATCTCATTAAATGGCTTGGTATACTGGCTGGCATAACTTAAAAAGGCGGATAACTGTCCCACACTCATCATGCCCCGAATCACCGCATAGGCTCCTGCCACACCCACGGCCGCATACACCAGGGAATTAACAAATCGTGTTGCAGGATTGGTAATGGAGGAGAAGAAAATCGCACGATGCCCCACATCCTGCAGGGTGGCATTCACCTTCTCAAACTCTTCAATGGATGCGCCCTCATGATTAAAGGCCTGTACCACCTTCTGATTGCCCACCATCTCATCGATCTGAGCCGTTAACTCGCCCCTCACCTTGGACTGTTGTTGAAAGAGCTGATAAGTGGTCTTAGCCACAAAGCTTGCTACCACAAAACTCACCGGAGTTAAGATCACCACTACCAAGGTAATCCAAGGATTCACTGTTAACATAAAGATGAGGGTTCCTAAAATCGTTACCACACCCGTAAACAACTGGGAAAAACCAAGTAACAAACCATCGGAAAACTGATCCACATCCGTGATCACATGATTTAACACATCTCCCGTACTATGGGCATCCAAGTAGGACAGAGGAAGCCCCTGAATATGTGCAAATGTTTTCGTACGAATTTCACTCACTACACGATAGGTAATATGATTATTGCATTGATTCATACACCACTGAAATAGGGCTGTGGCAAGGATCACCAAAACCAATCGATATAAAATCGCTACTACACCAAAAAAGTCCACATCCCCGACAGCCACAATCAAATCCACTGCATTACCAATAAGAATTGGAGCATACAGGGTGGTGGCCACCACCAGGCTGGCACAAACAATGGATAATACCACTAAGAGCCAATATGGTTTTAATAATTTTATAATTCTCTTCATGGTGTCCTGATTGACACTCTTTTTTATTTCTCCCATACTACTGCTCCTTCTGTGAATGAACGATTTCCTGATATACTTCACAAGTTTCCATTAATTCCTCATGAGTACCCACACCACTTAAAAGACCATCGTCCAATACGACGATCTGATCCGCGTGGCGCACTGTGGACGCACGCTGGGATACTAAAATAAGCGTTGGATGGTGGGAGAGGTGGGAGAGGCTCTCTCGGAGCTTCTTTTCCGTAGCATAATCCAAAGCAGAAGAACTATCATCCAGGATTAAAATTGGAGTTTTTGAAATCACTGCTCTGGCAATGGTAAGACGCTGTTTCTGTCCTCCCGAAAGGTTGTTACCCCCCTGTGAAATCCAGGAGTCCAGCCCCTTTTCCTTTCCTTCCACAAAATCCCTGGCCTGGGCAACATCCAATGCTTCCCACAGTTCTTCCTCCGTGGCATCTTTCTTTCCCCATAGAAGGTTATCCCGAATCGTTCCCCGGAATAATACGGCCTTTTGAGGTACCACGCCGATGATTTCCCGCAGAGAGCGAAGATCATACTCCTTCACATCATGTCCTAAGACTTCCACTACACCCTCTTCCACATCATAGAAACGTGGAATTAACTGAATTAAAGAACTCTTACCACAACCCGTACTACCGATCACACCGATGGTTTCGCCACGATGGAAGGTTAAATTCATCTTGGAGAGGGACTGAGCAGAAGCTCCTGCATATTTAAGGGAGGCATTCTTCATGGATACAGCAATATCCTGGGAACTTCTTGTGGCTTTTCCCTCCGTCACGTTACCGCTACCTTCTTCCCAGGCTCTCGCAATTTCCCTGGCATCGATTGGATGGTCGGCCAGTGGCAGACTTGGTTCAATCTCTAAGGAATCGGAAATACGCTTTCCACAAGCCATGGCCTTGGTTAAGGTAACGATCAGATTGGCAAGCTTTACTAATTCCACTAAAATCTGGGACATGTAATTAACTAATGCCACCACTTCACCCTGGGTGATTCGTCCCGTATTTACTGCGATTCCACCCTGATGAATAATGGCTACAATGGCAAAATTCACAATCACATAGGTAATGGGATTCATTAATGCAGAAACATTTCCCACTTTTAACTGTAACTTTCGAAGGAGGGTATTATTCTCCTCATAACGACTCTTTTCTTCCTGCTGACGATTAAATGCACGAATGACACGCACACCGGTTAAATTCTCTCTGGTGGATAATACAACCCGGTCCAACTGCTTCTGTACTGCCGCATGCATTGGTACGGAAAGCTTCATCACACCAAATACCACAATGCTAAGACCCAGGGTTGCCAAAAGAAAGATGGCAGAAATCTTACGATCAATCCGAAAAGCCATAATGACTGCACCAGCTACAATAAATGGAGAACGTAAAAATAAACGTAAAAATAAATTCACACCATTCTGAACCTGATTAATATCCGCAGTCATACGGGTCACTAAGGTGGAAGTACCCACCTTGTCAAGTTCCGTATAGGTGAGGGAATGAATATGGCGATACAGGGCACTACGAATTCCCGTAGCCATTCCCACGGCTGCCTTGGCTGCAAAATACTGGGCAATTAAGGAACAGGTAAGGCCAATGATGGCAAGAAGGATTAATACTCCTCCCCTGGTAAGAATATAGCTAATTCCATCTTCTCCCCGAGCAATACCCACATCAATAATCTGTGCCATCACTAAAGGAACGAATAATTCAAAGGTTGCCTCCAGCATCTTAAATAATGGTGCAATAATACTTTCTTTACGATATGCGGTTAAATAAGTTAATAATTTTTTCATTAGCGAAACCTGTTAATCTCATATTTAGCTCTTGTTCTTAACGCTGCCTGAAGGGACTCAAAGCGCTGTTCGATGGGGCCATCATCCACCGTTACATCAAGAGATGCTGCCATCGCATTAATCAGATCATTATCAATCTCCTGATGGTGCTCGGTTAAAAATTTGCTCTTTTCCGAAATGGTCGTAAGATCCAAAAATTCCATGAGGATTGGATTTGGTTGCTTTTCTTCCACCACGGTAAAGATACTCTCCGGTGGGGTGGTAAGGTTGTGATATACTTCCTGCACCTCTTCTGCTTCCACCTTTTCAAAGCGCATCTTCTGCTCCACTAATGGATATTTCACATGATCCACTTCGCTCATAAACATCTCCAGTGGACGTACATAGATTCCAAAATCATCATACAATGCCTGATACACCACCATTTCTTCCTTGGTTTCGGAGTATTTGGCAATATGAAGAATCTGATAGTACTTATTCTTAAAATGTCGATAAAACTCTCCTGGTTTTGGAATATTATTTTGCATATATTTCTCCCTCGGACGATTCCGTCCCTCTATATTGGGGCATAAAAAAAGACCCTTGTACATTATACAAGAGTCTCTTCTTAAAGTCCATTCAGACTACATTTTGTACCATTCGTTACTTCTTAAAAAATCCCTTTTTCTTCTTTCCACCATCCTCTGGGGAAGGATTTCCCAGGGTTGCATCAAAGGCAAGAAGGGCTTCCTTCTGGGATTCGTTAAGCTTGGTAGGAACTTCCACAATCAAATCGATGTACTGATCGCCCCTTGCATTCTTATTACGAATGGTTGGGAATCCCTTACCACGTAGACGAACTCTGGTATGGGACTGGGTTCCTGCAGGAACATCATACATAACGGCTCCATCAATGGTTTCCACCCTCACTTCACCACCCAGTGCTGCGGTTGCAAAGCTAATTGGAACCTCGGAATATACATCATAATCCACACGCTGGAATTTTGGATTGGCTGCAACGTGAATTTCCACCAGTAAATCACCACGTGGACCACCATTGCTTCCAGGCTCACCCTTACCAGCCACACGAATGGACTGACCATCATCAATACCTGCTGGAATGCTTACTGCAATTCTCTTCTTGGTCTGAATATAACCCGTACCATAACAGTGGGTACATTTCTCTTTGACGATCTTACCGGAGCCACCGCATTCCGGACATACGGACTGTACCTGGGACATACCAAAGATGGTATGCTGGGTCTGTACAATTCGACCAGAACCTTTACAACGTGGACAGGTAATTGGACTAGTACCTTCCTTGGCACCAGTTCCATGGCAATGCTCACACTCTTCCTTGTAATTGATCTCCACTTCCTTCTCCACGCCCTTCACGGACTCATCAAAGGTAATACGAATGGAGGTACGAACATTGGCACCCTTCATTGGGCCATTTCGACGGGAAGAATAACTGCCACCAAAACCACCAAAGCCAAAGAGATCACCAAACATACTTGAAAGGTCATCCATATTGAAGTCGTAGGATGCTCCGCCGCCCTGTTCAAATGCTGCATGACCATACTGATCATACTGCTGGCGCTTCTGGGCATCACTTAATACTGCGTATGCTTCCGAAGCTTCCTTGAATTTGGCTTCGGCTTCCTTATCACCCGGATTCGCATCCGGATGATATTTCTTCGCCAATTGACGATATGCTTTTTTAATTTCATCGTCTGAAGCCCCTTTTGCTAATCCAAGGACCTCATAATAATCTCTTTTGTCTGCCATATTACTTCACCACCCTGAGGGAATTATACCTCACGGAAATCTCCATCAACAACATTATCGTCTGCTGCAGATGAGTCAGCACCTGCACCAGCAGCTCCCATATCAGGACCTGCAGCTCCGGCAGCTCCGGCAGCTCCTGCACCAGCGGCATATAACTTCTCATATACCTTCTGCGCACTTGCCATTAACTTTTCCTTACCAGCCTTTAACTGCTCTACCTGCTCATCAGAAATATTGTCCACGGTTGTAGCATCCAATACCTTCTTTAATTCCTCTAAATCAGCTTCCACTGCTGCCTTATCGGAAGCATCCAGCTTATCGCCAACTTCTTCCAAGGACTTCTGAGTCTGTACATAGATGGAGTCTGCTTCATTACGAGCATCCACTGCTTCCTTACGCTTCTTATCCTGTGCTTCGTACTCTGCAGCTTCCTTCACAGCCTTATCGATTTCATCATCGGACATATTTGAACCAGAGGTAATGGTAATATGCTGCTCCTTACCAGTTCCAAGGTCCTTAGCAGATACATTTACAATACCATTGGCATCAATATCGAAGGTTACTTCGATCTGTGGAACACCACGTCTTGCTGGAAGAATTCCATCCAGACGGAAGTTACCAAGAGTCTTATTATCCTTTGCGAACTGTCTCTCACCCTGTACTACATGAATATCTACAGCGGTCTGGTTATCCTCTGCGGTGGAGAATACCTGGGACTTCTTGGTAGGAATGGTTGTATTTCTTTCAATTAACTTGGTTGCGATACCACCCATGGTCTCAATGGAAAGAGAAAGTGGGGTAACATCCAGAAGAAGGATTTCACCAGCACCTGCATCACCTGCTAACTTACCACCCTGGATGGAAGCACCGATTGCTACACACTCATCTGGGTTTAATGCCTTACTAGGTTCCTTACCAGTTAACTGCTTTACCTTATCCTGAACTGCAGGAATACGAGTAGAACCACCAACTAAAAGAACCTTGCTTAAATCACCTGCGGTAAGACCTGCATCCTTTAATGCATTCTGTACAGGAACAACGGTTGCTTCTACCAGATCATGGGTTAACTCATCGAACTTTGCACGAGTTAAATCCATCTCAAAATGCTTAGGACCTTCAGCAGTTGCAGTAATGAATGGAAGGTTAATATTGGTTGTAGTCTGGGTAGAAAGTTCCTTCTTAGCCTTCTCTGCTGCTTCCTTTAATCTCTGAAGAGCCATCTTATCTGCGGAAAGATCAATTCCTTCCTTGGACTTAAAGTCTGCAATAAAGTAATCTGTAATCTTCTGGTCGAAATCATCACCACCTAAATGGTTGTTACCATTGGTAGCTAATACTTCAATAACGCCATCACCGATCTCAATGATGGAAACATCGAACGTACCACCACCAAGGTCGTATACCATAATCTTCTGCTCCTGCTCATTGTCAAGACCATAAGCAAGTGCTGCTGCGGTAGGCTCGTTAATAATACGCTTTACATCAAGACCTGCAATCTTACCGGCATCCTTGGTTGCCTGACGCTGTGCATCGTTGAAATATGCAGGAACGGTAATTACTGCTTCCGTAACCTTCTCACCAAGATATCCTTCTGCATCAGCCTTTAACTTCTGAAGGATCATTGCAGAAATCTCCTGTGGAGAATACTTCTTATCATCAATTGCTACCTTGTATTCGGATCCCATATGTCTCTTAATAGAAGAGATGGTCTTATCTGCATTCGTTACTGCCTGACGCTTTGCAGCCTCACCAACAAGACGCTCACCGGTCTTGGTAAATGCTACTACGGATGGGGTCGTACGAATACCTTCCGTATTGGTAATAACGGTTGGCTTACCACCTTCCATTACTGCCACACATGAATTTGTTGTACCTAAGTCAATACCAATAATCTTACTCATAACTTCCTCCTAAAGAATAATTCTTATATACTTTTCTTTTTTTCATGAAAAACTAATTCGCTACCTTCACCATACTGTGGCGTACCACAGAGCCGCGGTAGGTATATCCCTTCTGGAATTCTTCGGCAACCACATTCTCTCCTAAGGATTCATCTTCCACATGCATGACTGCATTGTGTAATTCCGGATTGAATTCCGTTCCCACTGCTTCAATGGCAGCAACTCCAGCTTCCTCTAAGGATTTCATCATCTGCTGGTATACTTTTTCCATACCCTGGGCAAATGCATCACCCTTTTGTTCCTCCGAAAGAGTGGCAAGACCACGTTCGAAATTATCCACCACAGGAAGGATCTTTTCCACCATATCCTTGGCACCGATTTCATACATGGAGGATTTCTCCTTATCCGTACGCTTCCGGAAATTATCAAATTCCGCCATGGTTCTTCGATACTTATCTTCTAATTCTTCAATCTTTAGATCCTTAGGATCCTTCTTTTCTTTGGTTTCTTCTTCCTTGGGACTTGGTTCCGTGCCTTCCCCTGCTACACTTTCCTCGAAAGTCTCACATGCCTCCTTCGCATCACTTGCTTCATCCGAGCAATCCTTACAAGAACCATCCTTCGTAGGATCAGGTTCTGTGGTAGGATTCGCCGTAGACTGCTCTTGCTCATTTTCGGATGCAAGGTTTTCTAAGTCCATATTCTCCTCTGCCACTTTCTAACCGCCTTTCTTCTTCTCATTCTCCATCTTCCTACACCCTTTCACACACTGTGCTACTTCGGTGGTTCCTTGGAATCTGTTAATACCGACCCCAATTGACTCTTTAAGGATTTAATCGAATCAACGACTTTTTCATAATCCATACGTTTCGGTCCGATGATACCAATCGCACCTCGCATTCCCTCTCCAAGATCATAGGTAGCCGTAACAACACTACAATCCTGCATGGTACTGATGGAATTCTCATTTCCTATATAGACCTGGATTCCATCATGGGTTTCGGAACTTTCTTCCGAATCCAGGGAATTTACAATAAAATTGGATAATACCTGCTTTTCTTCCAAGGTATTGATCAATTCACTGGCCTTGGTGGAGTCGGATAATTCCGGATATTTAAAAATATTCGTTGCTCCACTGGTGTAAATCTTTAAATTATCCTCCCCGGCGATCACCTGGGCAATGGTATCAATAATGGTATTGATAATTCCCTCATACTCCCCTGCCTGAGCACGAAGTGCGGAAACTAGGGATAAATTCATCTGCTCTAAGGACAGACCATTGAGTGCGGTATTTAACATAAGATTCATCTTTAATACCACATCATCGGATAATTCCTGATCCAATTCTATGATTCGATTTCGAATCACATTCCGATCCAGTACAATCACCGTAAGAAGCTTGGTTGGTTCCACCTTGGTCAACTGAATAAATTTTAATTTATTCGTACTAAGCTTGGGTGTGGATACCACGGAAGCATAATTGGTATTGGAAGCTAAAAGCTTTGCCACATTCTGCAATAACTCCTCCACCTTATCCACCTTATCGGTAAGAAAGGTCTTCATATCTTCCAATTCCTTGGCCCGCTCATCCAATTCCATACTTCTCGTAGCCATCATATGATCCACATATAGGCGGTATCCCTGATCGGAAGGAATACGTCCTGCGGAAGTATGTGGCTGAAGGATGAGACCCAGTTCTTCCAGATCCGACATCTCATTACGAATGGTGGCAGAACTAAGATTTAAATCCGTATACTTGGAAATTGTTCTAGAGCCTACTGGCTCTCCGGTTTCTAAGTAATTCCGAATAATCGCTTCCAGGATTTTGTACTTGCGTTCACTAATTTCCAAAAAACTCCACCCCCATATCGATTTGGATTTGTTAGCACTCATTTCATCCGAGTGCTAACATTGATATTAAATTACCACTCCACCCCATCAATGTCAAGGGATGTATATGTTTTTTTGTTCATACTTCTAAAAATTTCAAAAAAATTCCCCATGGCCGAAACCATGGGGATCCCCTATTGTTTTCTATTTTTAAAGAAAGAATTTTTACTCGATAAGCAACACCTCCCATATCTATTCTTCATCCTATCAGAGCCTGATCTGACTATGTGTCGACACAAGATGAATGGGCCGATAGGATTGGTAACGATCTTTATTGGGATTTTCACCCCACTCCAAGTCCTCTAACAGCTCCCCGATATTCTGGTAACGATCCTCCGGGGAAGGCTGCAAGCAACGTTTCATACAATCATAAATATATGTTGGAATTTCAGGATTGTTAGACTTTACCGACAATTGAATTCTATAAGGGGGCTTGGATAAATCCTGTCCCGTATATAGGTAATACATTGTCGCGCCTAGCGCGTAGATATCCGTTCGCTGATCCGTCTGAGCATTGCCATACATTTGCTCGGGGGCAGCGTAGCCAGGAGTCCCAAGGGGCACTGTGTCGTGTCCTTCAGATACTTGGAAATGACGGGCGGTACCAAAATCAATTAATCGAATCTGCCCGTTTTGTTCTACCATGATATTCTCCGGCTTTAGATCCCGGTAAATCACTGGCGGCTCCTGTTCATGTAGATAGGATAGCACATCTGCAAGCAAAAAAAACAAGTGTAACTTGTATTTTTGTGAACGATTATAAGTAGAAAATGTATTTTCACAATTTTGGCGATATTCCACCAAAGTTTTCCCCTCAATATATTCCATCACAAGCACCACTCCCTCCTCTAGGGGAATGCATTCATAAAGCTTGGGAAGCGCGGGATGATGCAATTTCTTTAAAAATTCCGCCTCCGCCATCCCATCACTGATGGACGTGTTGGGAATGAATTTGGCCGCATAATACTGCTTTTTTTGTCTTTCATACACGTAGTACACATCCCCACTGCCCCCGCTTCCAAGAGGTCTGACGATTTCATACTGCCGATGGTTGGCCCCAGATAAGAATCCCTGTAATATCATCCTCTTCTCCTAAACTCCTTGCTCGTTCCATGAATCGGTCCAAATGCTTTTCATACCGCTCCTTCTTTTCTTCCTTCTTATAAAAAGATTGGAAAAGTCCACCCTCCTTCAAAAAGGGATGTAATAATTCCTTCGGTTGGTTGTGGTGGCGCAGTCCATCACTACATAATAAGAACACATCCCCCTTGTGGTAGCGCCCTTCATAGACGGCTGGCTTTAGGGGAGCGCCACTTCCAATGCACTGGGTCAGCACGGAATCATTCACGCTTTGATCCTGGGTGATCTGGGTGATGTTCCATGTGCCTAAAAGCCCCCGTCCCATGCGGTATCCCCTGGTATCTCCCACATGGAGGATCACATATCTTCCTTCTAAAAGTAGTAGGATCGTGGCGGTACTTCCTAAGGTGATTTGCTGACTTTTCCCATAATCAAAAATCTCCTGGGAACTTTGCCAAAGCACCCGCTCCACTTCATAGGCCAGCTTATCAAACCGCTCTAAGTATGGTGCACGAATCCTCATCCATCGCATAAGATTTCGAATAATATGACTACTGGCTACTTCCCCGCAGGAAAGTCCTCCCATGCCATCACACACTGCCCCCAGAGCAAGAATCCCCATGGGGGTGATGGTAGTAAGCACAAGCCCACTGTCCTGATTTTTTAGCCGCCCCGTCCCCATGCTGGAGCGAAGCACCGCTTGATAATTCATTGCGTCTCCCTTCTTTCGTAAACTAGAATATTTTGTCCTGGGATATGGTCTTTTAGTAAATTTTTATCCTCTTTTGTTCTCTAAATTGAGATGGAAATTATCTTGTGCTACAATAGGATTACTATATTCATGGAAAAGGAGAAATTACATGATCGGTTATAACAAAGATGCAGTCCCAACTCCATGTGAGCCGGGCGTTACCAGAAGAATTCTTTCCTATTGTGATGAAATGATGATGTGCGAGATCACCTTCGAGAAGGGTGCCCGCGGAAATCTTCATAGCCATCCACATATTCAGCAGACCTATGTTGCTGCAGGTGCTTTCGAATTCACCGTGGGTGATGAAGTTAATGTAGTAAAGCAGGGTGACAGCGTATTAATCCCATCCGGTGCAACCCATGGAGTATTATGTTTAGAGGCTGGAAAATTAGTGGATGTCTTCAATCCAAAGAGAGAAGATTTCTTAAAATAAGATTTCTTAACAATGATAAAAAAAGCACTTCGTGGTATTACTCTACCACGGAGTGCTTTTTAAGTATATCCATAGATTCCACAAAGTTTTCTGCCAAAACTTTAGTAATTCTTTCGCTAAAAAATTCCTTGACCTAGATCTTGTGGTCTACTCCTTTACGATTCCAGTCTACGATGCTACGATTCCCGTCTTCGATGCTACGATGCTACTCTTCCATTTCATAGACTTCTTCAAATTCATCCAACAGTCCTTCAAAGACCTTCATCGCAGCTTCCACAGCATCTTTTTTCGCCATGTCCACGCCGGCCTTTTTTAAGACTTCGATTGGATAGTCGCTGCTGCCACTACTTAAGAAATCCATATAACCCGCAACCGCAGGCTCTCCTTCTGCCAGGATTTTCTTAGAGATCGCAACTGCAGCAGAAAAACCAGTGGCATACTGATAAACATAGAATGGAGTGTAGAAATGAGGAATTCTTGCCCATTCCAAATCAATCTCCTCATCCAGGATCATATCTTTTCCAAAATATTTTTCATTTAATTCATGATAAATCTTACATAATTCTTCTTTGGTAAGAGTTTCTCCCTGCTGTACCAAACCATGGGTAATCATCTCAAATTCTGCAAACATGGTCTGACGGAACAGTGTGGATTTAAACTGCTCTAAGAAATAATTTAAAAGATATAATTTTTCCTTCTTCTTCGTGGTCTTCTTTAGAAGATGCTGAATCAACAAGGATTCATTGGTGGTGGAAGCCACCTCTGCCACAAAGATCCGATAGCCGGAATAAAGATGTGGCTGATTCTTATTGGAATGATAGGTATGAATCGCATGTCCCATCTCATGGGCTAAGGTGAACACATTATTTAAATTCTCCTGATAATTTAAAAAGACATATGGATGGGTTCCATAAGCTCCCCAGGAGAAGGCACCGGAGCGCTTTCCCTCATTCTCATACACATCAATCCAGCCACTTTCGCAGCCTTCCCGGAAGATTTTCGCATATGCACTACCAAGAGGCGCAAGGCCCTCCAAAACCATTTGCTTGGCTTCTTCGAAGGAAATCTTCATATCCACGTCCTTCACTAATGGCGCATACACATCATAGATATGCAGGTCCGAAAGACCAAGCACCTTCTTGCGAAGGGATACATAGCGATGCATCAAAGAAAGGTTTTGATTCACCGTATCAATTAAGCCCTGATATACTTCCACCGGAATGTTGGAGGCGCTTAGATGGCGCTCCATACTGGTGTTATAATTTCTTGTTTTGGCGTAGAAATAATCCTGCTTTAGATTGGCATTATACATGGCCGCTAAGGTGTTGGCGTAGGCGCCGTAAGCTGCATATACGGATGCAAATGCGTTCTTACGCAAAACCCTGTCCTCGCTTTCCATCAGCACCGAGAAGGTGCCGTGGGTTACACTGTGAGCTTCGTTCTTAGAATCTAAGGCATCCCCAAAGCGAAGATCCGCATTATTAAAACTTGCAAAAATATCGGAAGAAGCGCTGGTTGCTTCACTTGCTGCGGCAAGTACGGCTTCCATGGCGCCACTTAAAATATGTGGCTTTTCCCGAAGTAAATTTCGAAAATACTGCTGAAACAGTGCCATCTTTCCCTGGGCCTTCGAAAGTGCTTCTAAATGCTCCTTGGAAAAAGCTAACAGTTCCGGCTCCACAAAGGAGTATTTGGCCCCAAACTGACTCATGGCACTGGCCATGCGGCCTGCCATGCCCTGATAGGTGCTATTGCCCATATCCTCATAGAATTTTTCATTGGCATAGACATAGAGACGTTCCACTTCCTGCTCCATGCCATCCATGGTGGTAAGAGCTTCATAGAGAAGTTCGTCGGAATCCTCTAAATGCCCTTCGTAAGGGGAGGGCTTTCCTAACTCTTCCATCAGCTTCTGATAATCTTTTTCAAATGCTTCATCCGAAGCACATAAATCCTCAATCTTCCATTTGAATTCTGGTTCGATTTCACTTCGTTTGCGTAATGCCATGGTTTGCTCCATCCTATTCTAGTCTTCTTTACCACACCTTAAAGCCCTGATCTAAGTAGTTTTGTACATAGTCAATGGTACCTTTTCGAAGATCATAGAAATGCTTGGTAAAACCAGCTTCCCGTAATTTGTCCATCTTGGCTTCTGTAAAATACTGATATTTGCCACGAAGTACTTCCGGCATTTCAATAAATTCAATCTTTGGCTCCAAGTCCAGGGCAATGAATACGGATTCTGCTAAGTTATAGAAGCTATCCGCATGTCCTGTACCTAAGTTAAAGAGACCACTGACTCCATTATTCTCTAAGAAGAAGATGATGGCATCACAGATATCCTTCACATAGACGAAATCCCGTAACTGCTTTCCATCCTCAAAGCCCTCCTTATAGGACTTAAATAATTTGATGCAGCCATTCTCCTTCACCTGCTTATAACCGTGGAAAATCATGCTGGCCATGCTGCCCTTGGCATATTCATTAGGACCATAGACATTGAAGAATTTCATTCCCACCACCTGGCGAGGCTTCTCCTTCTGCTTTCCTTCCCACTCATCAAAAAGCTGCTTGGAATAACCATAACGATTTAATGGAAGGAGCTTGCGATAATCCATCTTATCATCAAATCCCAGTTCTCCATCCCCGTAGGTTGCTGCGGAGGAAGCATAGAGGAAACTAATCTGATGTTCCCTTGCATATTCATACAGCGTGGTACTGTAGAGGAAATTATTCCGATAAAGATAATCAAAATCCTGCTCCGTTGTGGCAGAACATGCACCAAGATGCACGATGGCTTCAATTCCTTCTAAATAATCCAATTCCTCTAAGAATTCATCCTTATGATAATAACGGATATATTTCTTATTACGAAGATTCATCCACTTCTCGGATGTATTCACATTATCCACGATGTAGATATCTTCCCTGCCAAGCTGATTTAATTTGGCTACGACACAGCTTCCGATAAAGCCTGCGCCACCGGTAACAACAATACTCATATGATGTCCTCCTTATGCTCCACGTTATCACACATTTGCATGCTTATGCATTCTCTTCCGCACGATGCATGGCTTCAATAATATTGGTGGTGGATTTTCCTTCCACGAAAGGAATCACTTCCACCGTACCCCCATGGGCTCTCACAAAATCCGCACCCACAATCTGATCCGGTTCATAATCCCCGCCCTTGACTAAAATATCCGGGCAGACCGCCTCAATTAATTTGATCGGGGTATCCTCATCAAATACCACCAAATAATCGATAAAATCCATCTCCGCCAAAAGATCCATACGATCCTTCTCATTGTTGATTGGACGGGTAGGGCCCTTTAGGCGCTTTACAGAAGCGTCGGAATTTAATCCAAGAACCAGGATATCTCCGCGATTCTTCGCTTCTTTTAAGTATTTCACATGACCAATATGAAGAATATCAAAACAGCCATTGGTAAAGACCACCTTCTTATTCTTCTGTCCCGACAGGACTTTGGCGATGGTGTCAATGGTCTGAATCTTATTATATTCATGGAATAATTCGTCGATGACTTCCTCGATGGTTACCACAGAAGTACCAAACTTGGTAATCTTTATGGAGGATGCGGTATTGGCAAGCTTTAACAGCTCCTTCACGCTGCATCCAAACACATGGGCTGCTGCCACATAGGCAAATGCGGTATCACCCGCACCAACCACATCATACACTTTTCGGGAGTCGCTCTCCTGATAGGTGATATGATTCTCCTCATCTAAATAAGCCATACCATCCCCGCTTAAAGTGGCAAGAACACAGGATACTCCTGCCTTCTTCTTTAATACCTGCATGGCTTCCTTCACTTCCTCTAAGGTATCCACCGGACATCCGGTCAGATCATGCAATTCCTTGCGGTTTGGCTTTAACAGATAGGCTCCCGCATATTTCTCACAGCGAAGGTCCTTCACATCCACAATCACATGCTTTCCATGTTCCGCTGCAATCTCGATCAGACGCTTGGTAAAATCAAAGGTAAGTACACCCTTCATATAATCGGAAAGCAGTACTAAATCAAAGTCTTCGATGGATGCTTCATATTGCTCCAGTAGGCGACGCGCCGTACCTTCCTGCATGGGAATGGTCACTTCATCATCCATACGAAGAAGCTGCTGATTGCCTGCAACAAATCTGGTCTTGCAGGTGGTTGGGCGATTCTTCTCCTCCGCAACCATGGTACAATCAATTCCTACATCTTCTAACAATGCCTCCAATTTCTCCCCCATGGCATCCTTTCCCACTACGGAAAGCAGGGCTACCTTCTGTCCCATGCCCACAAGGTTGGTGGCCACATTGGCCGCACCACCGGCGATGAACTTTTCAGAAACGTAGCGAAGTACGGGAACTGGCGCCTCCGGAGAAATTCGCTGAATCGAACCATAACAATACTGATCCATCATGATATCGCCCACCACTAAGAAACGCTTAGGGTGCAAAGCCATATGCTGTATCGACTCTTTTGTCATTCTTATACCTCATTTGTACTAATATTTTAACTGATCAATGGCCCGGCAGACCTCTTCCACGGTAATCTTTTCCACACAATAATATCGTCCGGTGGATGCCATGCATGCATTGCATTCCGCCGTCATCTTGCCCACCGCACAGCATCTGCAAGGCATATTGGCAGAAACCACCACCATGGGAGCCACTCCCGCCTCGTAGGCCGCATCCTGCTTCTTATCATAGGCATATGGTAAGAAACGACCATAATTATATTCTCCTAAAATACACACGGAAGGCGTATTGGTCGCCGCCGCAAAGTGAATTCCACTGGTGTCATTGCTGATGACAAATTTCGCATGCCGGATCACTTCCGAAAGCTCTAACAGACTGGTCTTTCCAAGGTAATCCACCACCTTGGTGCCTTCCTTTTTGTGTGCTACAATCCCCTGATACAAATGCGCCTCATCCTTGCTACCACACACATATCCCGCATATCCTGTGGTTTCCTGCACGTAATCCGCCACCTTAGCGAATTTCTCAATCTCCCACATCTTTTTCGGTGTACTAGCTCCCGGAAAGATGACATAATAGTCCTCTTTCGGAAGGATGCCTGGACCTGCCTCATAGGCAGGAAGCACCGGCATGGCAGTCTGAAATTGCTTCATTCCAAGACCTCGAATTAATTCTCCATTGCGCTCCACTTCCATCAGCCATTCTCCCGATACCGGGATTAAAGAAGAGTAGATGCGATCTAATTTCTTCCGATTGGCTGGCAGGGTGATATAACGGCTTAAATTGGTTCGGGACTCATCCGCCACTAGTCCCACCTTCTCTTTGGCAGGAGTTGCAGCTGCTAATAAATCCATATGCACGGTTCGAGAATAAGCCGTCTGAATTAATAAATCAAAAGAATATCCGGACAGGGACTTTAGGATTTCCTTCTGATAGGAATTGTCCCCTTCAAATTTTCGAATATTACAAGGAATATACTCATCAAAATAGCCTGTATGTTTGGCAATATCCACACAGGCGTTGGCACACATTAACGTAATGGACTTTCCGGGATAGAGCTTGCGAAACTCCTTGGCACTGTCTAACCAGATTAAAAAATCCCCGATGGCATCAATCTTGATGACTAAAATCTTTCCCACTTCTTTGGTGGTACTGCGATTCTCCATGGAAGCCACACGAAATTGTGTGAACCATATATTGGCCCAACGAAGGACTTTGTCAACCTTACCCTTAAAACCCATGTTACACTCTTTCCTTACAAGCTTTTGGCAAATTCTAAAAGATCCTGATAAATATGCCCCGCATACTTACTTTTCGCTTCTTTAGAGATTGCATGGCCGGAAAGGACTAAACCATATCCCGCCTGTAATTTTTCAGAAGCCAGGATATCGGACACCTTATCCCCCACTAAATAACATTTGGTAGGATCTAAGTCATAATCCCGAATCGCTGCTTCATATAATCCAAGTTCAGGCTTTCTGCAATGGCAATGATCCGCTTCCACATGGGGGCAGATGTAAAAATGCTCAATGGCTACCTGATCTTCTTCTAACATCTGATTCATCCGCTCATTTACCCGGTACACATCTTCTATGGGAAAATATCCCCGTCCCACACCGGATTGATTGCTGATGACAATTAATAAAAAGCCCTTGGCCTTCAGTAAACCCAAGGCTTCCCTCGCACCTGGAAGAAATTCTAACTCCTCCGGAGTATGCAGATAATCCTTATCCACATTGATGGTGCCGTCACGATCTAAAAATATTGCTTTTCTCATGCATCTTCCCACTTCTTAAGAATCCCCTCGGCATACAATGTATCCTCCACCACATGACAGATGGAATGAATGGTTAAAATATGCATTTCCTGAATTCTTGGGGTATTGGAGGATGGTACAGCGATGGTGGCATCACAAAGATCCTTTAAGGCACCGCCCTTCTCCCCCGTTAATCCAACGGTAAGAATTCCACGCTTCTTAGCTTCTTCCACTGCTTTGACGCAGTTTTTCGAATTGCCGCTGGTGGAAATCGCAAAAAGCACATCCCCGGGCTGACCCAGGGCAATCACCTGATTGGAAAAGATGCGATCATAATCGTAATCATTGCCAATGGCTGTGAGATTCGCCACATTTCCACAGAGGGAAATCGCAGCAATTCCCTGGCGTTCCTTCTTATAGCGGCCCACTAATTCCCCAACAAAATGCTGGGCATCACAAGCGCTTCCGCCGTTACCACAGGTTAAAATCTTATGTCCCTGTCGATATGCTTCCACCACCATATTGGCCACTGTTTCAATGGTATCAATACACTGGGAGTCCTGGAATAATCGCTGTTTTGCTTCAATACTTTCTGCAATATTCTGGCAAATGACTTCTCTCATGATGTCATCCTCTTTTCTTCACATAGATACTCGTATTTTACTGTATTTTCTATATTATTTCAAGGTGACGGGATGTATCTGGAAAAAAGTCATGGTATAATCCTGGCATGGGATTTTCCCAAAAATTTACCAGAAATGAGGAAGATTATGAATTATCAGGCAGTCAATGCACTTAGCTATAAACGAATGGAACAGGCCAAAAACCTACTGGGGGACTATGACCTTTTGATCTTTCCCGCCGAGGAAGAGCGCATCATGCCGGACTTTTATGAGGAAGCCAATCAGGACAAGGATTATGTGGAAGAATATTTTACTGCCACCTGGCATTACTTCCATCTGCTGTTAGAGGATGGAAAACTCATTGCCCTGTTAAATGTACTTCCCGATGGGGAGGGGCATGTCCTGATCGATGCCTATACCCATCCCGATTATCGAAGAAGGGGTTATATGAATACGCTCTTACATAAGGCGATTCATGAATTAGAGCAAAACCAGATGAAGGAAGTTCTCTTTCCTGCTCCCGTCCATACCAAGGACTTTACTTCCACCACCAAATATACGGATTATGCCATGGCAGTAGAAGCTAAGACTCTTCTTGAGGAACTTTCAAAAAGCCCAAAAGCACCTAAGAACACCAGGGTTTATGAACTTCGCTTCCATTATGGGAAGGAATTAGAATGCTTATATCTCTTCTATTTAGAAGAGACTGCCATTGGACGGTTAAAGATTAGTTATGATCCGGAAAGCAATACCGCCTGCATGCATCATGTGGGCATTCGAAAGGCCTATCGCAAGCAGGGGTATGGAAGGCTTTTCGTGGAGGGAGCGCTTTCTGTATTTCTATCCCAGACCCCATGTAAGATTACCCTCCATGTTACTAGTATCAATACTCCGGCCCTTCGGATTTACAAGCATGTGGGATTTCAGATTCAGGACTCCCTTCCTTTAGAGCATCTTTTATTGGAGTAAAGTCAAAACTCCTGGCGCTTTTCGCAGTCAGAGCTTATATCACGAAAAAAAAATCCAGATTCTAGAACACCTAGAATCTGGATTTTTTATCTTATTCCTCTTCGGTTAAAAGAACTGTGCCATCAATGATTTCCCATAATTCTTCCACACCCTGCTTGGTCTCCGAAGAAAATGGAATAATGACACCACCCTTTTTCATCTTTAATCCTTCCCGGATCATCTTCACATGCTTTGCTACTGCACCACGGCTGATCTTATCCGCCTTCGTGGCAATAATGATCGGTTCATATCCCTGATACTCAATCCATTCATACATATTGCGGTCATTGGCGGATGGCTCATGGCGAATATCGATAAGAAGAAATACCTGACGAAGTACCTGGGACTTCTTTAGGTAATTTTCAATCATCTTTCCCCATTTAGCCTTCACTTCCTCCGATACTTTCGCATAGCCATATCCTGGAAGATCCACAAGATAAAAGACCTGATTCACATTATAAAAATTAATGGTCTGGGTCTTTCCTGGCTGGGAAGAAGTTCGTGCTAAGGACTTACGATTCAGGAGGGCATTGATCATGGAGGACTTTCCCACATTGGACTTTCCTGCAAATGCCACTTCTGGCAGAGTATTTTCCGGTAATTTACTAGTGATTCCAATCACCGTCTCTAATTCCACACTACGAAGCTTCATGCCTTCCTCCCTTCATTCATCATTTCTATGCTCTCTTTGGATGGGTTTCATCCATAAGAAGTACTTCTTTTAGAACGTCCTTCATGTCCTTCACAAAGACAATTTCAATGCCATCGCGAATTTCTGCATCCAGTTCTTCCACATCCCTGCGGTTTTCCTCCGGTACTAACGCTTTGTGCGCTCCGGCTATGATTCCTGCAAGAAGCTTCTCCTTCAGTCCTCCAATGGCAAGTACCTGACCACGAAGAGTAATCTCACCGGTCATTACCACATCCGGACGAACCTTAATTCCCGTAGCAGCAGAAAGAAATGCCACTGCCATGGTAATTCCTGCGGATGGACCATCCTTAGGAACGGCCCCCTCTGGAATATGCAGATGAATATCATTTTTTTCAAAAAATTGAGGTCTTACTTTATATTTGGAAGCAATGGATTTCACATAATTTAATGCCACTTCTCCCGATTCTTTCATCACATCTCCCAGCTGTCCGGTAACATAAAAATCACCCTTACCCGGAAGTGTAATCACCTCAATGGAGAGAGTCTCCCCTCCCACACTGGTCCATGCAAGTCCACGAACAATACCCACGAGAGGCTTCTTATTCACCAGATCTGGAAGGTATTTCTCCTTACCAAGGTAATCCGGTAAATTCTTCTCATTCACCCTCACCTTATTCGCCTCTTTGGACACGATCACCCTGGCGGTCTTACGTGCTAAGGTGCCAAACTGACGCTCTAATTCACGAACTCCCGCCTCCCTGGTATATCCGGTAATCATACGACGAATGGCAGAATCCGTAATGGATAACTGGGACTTCTTTAAGCCATTCTTAACTAACTGCTTCGGATATAAGAATTCCTTAGCAATATGGAACTTCTCATTGGTGGTATATCCGGAAACATCAATTACTTCCAGACGATCTAACAGTGGCTTGGACATTTCACTTAAATCATTGGCCGTTGCAATAAAAAGAACATTGGATAAATCCATGGGAATTCCCAAATAGTGATCTCTAAAATGTTCATTCTGAGCACTATCCAATACTTCTAACAGAGCGGATTCCGTATCTCCCTTCACCCGTTCGCGGCCCACCTTATCAATCTCGTCCAATAACATTAATGGATTAGCAACTCCAGCCTGACGAATGCCTTCTACGATTCGTCCTGGCATGGAACCCACATAGGTTCTTCGATGGCCACGGATTTCTGCTTCATCCGATACACCACCTAAGCAAATTCTTACATATTCCCGATTGCAAGCTTCGGCAATGGATTTTGCAATGGATGTTTTACCGGTTCCCGGAGGGCCTACGAGACAAAGAATAGGAGCCTCTCCCTTTCCTGTTAAAGTACGCACGGAAAGGTATTCTAATAAACGTTCCTTTACCTTGGTTAATCCATAATGATCCCGCTCTAAAATCTCCTTCGCTAAGTCAAGATCAATCTTATCCTCACTGCAATGATTCCATGGAAGATCTAAAAGATTTTCAATATAGGTACGACATACCGAACTTTCGGAAGAGCTCTGACTCATGGTTTTGTATCGACGAATTTCCTTGCGAAGCTTCTCCTTCACATAATCCGGAGCCTCCAAGGCTTCCGTCTTAGCAAGAAATTCAGAAACTTCATCGAGAGAATCCTCTTCTCCCAATTCATCCTCGATAATATGCATCTGTTCCCGAAGTATAAAATTTCTCTGATTCTTATCAATGGAGGCACGTACCTTTTTGGTAAGATTGGCCTTTACCTCCGCAATCATCAAGGCGGATTGGAAATGTTCCTCTAAGAAATCAAATTCATCATGAATGGATTTACATTCCAAAAATTTCTGACGCTTTTCATAATCCAAGGATAATTCCGCTCTCATAAGAGCAATAAAATCATCCAACTCCTTGGCTGTCGATGCTTTGGCAATTAATTCCTGCTTGATACTCTGGTCATATTCTGCTAATTGTATTAATTCGTCCTGTAGAACAGAAAGCATGGCTTTCTTGGTTAATTCCGACACATCCTGCAAGGTTGGATAATCTTTTAATTGAGCAACTAAGAATGGTCGTTTGTCATTCTTGGCATCCATTAATTGAGCCTTCGTACGACCTTCTACATAGATTCGGATAACCTTATTGGGAAGCTTGGTAATCTGACGTATCAAACCAAGACATCCCACAGTATAGAGATCATCCAGGGTAGGATTCTCTAATTCCGGATCCTTTTGGGTGACAAACATTAGCATCCCATTGGTAGTCATGGCACGCTCCACTGCAGCAAGGGACTTGATTCTGCTTAAGTCAATATGAAGTTTCATTCCCGGAAGTACCGTGACTCCACGAAGTGGAACCAAAGGAATCCCAATCTCTAAGTCTATCATTTATGCAATCTCTCCACTATTATTACTATTACGACGATGCTTTCCCGTAGTATGCACTGGATTTACTGCATCACTGCGATAAATAATCTCTGGTTCCCCAGTCTTATTCACCGCTTCCTCCGTAATAATGCACTTGGCAATGGCATTATCCGATGGAATCACAAACATTAAATCCATCATGGTTTCTTCCATAATGGCACGAAGACCTCTTGCTCCGGTCTTACGCTCCATGGACTTTTTCGCAATAGCAGTTAATGCTTCATCCGTAAATTCCAATTCTACTTCATCGAGATGGAATAACTTCTGATACTGCTTTACGATAGCATTCTTAGGCTCCCGAAGAATGCGAATCAATGCCTCATCATCCAAGGAATCCAAGGATACGGTTACAGGAACACGACCAATAAATTCTGGAATCAGACCGAATTTAATCAGATCCTGTGGCATTACCTGCTTAAAGAGTTCTCCCACATTCTTCTCATCCCTAGAAGCAATCTCCGCATTAAAGCCCATGCTCTTGGTTTCGATTCGTGACTCAATAATCTTCTCCAAGCCATCAAATGCACCACCAACGATGAACAAAATATTGGTGGTATTAATATGAATTAATTCCTGATGTGGATGTTTTCTTCCACCCTGTGGTGGAACGGAAGCATCCGTACCCTCTAAGATCTTTAACAGAGCCTGCTGTACACCTTCACCGGATACATCACGGGTAATGGATACATTCTCACCCTTACGGCTAATCTTATCAATCTCATCGATGTAGATAATGCCATACTGAGCACGCTCAATATCATAATCTGCTGCCTGAATAATCTTTAACAGAATATTCTCCACATCCTCACCCACGTAACCTGCCTCGGTTAACGAGGTAGCATCGGCAATGGCAAATGGAACATTCAGTAACTTCGCTAAGGTCTGGGCTAAATAAGTCTTACCAGAACCCGTAGGACCAAGCATAAGAATATTACTCTTCTGAAGTTCCACTCCATCATTGGTATCCTTACCGGATAAAATTCTCTTATAATGATTATATACAGAAACTGCTAAAACCTTCTTGGCTTCTTCCTGACCGATTACATAATCGTCAAGGAAGGTTTTAATCTCCATAGGCTTTAACAGGTTAATTCCAAGATCTTCCTGCTCGTCCTCGAAAGAAAACTCTTCCTGTAAAATCTCAGCACATACACCCACGCAATCGTCGCAAATATATGTACCATTGGGACCAGCAATTAATTTTTTAACTTCATCCTGTGGCTTATTACAGAATGAACAACGAAGCACATCATCTTTTTTCGTTGCCATGCATTTCCTCCCCATACAAAATGAAGGTGAGAAGTAATAATGCTCTCACCTTCATTTACTTCTTTTAATTGTATTACTTCTTCTCTACTACGGAATCAATCAAACCGTAAGCAACCGCTTCCTCTGCAGTAAGCCAGTTGTCACGCTCTGTATCCTTA
This sequence comes from Lachnospiraceae bacterium, assembly GCA_024696615.1. Lineage (GTDB taxonomy): Bacteria > Bacillota > Clostridia > Lachnospirales > Lachnospiraceae > MGBC120314. Next base: position 27,120 of record JAILGS010000008.1, read on the forward strand.
CAAATCGTCTCATAATCCTTACCGGTATTCTCAGCAAGAATACGATTTAACTTTTCCTTCGTCTTCAAGATATGCTCTGCAGCAATCTGAATTTCCGTTGCCTGACCCTGTGCACCACCTAATGGCTGATGGATCATTACTTCCGCATTAGGAAGAGCAAATCTCTTTCCCTTGGCACCACCGGAAAGAAGGAAGGCCCCCATGGATGCTGCCATACCAATACAGATGGTGGAAACATCACACTTAATGTATTGCATGGTATCATAAATGGCCATACCTGCGGTTACGGATCCACCCGGACTATTAATATATAAACTAATATCCTTCTTAGGATCTTCACTCTCTAAGAACAGAAGCTGTGCTACTACAAGGCTTGCAGTAGTCTCATTCACTTCTTCTCCTAAAAAGATAATTCTTTCCTTTAAAAGTCTTGAGTAAATATCAAAGGAACGCTCTCCTCTACTTGTCTGCTCAATGACCATAGGTACTAAACTATTGTACATGTCCTAACCTCCTCATGACAAAATCAGTCAGAAAGGAAGGAAGTGGCTTCCTCTAAGAACTCTTAAACTTCCTTAGCTTCAGAAGCGATTAACTTCACAGCCTTATCTAAAGCTGCATCCTTCTTAATCTGCTCAGCAGCTTCTTCATTGACTAATTCCTTGATCTTATCTAATTCCATATTGTACATCTCAGCCATCTTCTTCAGCTCTTCTTCGTATTCCTCATCGGATACGGTGATATTCTCAGCCTTTACAACAGCCTCTAATACTAATGCATTCTTAGTTCTACGCTCAGCTTCTGGACGCATCTCTTCGAATAACTTATCAGCAGTAGATCCAGTGAACTGGAAGTACTGATCCATGGAAAGACCCTGGGACTGAATTCTCTGTGCGAACTCTTCAGCCATCTGGCGAACCTGATACTGGATCATTGCTTCAGGAATATCCATAGAAGCATTCTCTACAGCCTTCTCGATTGCCTTGCTTTCCTTCTCGCTTTCAGCGCTCTTAGCCTTACGCTCTGCAAGGTTCTTCTTTACATCTTCCTTGTACTCATCCAAAGTATCAAACTCAGAAACATCGGATGCGAAATCATCATTCAGTTCTGGAAGTTCTTCTACCTTTACTTCATTCACCTTAACCTTGAAGCAAGCAGGCTTGCCAGCAAGATTCTCTGAATGATAATCCGCAGGGAAAGTAACATTGACATCGAACTCTTCACCAGCAGTCTTACCAACTAACTGATCTTCGAAGGTATCGATGAAGGAATGAGAACCAATCTTTAAGGAATAATTCTCGCCCTTACCACCCTGGAATGCTTCACCATCTACGAAACCTTCGTAGTTGATGATTGCAGTATCATCCATAGCGATTGCACGGTCAACGGTAACCATACGGGAATTCTGCTTTCTTACGCGATCTAACTCAGCGTTCACATCATCCTCAGTTACTTCTGCATTAACCTTCTCAACTTCCACACCCTTGTACTGTCCAAGAGTTACTTCTGGCTTTATGGCAACAGTTGCAGTGAAGATGAAAGGCTTGCCCTTTTCAATCTGAGTAACATCGATCTCAGGCTGAGAAACGATCTCAAGCTTGGACTCATCTGCAGCGTCAGCATATGCTTCTGGAATGATGGAATTTGCAGCTTCTTCATAGAACATTGAAGGACCATACATCTTCTCAACAACCTGACGAGATACCTTTCCCTTACGGAAACCAGGGATGCTAATCTTATTCTTCTGCTTATTGAAAGCGGTCTGTAATCCCTTCTCAAATTCCTCAGCTGATACTTCGATGGTAAGCTTTACCATATTCTTTTCTTCAAGATTCTCTACCTGAAAACCCATGGTGTTAATTCCTCCTTAAAACTTAAAACCTTACGTGTTTTACAATATTTCTCGTCGTTTCTCTTAGACTTTTAGAAACGTACACAGAATGATATTATAACACCTAGATTTCAAATTAGCAAGATTGAATTGAGGCACGAATGGAATCGGAACACTCCTTACTAACTAAGAGAGAAACTAAGGTAAGTCCCATCTCTGTGGCAACTCCCATTCCCTTACCAGTAATGATCTTTCCATCCACAACAACTCCCTCAGAAGATACGGTAGCGCCAAGAAGGTCCGGTTCAAATCCTGGATAACAGGTGGCCTTCTTTCCCTCTAACAGATGGAGATGCCCTAAGATACTAGGTGCAGCACAGATGGCACCCACATAGCCGCCTTCTGCTGCCTGTCGTTTTACTGCTTCCATTAATGGAGCACAAGCTTCTAAATTCTTAGTTCCAGGCATTCCTCCCGGTAAGAATAGTAAATCCGCTTTTAAAATCCCCTCTGCTAAGGTCTGATCCGCATAAACCACAATCTTCTGTGCACTTTCCACCGCCTTGGTATCATGGATGGATACGGTGGTAACATCCACCTTCCCGCGGCGAAGGATATCCACAACGGCAAGCGCCTCCACCGTTTCAAATCCATTGGCTAAAAATACATATGCTTTCATTCTTATTCCTCCTTTATCCTGCTTCCTTCCCATAAGCCAAAAAAGTCCCCAGATCCCAAGGACCCGGGGACATTCCACACCATTTAGAAAATCCTTTATTTACGGAATACTTTAATCTCCGTACGATCACGATATCCGATGCTTTCCATATATCTCTTAAAGCGTTCAATGGCTTCATTAAAATGTTCAAAGGAAGCATACGCAAGTTCGAAATGCTTCATCGCCTCATCTCGATTACCACTCTCAGAGGCCTGCCAAGAATCCACTGCATGTTTATGAATATCATCATGATAACGATATACGTCCTTGTACTGCTGGCTTCCTGTAATCTTCGGATCCGTCTGCTTATTCAACCACAGACCAAGCTTACATCCACGTGGATTGTTTAACTGAGTAATCTTCAGATGTTCGAAACCTGCCAGGTTATTATAAACACGCCATGTGAAGATAATGTGATCAATCTGGAATACTCTCAACCAATCCTGTGTTGTAAGATCGGAGAAGCCTCTTGCCATATCACTTCGGTTAGTATCCAGGCTTCGGCTGATCTTATACATCTGGGCTGCCGTCTTAGTACAATCCTCATGCACTGCTTCAATACTTCCTGTGAGAGTATTCATACTCTCAAAGAAGCTTCTTGTAATATCGGACTGAATCTCTGTGGAACTGGTAATGGAGATTACATTATTATTAATGGTATCAATTACCTTACTGATCTGTCTTACACTATCCACGGAATTAGAAACCTTGGAATTACTCTCTTCCAGGCCCTTGGTGGTTGCATTCACAAGCTCAATCAATTCACCGATGGAACTTTGTAATTCATCCACATAATTCACAATGGTATCTGCAGAAGCTGTGGTATTATTGGAAAGATCCTTTACCTGATCCGCAACTACCGCAAATCCCTTACCTGCCTCACCAGCTCTTGCGGCTTCAATGGAAGCATTTAATGCTAAGAGATTGGACTGCTTGGCAAGCTTCTTTACCATATCCACCAAGCTACTGATCTGCTCAATCTTCTCTGCAAAATCCGAAGCCTTCTCATTAATACTTCGAATCTCTTCTACGGAATTCGCCACCGCACTGATGGTTTCATCCATATTCGCAGCAGTCTCCTGTACGGAAGCCACCGCATCGGAAATCTGTCCGGAAATATTGGTTACCTGATCACCAATCTCATGGATGGAAGCCTCTAAGTTCTCGCCTTCCTCCTTCATGGATGCCACCGCATCGGCCTGACTGGTTACTTCTTCGATCATGTTCTTAACATTAGAACTATCCGCTACCACGGACATGGTCTCATTCATACGAAGAACGAAATTATTATTGGACTGCTTGAAATAATCAATCAGATCATTTAATTTCTTCGCCGCAGCAGGATCTTCATACTCATCCACATTCACATGCTGTACAGAATTCGTTTCAATAATATTCTGCATTGCCGCAATCAATAATTCCTGATCATGTTTATCTTGTACTTCTTTTCGTTTAAACATAGCGCGTCCCCCAAATAGTAAGATTTTCAGGCCTAAAGTATCATGAAAAGCTTAGAAAATATCACCCGAATTCCATATTTTCTAAAACACTTTTCGTGACTACTATTTTACCACAAATCCACTATTTACGCAATTTGTTCTCACTCATAAAACTATTAGAATATTCTTTTTTTCCGGTTACATCTTCCCCGAACCATTCCGGTGGAAGAAAGGCATCACATTCCGCTTCACTCGCAAATTCCACCTCGGCCATCAAAAATCCTTCATAGTCCCCATGGAACACGTCTAATTCAATCACGTAGCTTTCATATGGAATCTCATAGCGGTCCTTGGTGATAATCATTCCATCTGCTTTTTTAAGCAAATGTGCATACGCCTCTTTCGTTAATGGCAGATTATATTCCTCACGGACCTTTAACCCCGCACCCTTATAGGTAAGATAATAGGAATCCTCATCCTGTCGAACTCGAACCACGGGATTCGTATTTAAATATCCCTGTTCAATGCGTCGGCAACGATACTCTCCCAGATGGGACAGGATTTCTACCTGGGGACTGATTAAAAATTTGCGCTCAATTTCCATCACATGCTCTCCGCTTTATTTCATAATCAACTGACTGTAATCAACCCGATCCAACTTTTTCGTACAGGTAATGGCTAGTGCGCCATCTCCAATATGACAGGATACGGAAAGGGACAGGGGATTTAACATCATGGTGTGATTTGGGAATACTTCCTTTAATTCCTCCCTCCACAAAGATGCCTGCTCCTTATTTCCGGAATATACTACGGAAATAATACAATTCTCCAAAGCCTCACTGGTGGCACCAAATCTTGTGATTCCATCCTTTTGAATCTGACTTAACATCACCTGCTTCGCACTCTTCATGCTACGCACCTTACTAAAGGCATCCAGCTTCTCGCCCTGAATCTGAAGCACCGGCTTAATCTTTAGGATGGTTCCCAGTGCTGCTGCCGCAGGGGTAATACGTCCACCCTTCTTTAAATACTTTAAGGTCTCCAGGCTAATATAAATGGTGGAGTCCATCTTATGTTCCATCAATTCATCATGAATTTCCTTGGCACTCATTCCCTGTTCTGCTAAATACTTCGCTTCCAGGGCGGATAATTTCTGCGTTGCAGAAATTCTCTGATTGTTGACCACATAAACTTTCTCATCATAGTCCTGGGCGATCATCATAGCAGTCTGGCAAGCACCGCTTAAGCCGCTGGACATGGGAATATATACAATCTCATCATATTCCTCTAAAATCTTATCCCAAAATTCGGAAACATCCGTAACTGCTGGCTGTGATGTGGAAATATCAGCATCTTTCACTAACTTGGCGTAAAATTCTTCCTGACTTAAGGTAATATCTTCTAAGAATAATTCCCCATCAATAAAGAAAGGCATGGGAAGTACAAAGATTCCAAGTTCCTTTCCCTCCGCCTGGGTAATACCGCTATTACTATCTGTTGCAACTGCTACTCGTGCCATATCATAACCTACTTTCTATCTCTTTCCACGACTTTATGAAACCGTGGTATTTTCCAGAGGGGTCTCTTTAGACTGATCCTTGGCCTCAGACTGTTCATCCACCGATTCCTCGGACTTGGTTTCCTCGGACTTGGTTTCCTCGGACTTGGTTTCCTCGGCTTTCGTATCCTCAACCTTGGCTTCCTCAACCTTAGCTTCCTTCGCAAGAATCAGCTCCCTCTTTTTAGCAAATTCCTTTACCTTATCATTACTGCATTTCCAAGCCATAGCAAGGATGGCAAGAATCATAAGAAGAATGCATGCCCCGACAATGATATACAGATAGAGTTCCTCATCCTCCGCTTCCGAAGTTTCCCATTCTATGAAACCCGCCGTTGGTTCTAAGGTTGGTTCTTCCACCTGATCTAAATTGGCATATTCATCCATCCAGAGAATATCCGAAAATGCATCCATATTATATTCATTATAGACTGCCACCTGAATTCCATTGCCGGAAATCTCGGATTTGGATAGGGAAAAGTCCATATATTCCGCTCCCTCCTCCCAGGTCTTTAACTGAGTGAAGGTCTTTCCACCATCCAAACTATAGCTATAATAAAGAATTCTGCATTCCTCATCCGAAGCCGTAACCCGAAACGTCTCCTTCATCGCCTGATTCCTCGTGGTTTCCTCTTCGGAAAGTACCGCTAATAAATCTAAATGACAGGAAGGTCCGGTCTCATCATTAGGAAGATTTTCCACAGGCTCCTGGGGAAGTTCATAGGAATAACCAGAATAATCCACCCCCAATTCCTCACTGGAAAGATGAAGGAATTTCGCAATGGCGGTGGCATCAATATATCCAAAATGCTTATAAGCCGTCTCATTCACATACTTCTGATCCTGTGGATGATCCAGATGACAATGCTCCAAAATCACTGCAGGAATCTCTAATTTCTTGCATTCGCGAAGGATTCCGTAATACTCATCCCCCTCCGCTCCAAGCTTGGTCTTAATGCCCCGATTATAGAGTCCGTAATTTTCATATCCTTCCATGAGAATCTGGGAGAAGGCATACATTTGCGAATAATAGTGACCGCTACTCTGTACCCAGGTCTCCGCACCATAGAAATAATGATTGCCGGAGGCATTATAATGCAGACTAAAAAGATAATCCGCTTCCACCTTGGAAGCATACTGCGCCCTCTTCTTTAAGGACATCTCATCCTCATAGGAGGAATGGGTCAGATAAATGGTAACCCCTTCGTATTTGGACAATTCTTCCACCAAAGCCTCGGCGGTAATGATATTAATTTCCCGTTCGGAAACGCCAAGATACTGTGCTCCCAGATTGGAACCACCATGACCTGGATCGATCACCACCACGATGTTTTCCCCGGCATTCTCCCCATTTTTTTCATCCGGCCTGGTTTCCGCTTTCGTTCCAGCGCTATGTAAAGAAATTTTTTTGTTTTCGCTACGTTTCGCCTCTGCAGCCCGAACCTCAACGTTCATCCCCGTAGAACCAAGAAGCCCAATCACTAAAAGGGCTGCAAGGACAAAGCGCAACACTTGTTTTTGATACAAATGTTTCATAATAATCCCCATAACTTTTCCTATTATATCAACAAGAATTACACCCAGCAAACCACCAAAACCTGATGGAGAGTACTGAGATGTAGTTCTTAAAACCATCATGTTCACTATACCATAAAACGAGTCAAGACTCAGTCGGAGTTTGTACTCCGACTGAGTTAAAAAAAGCGATGTCAACGACACCGCTCTTATAATTTTACCCTTCACATGAAATTGTATAAACCCTTAAGTACTGTACCACCCGAAGGCGCTATGGGAGTCAATCCGTTAATCTCCGCACAGTGGTGCATCATCGATGCAATACCATATATTCACGATTGAAGTAAAATCAAATATAACAGCAAGCAACCCTGGCACTGTGCTCAGCATTGTGCTTGAAATATTCCGTGCGGATAACAGGAGTTGAACCTGCATGCCTCGCGGCACCAGAACCTAAATCTGGCGTGTCTGCCAATTCCACCATATCCGCTTAAATTTTAAAAAAAGGAAAAAGTCCACATTCTGTGAACTTTCTGCTTCAATGAGACATGCGGGACTCGAACCCGCGACACCTTGATTAAAAGTCAAGTGCTCTACCACCTGAGCTAATATCCCATAAAGATAAAAAAAATACATATATAGCCAAACACTATGTATGTATATCAGTGCTCTATTCATTGCACCAATACAGCTGGGCTAGTTGGATTCGAACCAACGAGTGCAGCAGTCAAAGTGCTGTGCCTTACCGCTTGGCTATAGCCCAAAATTGCATCTTAAGACACGGTTTTGTCATAAAAACAAAAGGGTGGGTACTGGGATTCGAACCCAGGGCCTCCAGAGCCACAATCTGGCGCGATAACCAACTTCGCCATACCCACCATAATAATGAAAAATGTGCCAGAAGGGATTCGAACCCCCGACCCACGGCTTAGAAGGCCGTTGCTCTATCCAACTGAGCTACTGACACATGCCATCTGGCAAACCTTTCCATGAAGAAAAGGAAAGCGGGTGATGGGAATCGAACCCACGTATCTAGCTTGGAAGGCTAGTGTTCTACCATTGAACTACACCCGCATATGAATTGATATTCGGTTATATTTCTTTTTCAAGAAAAGTCGGGGTGACAGGATTCGAACCTGCGACCTCCTGATCCCAAATCAGGCGCTCTAGCCAAGCTGAGCCACACCCCGTGGCGTTTCTCGTTGCTCACTCGCAACAAAAATGATTATAAGTGAAGTACTTATAATTGTCAACAACTTTTTTTAGAAATTTTACAAATTTCAAAAAATTGTTTTCAACACCCAAAAACATAAGTTTTTACTGATGTCGCGAGTTATATTTAAACACATTTCGAAACAGTTGTAAATGTCTTTTTATGGATACAATAAACATTTAATCCAAATACTTCTGGGTATATTCTAGTTCCCCCTTCTCTGTCAGGGTAAGAATCCCATAACTACAACGACGATCAGCCTGTCTTGGCAGTGCTACACTACCGGGATTTCCCACGAAAACCCCTTCTAATTCACACCACTCCGGTACATGCGTATGACCATAAAAGACCGCATCCATACCGATGGTTGCTGCTTCTTTCGCTAGAAGTTCCCGTCCCCAATTCACATGGTAGCGATGTCCATGGGTCACGAGGATCTTCTTGGAACCAAGAAGTATAATTTCTTCCTCTAAAAGTCCTGCACTACTTCCATCGCAGTTTCCACGTACCACATGTACATCCCCATCCGTCAGTCCATAGACGCGACCGGCAAGTCCCCGCAGACGGTTAGCATCCCCGCAGATATCACCACAGTGAATCAGCTGGGTAATCCCCTGCTCTTTGGCAACCACTTTCTCCAATTGTTCCCATGCTCCATGGGAGTCGCTTACAATCAATACACGCATCATTATAAATATTCCTTAATCCATGGTTTCATTGCTTCTAAGGCCTTACCGCGATGACTTAAGGAGTTCTTTAATTCAGGATCCATCTGGGCCGTGGTACAGCCATAAGCCGGAACATAGAAGATTGGGTCATATCCAAATCCATTCTCCCCCTTCTCTTCATAGCCGATTTCTCCCTCAATGGTGCCCCGCTCTGTTTTCGTGGTGCCATCTGGAAAATACGCTGCAATCACACAGACGAAGCGAGCAGAACGCTCCTGTCCCTTAGCCTCTTCTAAGCGGTCAATAATGGACTGATTCTTCACAGAATATGGAGTATCCTCCCCAAGGTATCTGGCAGAATACACTCCCGGCTCTTGATGAATGTAATCCACTTCCAGACCGGAATCATCTGCAAGAACAATGGCATCCTTAGCAATTTCTCCGATGGCTTTGGCCTTAATTAAGGCATTTTCCTCAAAAGTACTGCCATCTTCCACCACATTCACATGAATCCCAGCCTCTTTCATGGAAAGGATCTCAACAGGAAGATCCCCTAAAATCATTCGGATTTCCTTCATCTTTCCTTCATTTCCAGTTGCAAAGATAATCTTTTTCATATTCGTCCTCTTTTCCTATTCCCTCTTAGAACACATTGGTACAGTTCCTACTATTTACGGTCACGCTTTGGTGGTTTAGGACCAAGGAACATATAATAGTAGGTTTTCAACATACCATTGTAGATTTTACGATTCTTATCCGCCTTACGACCCACGTAGCGCTCCGTATCCTCATAGGAGGTGATCAGAAAAGCGGACCAGGTATCTAATTCCTTAAATTGCTTTCCAAATGCGCTATAAATGGCAGGAAGCGCCTCCTTCTCTTCTAGTCGCTCGCCATACGGAGGGTTGGTAATAATGAACCCATATTTTTTAGGATGGCGAAGGTCCTTGACCGCACGCTCCTGGAAATGAATGAGTCCATCCACACCGGCGCGCTTGGCATTCTCTCTAGCGGCCTTTAATACCTCCGGATCGATATCATATCCCTGAATATCCACAGTAATATCCGTATTTTCAGCCTCTAAGGCCTCATCCCGGACTTCCTTCCATTCTTTGGCATCAATCACATTGGTCCACTTTTCTGCAGTAAAATTACGATTCACTCCCGGTGCAATATTGGCAGCAATCATGGCTGCTTCAATCACAAAGGTACCACTACCACAGAAAGGATCCACAAAGATTCGGTCCGGCTTCCATGGAGTGAGTAAAATCAGGGCTGCTGCAAGGGACTCAGAAATTGGAGCCTTACCAGCAACGGGACGATACCCCCTCTTATGCAGGGAACTTCCCGTGGTATCCAGTCCCACAGTTACCCGGTCCTTCATAATGGACACACGCACCGGATATTCTGCGCCATCTTCCTCGAACCAATCCGTATGGTAGACACCCTTTAATCGCTCCACCATGGCTTTCTTCATAATGGACTGAATGTCCGAGGAACTAAATAATTTACTATTCACGGAATTGGCCTTAGTTACCCAAAACTTACCGTTCTTTGGAATAAAATCCTCCCAAGGAAGGGCAAGGGTTCCCTGAAACAATTCTTCAAAGGTTCTTGCCGTAAATTCACCCACACATAACAGTACTCGCTCCGCGGTACGAAGATGAATATTGGCATAGACGATGGCCTGAGCATCTCCCTCAAAAACCACCTTTCCATCTTCCACTCGGACAATGTCATATCCAAGGTCTAAAATCTCTTTTTTTAACACGCTCTCTAAGCCAAAATGACATGGAGCAATTAACTGATATGATTTCATGTATCAATTCCTTATCTTTCATATGATTTCATCCAATTCCCCAGGGGCTGATCATTCATTTGCTAAAAAGCAGGAATGGATTGTTCTTTAACTTCGTAAAGTCTATAATAATTAGGGAAAAATAGCAAGGAGGGACAATGCTATGAAGGAACGAATCTTAGATTATACCAACCACATCCAGAGCTTACTACAGGAGGATGGGGAAGATACCAATTGGCAGGAAGTGGAAGAAGATCTTCTGATTCAGATTGGATTTTTCCAGCATGAGCGCCTGATTCACCTGATCGTTACCGTACTTTTTGCAATCATGGCCTTTCTTACGGTGATTTTCATCTATATATCTGAAAATCCCATGACCTACGCCCTGTTTCTTGGGATCATGGTGCTTTTAATTCCCTACATTGGCCATTACTATCTTTTAGAGAATAAGACGCAGCTTCTCTATTCCTACTATGACAAAGTGCATGAAAAGAATTTACTTCATAAAGGCGTCTAGGACATGAATGCCTGCGGCCATCTTTTTAAGGATTCCAAGATTCTCTTCCATATAAGATTCTAAGCGGCTCACTTCTTCTGGGGTAAAGCCACTACTAGAGAGGATCTTGCAATCCGGAATTTTCCCTTCCGCCACCCGGTTTCCATCTTCAAAATTCACAAATGCATACTTATCTCCCCTTGGTCCACGACAAATAGGAGACACCGTCATGTTCACCGTATCCTGATTCATAGGCCCTGCTTTCTACAGCGTCCGCTTCACTGTTTCAATCACACTTAACATCTGATATTTTAATAAAAATGCAGTATTGTAATATTCCCCATATTCATGCTTCACCTTATCTAATAAAGGGAGAATATATTCCTCCGTCTCATCAATATAATCCGCAATATGCTTGGAAGTAAATCCCGTCGCCATGGTGGAAATATTATTGCATCGGTCCAAAAGCTTCACCATACAGGCTTTTCGATTGGTGGCAATCCGCTCAAAATAAGCTTTCTTCGCCTCTTTATGGCTAATTCCGGGATTTTCAAAGAAACTTACTAATTCCACAATCTCAACCACTTCCTCGTTCACGCCAGCGTCCCGAAGGTCCTTTGCAGTCACTCTAGAATCTTCCATCACATCATGCAACAGACAGGCAGCAATCAAGTGATCGTCCCCGATCCCCAGTGCAAATGCGTGACAAGCGATCATTAATGGATGAATAATATAAGGAACCTGATCCTTCCCTTTACGAACCTGGCCCTTGTGATACTCCTTCATCAGTTCCACTGCCTTAATGGTCTCCGTAAAGTCCAATTCTTTCGCACAAGAGCATATCTTTCGCTCCATATTGGCAATAGAAAACATTGCATCATGTAGTTCCCAGCGGTGTCCAATTAATTCCGTACTCATAGAATCCCCCTTGGGATGAACCATCCCATCCAACAATCCACCGATCTAACCCCCACCTACGCTAACGCTTAGAGCTGGGAGATTTCTCCGACTGAGTTAAAATTACCCAAGCGTCTTCATTGTATCAAAAAATAAAAAAAGCCGCAAACCCTAATCAATTTAGGATTTACGACCAAATAAAAAAGCGTGCGTGAGAAGATTCGAACTCCCGACACCTTGGTCCGTAGCCAAGTGCTCTATCCAGCTGAGCTACACGCACATCCACATTCTTATTATAGTGCTGGTGACCGGGGTCGAACCGGTATGGGATTTAACTCCCGCAGGATTTTAAGTCCTGTGCGTCTGCCTATTCCGCCACACCAGCGTCTTATAATAAAATGTTCTCGTAGAGAAGATTCTCTACAGTGGGGCCTACAGGGCTCGAACCTGTGACCCTCTGCTTGTAAGGCAGATGCTCTCCCAGCTGAGCTAAGACCCCAAAAATATGAAATTGTAACATCTTATACTGGGAATATAAGATGAGCGACCCGGATGGGGTTCGAACCCACGACCTCCGCCGTGACAGGGCGGCGCTCTAACCAGCTGAGCCACCAGGCCATATGTATGTTAGAGTGGACCCTCAGGGACTTGAACCCTGGACCGACCGGTTATGAGCCGGTTGCTCTAACCAACTGAGCTAAAGGTCCAAAAACCTAATCGGAAATGAACCGATACTCAATAAAGTCTAAGCTCCCCGAGTAGGGCTCGAACCTACAACAACTCGGTTAACAGCCGAGTGCTCTACCATTGAGCTATCGAGGAATATTACCTTGATCCAAACTGCATTATTGATTGTAACAAATGTCTTTTGATTTGACAACCTTTTTTTGATCACAAATCCTTTGAGGTACTATTTTTTAGAGAATCATTCGACCTATTAGTACTGCTCCGCTGAACTAATTGCTTAGCTTACACTT
>JAILGS010000036.1 GCA_024696615.1 Lachnospiraceae bacterium
TTTTTATGGATTTTTTGACAATAAAAAACCTCATTATCCGAAGATAATGAGGTCGATTATTTCTCAAGTTAGAAGAGGAGATTAAGCTCTCTCTACAGCACCAGATCTAAGGCAAGAAGTACAAACATACATCTTCTGAGAACCACCTGCAGTCTTAACACGAACAGACTTAACGTTTGGCTTCCACATCTTATTAGATCTTCTATGAGAATGGCTCACTTTGATACCAAAATGAACACCCTTTTCACAAACTTCACACTTTGCCATTTTGCTAGCACCTCCTAACCAATGCTGATTTCGTTATCCGGGACGGAAAATTGATACTTCACGCCCACAACATTTGCTATTGTATCAGAAGCTGAAACAAAATGCAACACAAAATTTTGAAAAATAAAAAACATTTTAATTTTTAGAAATATGGGTTATAATCTATTTTGCGAAGGCATGTATATGTCTATTTTGTTGTGCCTAATTTGCATATAAGGAGGACCTACCATGAAGGGTAAAGTCAATAATCCAATGGGTGAAGTTATTATTGATACAGCTGTGATTGCTAAATATGCCGGACTTGCTGCAATTGAATGCTTCGGTATTGTTGGTATGGCTGCTGTTAGTGTGAAAGATGGTATTGTTAAGTTATTAAAGAAGGACAACTTAACCAAGGGAATTAATGTTGTTCTGGATGAGGATAATAAATTAACCATCGATTTTCATGTGATCATTTCTTATGGAGTAAATATCCAGACAATTTCAGACAATTTAATTGAAAGCGTAAAGTATAAGGTAGAAGAGTCTACTGGAATCGAAATTAAGAAGATCAATATTTATGTGGATGGAATCCGCGTAATTGATTAAGTAAGGTAATAGATTTGGAGGAAGAACTCGTGTCAGTAACAACAATTGATGCAAAATTATTACAGAAATTGTTCCTTGGAGGAGCCAGTCAGTTAAATTCTGAGAAGGAACATATTAATGAATTAAATGTATTCCCAGTACCGGATGGTGATACAGGAACGAATATGACTCTTACGATTCTTTCAGCTGCAAGAGAAGTAGCTGCTGCAGAAAATCCTGATTTAGCTATGATCGGTAAGGCAATGTCTTCCGGTGCTCTTCGTGGTGCCAGAGGTAACTCCGGTGTTATCCTTTCTCAGTTATTCCGTGGATTTACCAAGGTAACCAACAAGGTGGAGACCATTGATGTAGCAGTATTACAGGAAGCTTGTCAGAAGGCTGTGGAGACTGCTTATAAGGCTGTTATGAAGCCACAGGAAGGTACCATTCTGACCGTTGCTAAGATGGTTAGTGATAAGGTTACCGAAATCTACTTAGAGACGGATGATATTGGTGAGGTTTTTGCTAAGGCCATCGAAGCAGGTGAAGATGCACTTGCTCATACTCCGGATCTTCTCCCAGTATTAAAGCAGGCTGGAGTTGTGGACTCCGGTGGAGCCGGTCTTATGGCTGTATTACACGGTGCATATGATGTATTCATGGGAAAAGAAGTGGATCTTTCCTTCTTAGAGGATCCATCCAAGGCCAAGGCTGCTAGTAGCGAAGAAGGTGCTAGTTATGGCTATACGTTATCCTGTGTCTTAATTCCTAAGAAGGAATTAAGTAAGAATGATGAAGTGGAATTAAAGTCCTTTATTGGTAATATTTCCGGAGAGATCAAGATGATTCCTCAGGGTAAGGAATGTAAATTTACTCTTTCCACCTCCGATCCTGGTAAGGTTCTTACGAAGATCTTAGAGTATGGTGAAGTAAAGCAGGTTGCGATTACTAATGTAAAGGAAGATGGAAAGAAGGCTGCAAAGACCGAGGAAGTTAAGGCTGAAACTGCTAAGGACGCTCCTAAGAAGGAAGAAAAACCGGTATTTACGGAAGCTCCTAAGGAATTTGGCTTTATCTCCGTATCTGCAGGTGATGGACTTTCTGAAATCTTTAAGGGTCTTGGTGTGGACTATGTCATTGAAGGTGGTCAGACTATGAATCCTAGTACGGAAGATATCCTAAATGCAGTGGATTATGTAAATGCAAAGACCATCTTCGTACTTCCTAATAATGGTAATATCATCATGGCTGCGAATCAGGCCGCTGCCATTGTGGAAGGCAAGAAGTTAGTGGTTATCCCAACCAAGACGGTTCCTCAGGGAATTTCAGCAGTGATCGCATTTGAGATGAATAAGTCCGAAGAAAGCAATGTAGCGGATATGACGGAAGCATTAAAGGCTGTAAAGTCCGGTTCCGTTACTTATGCGGTACGTGATACCGAGATGGACGGTAAGATCATTAAGGAAAATGATATCATGGGTATTGGCGAGAAGAAGATCTTAGCTGTTGGCCAGGATATTGTAGATACCACAGTGGAATTAGTAAAGAACCTTGCGGATGAGGATTCTGAATTTATTAGTGTCTACTATGGTGCTGAGGTGAAGGAAAGTGATGCCAATGTTCTTTTGGAGAAGCTTGAAGAAGCCTTCCCTGGTGTGGAAGTTGCCTTAGAATACGGCGGACAGCCAGTATATTACTACGTATTATCCGTAGAATAAGAGTCATTCAAGTAACGAAAGTATTCCCCTTCCTAGGGTGGGCCCTTGGCCGAAACTCCTAAGAAGGGGATTTTTATTATGGTGTGATATGGAACTTAAAGCGATTAAAGGAGTGGGGGAGAAAACCCAACAACTCCTGGAAAAATTAGATATTCATTCCGTGGAGGATTTATTATCCTATTATCCCCGTAGCTATGATATCTATGAGCCACCAGTACTGGTGCGGGATATTACGCGTCCGGGAACTTATGCCATCTTTGCCGAAGTGGCTTCGGATGTTTCCGTGGTGAATAAGGGCCGGTTAAAACTGATCCGTGTGCTGGTTAAGGACTATGAGGGGAAGGGCTTGGAATTAGTCTTTTATAATATGCTCTACCTAAAAAGCCAGCTAAAACGCGGCTATCGCATGGTCTTTCGTGGACGAGTGGTTCATAAAATGGGGAAATTATCCATGGAACAGCCTGCCATGTACCATTATGGGGAATATGAGGAGAAGATTTCTTCCATGCAGCCAATCTATCGCTTGACTGCAGGGCTTTCCAATAATCTACTCACCAAATCCGTGCGCTTTGCCATGGAACTTGTGGATCTATGCCATGAATATATGCCATTTTCCATTCGCAACCGCTATCAATTAATGGATTATTCCCTAGCCATGGAATGCATTCATTTTCCGAAAAATAAGGAAGATTATATTGCGGCCAGATACCGCCTGGTCTTTGATGAGTTCTTCTTTTTTATTCTTGCCCTTCGGCAAATGAAGCAGGAGAACTCGGTGGCTACGAACGATTTTCATATTCGTCATCATGAGGAAGTGGACCTTCTGTTAAAACATTTGCCCTATGAATTAACCGGGGCGCAAAAAAAGGCCTATGAGGCGTTAATGGCGGACTTAACCTCCAAAAAGATGATGAATCGTCTGATTCAGGGAGATGTGGGCTCTGGTAAAACCATTGTGGCGTTCCTTGCCCTCATTGAAACCGCTCTATCCGGCTATCAGGGAGCCATGATGGTTCCTACGGAAGTCCTTGCCAAACAGCAATATAAGAATTTGGTGGAGCTTTTAGAGGCCAATCACCTGCCAATTTCCGTGGGATTATTAATTGGTTCCACCACGACGAAAGAAAAAAAGGTAATTTATGAACAGTTAAAAAAGGGTGAGATTTCCTTAGTGATCGGTACCAGTGCCTTAATTCAGGAAAAAGTGGAATATGAGAATTTGGCCCTGGTAATTACGGATGAGCAGCATCGATTTGGCGTAAATCAGCGGAAATTATTGTCGGATAAGGGGACCCTTCCGAATATCTGTGTCATGTCCGCAACTCCGATTCCAAGAACCTTGGCGGTGATCTTTTATGGGGATTTGGATCTTACGGTGATGGATGAACTTCCTAAAACCCGATTGCCCATTAAAAACTGTGTGGTGGATTCCTCCTTCCGTCCCAATGCCTACCGGTTTATGAGAAAACAGGTGGAAGAGGGAAGACAGGTGTATATTATCTGTCCCATGGTGGAAGAAAGCGATGTGGAATCCTCCCAGGAATTAGAGAATGTAGAAGAATATAGTAAAAAGATGCAGGAAGTTTTTCCGGAGTATACCATCGGCATGCTTCATGGCAAGATGAAGGCGAAGGAAAAGAATGCAGTGATGGAAGCATTTGCTTTAGGGAAGATTTCTATTCTTGTATCCACCACGGTAATTGAGGTGGGAGTGGATGTTCCCAATGCTACGGTGATGATGATTGAGAATGCGGAGCGATTTGGTCTTGCTCAGCTCCATCAGTTACGGGGGCGTGTGGGACGTGGAGCCCATCAGTCCTACTGCATCTTTATGAGTGATTCCAAGGATGAACATACCAAGTCCAGGTTGGAAGTTATGAATTCTTCCAATGATGGTTTTTATATTGCGTCGGAAGATTTAAAAACCAGAGGTCCCGGGGATTTATTCGGTCTTCGCCAAAGTGGAGATTTTGACTTTGGATTGGGGGATATTTATCAGGATGCCACGGAGCTTGCTTTAGTTTCCCAATGTGTGGAAGCGTATGAAGCGGAGGAATTATCCGTTACCGAGGCGGAACGCCAGGTAATTGGCCAAAAAGTGGACCTGTATACAAGAAAATGCTTGAATAAATTGAACATATAGCATATCATAGTTTCGGTATGAAAGGAGTATGAAATATGCGTGTTATTGCAGGAAGTGCAAGAAGTCTTGCTTTAAAAACGGTGGAAGGGTTGGACACAAGACCTACCACGGATCGAATTAAAGAAACGTTATTTAATATGATCGCATTTGATATTCCTGGATGCCGATTTTTAGATCTTTTTTCCGGGTCCGGTGCGATTGGGATTGAGGCGTTAAGCCGTGGTGCTACGGAAGCGGTTTTTGTGGAGCAGGGAAGTAAGCAGGTGGATGTGATTCGAGAAAATCTTGCCTTTACGAAACTGGCGGATCGTGGAATCGTGATGCATACGGATGCGGTAACTGCCATTCATCGGTTGGCTGGAAAGGGTAGTTTTGATCTGATCTTTATGGATCCTCCCTATGATCAGGGATTAGAAGCAATCGCCTTACAGGCTTTACGGGAAACGGATCTTTGTACGGAAGATACCATCATTATCTTTGAAGCATCCCTTTCTACGGATCTGGATTTTGTAGAGGAACTGGGATTTGTTCCTTATAAAGTAAAAAAATATAAAACAAATATGCATGTTTTTTGCAGAAAAGATGCATAAAAGGAGTATTTATGAAAAAAGCAGTTTATCCTGGAAGTTTTGATCCAGTGACCCTTGGACACTTAGATATCATTCAACGTGCGGCCAGTATGTTCGATGAATTAATTGTGGCAGTACTGAATAATAATTCAAAATCTCCATTGTTTTCTGTGCAAGAACGTGTTAATATGTTGTTTGAAGTGACGAAAGACATTCCTAACGTCAAAGTGGTTAGCTTTTCCGGTTTGTTAGTGGATTTCGTCGAGGAAATTGATGCCCATATTGTTGTGAGAGGACTTCGGGCAATTACGGACTTTGAATATGAATTACAGATGTCCCAGACGAATCGTTTATTGAATTCGAAGGTGGATACCGTATTCTTAAATACGAATTTGAAATATTCGTACTTAAGTTCTAGCATGGTTCGTGAAGTTGCAGCATTTGGAGGGGAAATAACGAAGTTCGTTCCAGAAACCATTGTTTCGAAAGTCTATGACAAATACGGGGTACATAAGGAGATAGACGATGAGCAATAAGATTGATCAGATTATTTCTGAATTCGAAGAGTATTTGGATGGATGTAGTAATGTTCCACTTTCTTCGAGTAAGATCATTGTGGGGAAGGATGAAGTCGAAGAATTTATTTCGGAACTGAAATTAAAGACTCCTGACGAGATCAAGAAATATCAAAAATTATTACAAAATCGTGATAAGATCATTGATGATGCGAATGAGCAGGCCAGACAGATTGTGGAAGCAGCTCATGTACATACCACGGAACTGGTAAATGAGAGTGAGATCATGCGCCAGGCTTATGAGCAGGGACAGATCTATGTGGATAAGTCCAAGAGTGAGGCGGAAGCAATTATCGAGCGTGCAGTGAATGATGCGAATACCATTCGTTTTAATGCCATTCGCTATACGGATGATAATTTATCCAAATTACAGCTGATTATTTCCCATGCGATTGAGCAGAATACCAAGCAGTATGAAAGCTTAATGATGGATTTGAATAAGACCATGGAAGTAATCTTAGCGAATCGGGATGCCCTTCGTCAGCAGGAAGAAGGGAATGAGGCCAAGCCTGAATACAGCGAGGATGATATGCCTGAGGCTTAATAAGAAAGGTTTATGCGAGTAGAGTGTATGCTCTACTCGTTTTTTTGAACAAGGAAGTATATCAAGGAGGAGTTATGGCAAGACAGTTAGAAGGATTAAAGCCGGAACGTGTATTTTATTATTTTGAAGAGATCAGTAAGATCCCAAGAGGATCAGGAAATACCAAAGCCATTAGTGATTATCTTGTGGGATATGCCAAAGACCATGGTCTTTCCTATCGCCAGGATGAATGGAATAATGTGGTGATTCGTAAGAAGGCTACCCCGGGTTATGAGACCCATCCCGTAGTAATGTTACAGGGACATATGGATATGGTATGTGAAAAGACTGCAGAATCCACCCATGACTTTCTGAAGGACCCATTGGATCTATATGTGGAAGATGGTTTTGTGAAAGCTCGAGGAACCACTCTTGGCGCGGATGATGGAATTGCAGTGGCATATATTTTATCCATCTTAGAGGATGATACCATTCCTTCTCCGGAATTAGAGGCAGTGATTACGGTGGATGAAGAAATCGGTATGCTTGGTGCTGCTGCCATGGATATGTCGGATTTAAAGGCTCATTATGTAATTAATATTGATTCGGAGGATGAGGGAATCTTCTTATCAGGTTGTGCAGGAGGGTTAACCGCGCATTTACATTTGCCATATACCTATGTAGAAGCGCCGGAAGATGCGATTTCTTATGAACTTACCATTGGTGGTTTGACAGGTGGTCACTCCGGACAGGAAATCCATAAGGGACGCGCCAGTGCACATGTCTTATTAGGCCGTGTGCTTGCTTGCTTTGATGATCATTCCTTAAATTATGGAATTGCAGGCTTTCAGGCAGGAACCAAGGATAATGTGATTCCGAATGGAGTAACGTTAGAATTATTCCTAGAACCGGAAGAACTCGGAGAATTCCAAAAACTTGTGGATGCATTGCAGGAAGTGTTCCTTCAGGAATTTAAAACCACGGATCCAAACCTCTTCTTGTCTTTTAAGGAAAAGAGCATTCCTTCCCGAAAAATCATAGATTTTGAGGCGATGGCAAAACTTACCTATATCCTAACCGTATCCCCGGCAGGTGTAGCGCGCATGTCTCCGGATATTGAAGGACTTGTGGAAACCTCATTAAATATGGGAATTCTTCATCTGGGGGATGAGGAAATTGAGATTAGTTATCTGATCCGAAGTAGTATTGAAAGTGCCAAATATGCTCTCTATGATAAGATTCGCTATATTGGTGCCTTACTTGGTTGTGAAGTGGATTATACCGGAGCATATCCTGGATGGCAGTATCGCAAGGACTCCCTTCTTCAGAAGGCCATCAAGGACTTATATGAGGAGCAGACGGGAAAGAAAGGCGTGATTGAAGCCATCCATGCAGGTGTGGAATGTGGAATGTTCGATGCGGGACTAAAAGATGCGGATATTGTTTCCTTTGGTCCTAATCTTTATGATATTCATACCTTCCATGAGCGAATGGATATTGCTTCTGCCGAGCGTACTTATGATTTATTGGTATCTTTATTAGAGCGTTTATAAGCTTTTTAGAATGGAATAGTTCTTCTAAAACCAGATTCTTAGATGGGAAATCTCTAAGAATCTGGTTTTTTCTTGGGAAAAATGGGAAAACCATGGGGAAAATAAGGAAAAAAGGTGGATAAACAGTGGTTTAGAATGTATAATGGAATATATGGTAGGAGAAGATACCAGGGGGGAACACTATGGAAATTCAATTATGGAAACAGCTTCTAGAACCTTATGAAATTGCAGTAGAAGAAATTACCATGAAATTTCAACATATTCAGAAGCAATATCGTCAATCCGGTCGGTATAGTCCGGTGGAAGAGGTACATGGTCGTGTGAAGCGTATTGCCAGTATCTTAGATAAGGCGAGAAAGCGCAATATTCCAGAGAATGAGATTTTAGATCATCTGCAGGATATTGCTGGAATTCGTATCATCTGTCAATTTGAAGAGGATATCTATGATATTGTGGAATTAATTAAGGGCAGACATGATATGAAGGTGTTAGCGGAGAAGGATTATGTAAAAAATCCAAAGCCAAGCGGATATCGTAGTTACCATGTCATCGTGGAATATACCGTGGAGACCATCTCCGGTAGTCGAACGATTCCTGTGGAATTACAGATTCGTACTATGGCCATGAATTTCTGGTCCACCATTGAACATTCCCTGCAGTATAAGTATAGTCAGGGTATTCCGGATGAAATTCGGGATCGATTGAATTCTGCAGCTTCTGCCATCTTATTACTGGATAATGAGATGAGTAGTATTCATGGTGAAATTATGGATGCACAGAATTCCTTTACGGTGCGTGCCAATATTGTGGGAGATATTTTAAATAATATTCAGAATCTCTATGGGGTGGCCAATAACCGTGAGGTGGAGAAGATTCAGGATGAATTTTTCGTCATCTACCGTAGTGGTAATATGGACCGGTTGATGCAATTTAATCGGGAATTAGATATTATTGCGGAAGGTTATCAAGTACAGAAGGTTAAGAGAAATACGGAGTATTAAATTAGGATGAATTTACCAGAACGTTTTACCCAGGAAATGATTGCTTTGATCGGCGAGGAAGAATATGCCGAATATGAAAAAAGTTTTGAGAATCCAAGGAAATATGGGCTTCGTGTGAATACGATGAAGATTTCGGTGGAGGATTTTAAGAAGATCTGTCCATTCCCGATCACCCCAATTCCTTGGATTTCTAATGGTTTCTTCTATTCTGAAGAAGAAAAGCCAGCCAAACATCCATATTATTATGCAGGTCTTTATTATCTACAGGAACCATCGGCCATGACCCCGGCCAATCGTCTTCCTATTGAGGAAGGGGATGTGGTATTGGATATGTGTGCTGCCCCCGGTGGTAAGTCCACGGAACTGGCTGCCAAACTTCATGGCACCGGTATTCTTTTTAGTAATGATATTTCTGCTTCCCGTGCCAAAGCATTATTAAAGAATGTGGAATTATTTGGTGTATCCAATGGTTGTGTCATCAGTGAAGATACTGCCAAATTAGTATCCATGTATCCGGAATATTTTGATAAGATCTTAATTGATGCTCCTTGTAGTGGGGAGGGAATGTTTCGGAAGGATGCTAAATTAATTAAGGCCTGGGAACAGAATGGCCCTGAATTCTATGGTGCCATCCAAAGAGAAATTATTCTCTATGGTGCGGATATGTTAAAGCCGGGAGGAATGATGATGTATTCCACCTGTACTTTTTCGAAATATGAAGATGAAGAAACCGTTGCTTATTTACTGAAGGAACGTCCGGAGATGGAATTAGTATCCATCGAAGGATTCGATGGTGCTGTTCGTGGTTTTGACGGTATGGAGGAATGTATTCGTCTCTTCCCTCATAAGATGGATGGAGAGGGACATTTTTTAGCACTCCTTCATAAAAAAGGAGAATCGGTTCGTTCCAGTGAATATGCCACATGGCAGAATCGCCGGGTGGAAAGCTTTGCAAAACGTGTGGAAGAACAAAGCAGCAGGGATGGTAGCAAAAATAAGCGTGGCGCAAGAATTAAGACCACGGAAGTGGATCGAAACTGGAAGGGGGCTTTGAAAGGCTCCAAAAAGGCAGCGAAAGCTTCTGACGCCGGAAATGAATTGGAGCAGTTCTTACAGTCCCTTCACTGGAAAATCTCTACCCAGGAGATCCTTAACCGGATTTCCATGGTGGATGGAAGAGTCTATCTGATGCCGGAGGGGATGAAGGATTATTCCAACCTCCATAAATTACGTGTGGGACTTCTTCTTGGAGAAGAAAAGAAGAATCGTTTTGAACCAAGCCAGGCCCTTGCCATGGCTCTTTCCAAGGAGGATTATGAATTATGGATTGATCTTCCTTCCAAGGATCTTTTGGTAACAAGATATTTAAAGGGTGAAACGTTGGATGTGAATGATTTCCCAGAAACTGTAACGAAACCTACGAAGGATGGTTATTATCTCATCTGTGTGGATGGATTTCCACTTGGTTGGGGGAAGGTTAGTGGGGATCAGGTGAAGAATAAGTATCATGCCGGATGGAGAATGATGTAAATGAGCCTGTTACGTATGGATAAATACTTAGCGGATATGGGGATCGGAACCCGTAGCGAGGTGAAAAAATATATGAAGGCCGGACGTGTGAAGGTGGACGGTAATATTTGCAAAAGTGGGGAGATGAAGGTGGATCCCACAAAGCAGAAGGTTAGCGTGGATGGGGAAGAGATTTCCTATGTGACCTATGAATATTACCTCTTACATAAGCCTTCAGGGGTATTATCCGCTGCCAGGGACCCGCATGCAACCACCGTGGTAGATCTGATTTCTTCCAAGGTGAGAGATGATTTATTCCCCGTGGGACGGTTGGATAAGGATACGGAAGGACTTTTATTGATCACCAATGATGGGGTGTTGGCCCATCAATTACTTTCTCCGAAAAAACATGTGGATAAGACCTATTATGTGGAGTTAGATCATCCACTAGAGGATGGGGAAGCTTTATGCAAGGCTTTCCAAGAAGGTTTTTCCATTGGGGAAGGAATTATTACGGAGGAAGCGAAATTAGAAATTCTTCCTTCGAAAGGTGGGACTGGCTGTGCACTTCTTACCATTCATGAAGGTAAATTTCATCAGGTGAAGCGCATGTTTTCCCATCAGGGATATGAAGTAACATATCTTAAGCGTATTTCCATGGGGCCGCTTATGCTGCCGGAGGATCTTCTACGAGGGGAGTATCGGAAGTTAACGGATGAGGAAATCGCTTCTTTAAAAGCAATAGGATCAGGAGGAATGGATGTTAGCAAGAATTGAAGATTATGAAGCCGTGATTTTTGACTTGGATGGAACCTTAGTGGATTCTATGGGAGTATGGCATGAAATCGATGTGGAATTCTTAGGAAAACGCGGAATTCCTGTTCCTGAGGACTTACAGCAGCAGATCGCAGGAAAAAGTTATGAAGAAACTGCGATTTATTTTAAAAATCGTTTTCATCTTCCGGATTCGGTGGAGTCCATTAAGGAAGAATGGAAGGTGATGAGCATGGAGCGTTATTCCAAGGTTCCTTTAAAGCCGGGAGCCAGGGAATTAATTCTTCGCCTTTATGCGAGTGACGTTCCCATGGCCATTGCCACTTCCAATAGTCGGGAATTAACGGAAAGCTGTTTATCCGCCCATGGTTTGGATGGATATTTTAAAACCTTAGTGACCGGCAATGAAGTGATTCATGGAAAGCCCGCACCGGATGTGTTCCTTCGGGCTGCCAAGAATATGAATGTAACTCCGGAACGCTGCGTGGTTTTTGAAGATCTAGTCAATGGTATCCTTGCAGGAAAGACCGCCAATATGACGGTCATTGCGGTGGCGGATCAGGCAAGTAAGTACCAGGAAGATCAAAAAAGAACCATTGCGGATCGTTTTATTCGTGATTTTAATGAATTAGGAAGGGTGGAACTATGAGTAAGGAGAATATTGCAATTATTACAGGTGCTTCCTCCGGTATGGGACGGGAATTCGTTCACCAGGTCATGGCATTATATCCTAAGTTTGATGCCATCTGGGTGATCGCAAGAAGAGCGGATCGATTAGAATTATTACGCAGAGAATATCCGGATAAGAAGGTGATCCCTTTTGTGCTGGATCTAACTAAGGCCGAGGATCTAGAAGCCTTCAAGACGAAATTAGAAGTGGAGATGCCAAATGTCCGGCTTTTAGTAAATGCTGCAGGCTTTGGTCGTGTGGGACGATTTGATGCCAATGATGCAACCTGTGCTTCGGATATGGTAAATCTTAACTGTATGGCATTAACCACCATTACCAATCTGGTATTACAGCATATGCCAGGAAGATCTAGAATTATTAATTTAGCTTCCATTGCTTCCTTTGCTCCACAGCCAAATTTTGCTGTCTATGCAGCAACCAAGGCTTATGTGCTTAGCTTTTCCCGTGCGCTTCGACAGGAATTAAAGAATCGGGAAATTACGGTTACTGCTGTATGTCCAGGACCTGTGGAGACGGAATTTTTCACCGTGGCAGATCCAACCCAGGAAACTCCTTGGATCAAGCAATTAATGATGGATGATCCTAAAGCAGTGGTAGAACAGGCTCTTTGGGATACTTCTTATGGTAAGGAAATTTCCATTCATCTGCCATCCATGAAGGCGTTAGCTGTATTAGAAAAGATCGTTCCACATCGTATCATTCTTGAATATATGGAGAAATTCTTATGAAATCCATCTTTATGAATGTGGAAAAAGGGGAGTATAATTACTTTTCTTATTTTCAAAAACGGAAATTATTCTTTACCCTGTTATGGTTTGCACTTATTGCAATTATTTTAGATGCGGGGTATATCTATCACGGTACCGTGAATAATGTGATGACCGTGGCTGCCATCGTTTTGGTACTGCCAGCTTCAAAACTACTGGTACCCCTGCTACTTTCTCTGCGATATAAAGCTGTGGATCAGGAATCCTATGACGAGATGCGAAAGACTTGCGGGGAGGGCATTCTTTATACGAACTGCTTCTTTAGTGTGAAGGAAAAGCTCGCATTTGCAGATTATGTGCTGATTACGGATTCTGCCATTGTGCTTTATATGTCCCAGGGGAAACTTACAAAGCCCTACGTGGAAAGCGGCGTGAAGGAGTTTTTGAGCAAATGTGAAGAACAGGTGGAGGTGTATCTTTATACGGATCTGGAGAAGATGAAGTCTAAAATTGCGAGCCTTCAAGAAAAGCCTGTGAAACAACATCACAGAGAACGGGTGGAAGCTGCCTTTCAAGTGTTAATCTTATAAGGAACGAAAGACGAAGTTTATGAAAGAATTTGTGATTACTTCCAGGGACGAAGGTGGTCGACTGGATAAATTCTTAAAAGGGATTCTTGGGAATGCCACCGGAGGATTTATCTATAAGATGCTTCGGAAAAAGAATATTCTTTTGAATGGAAAAAAAGCGGATGGAACGGAAAAATTAGTAAAAAACGATGTGGTTTGTCTCTATCTTTCCGATGACACCTTTGAAAAATTTAAAACAACACTTCCTTCTTCTAAGAAAATCCCTGGGAATGCCAGGAACCTTAAGGAAAAAAGCCAGGGGAAGGAAGAACAACAGAAAGCCTTGGATTTATCCAAGGTTTGTGTGCTTTATGAGGATGAGGATCTTTTACTGGTGAATAAGCCCGTGGGAATACTTTCTCAAAAGGCAAGTAAGGATGATGTATCCATGAATGAACTCTTAATATCCTACTGTATCCAGAAGGGAAGTATGACGAAGGAGGATTTATTAACCTTTACTCCTTCCGTATGCAATCGTCTAGACCGGAATACTTCGGGAATTCTCACCTTTGGAAAGACCAGGAAGGGTGCGCAGTATCTTTCTGCTGCCTTAAAGGAGCGAAGTGCTCATAAATACTATGTCTGTGTGGTGGAAGGCGTGGTAACTTCCAGAGGAAGAATGGAAGCGGCTCTTAAGAAAAATACGAAGACCAATAAGGTTTCCATTCGTTCCATCGCTTCTAAGAAGGAAGTAAAGCCGGAGGAGGAGTATATTCTGACGGAATATATGCCTTTTTCCAATAATGGAAAGTATACCCTGTTAAAGATTCAGTTACATACGGGAAAGACCCATCAGATCCGTGCCCATCTGGCATTCTTAGGACATGGAATTGTGGGGGATGTAAAATATGGCTCCCGTCCGGTGGGAGCGCTTCACCATCAATTGTTGCATTGTATGGAATTATCCCTGCCGGGAAGAGAAGTCATCCATGCACCCCTGCCAAGGGAGTTAGAAACCTATCTTGTAAAGGAAGGATTATGGGAACCTGGAAAACAAGAGGCCTTAGAGGCTCTACATTAGAAGAATTAATTAATCAAAGCAATGAAAAATATCGTGCCAATCATCTGGGATTAATTCAAAAAATTCCCACTCCCATTAAGCCCATTGAAATGGACAAGGGAACGGGGCATATTACCTTAGCGTATTTTGATCAAAAAAGTACGGTGGATTATATTGGCGTGGTGCAAGGAATCCCCGTATGTTTTGATGCCAAGGAATGTGGGGTGGATACTTTTCCCTTACAGAATATTCATCCCCATCAGATTGAGTTTATGAGGGATTTTGAAGCCCAGGATGGAATCGCTTTTATCATTCTTTTTTATACTGCAAGGAATGAATTTTATTATATTCCCTTCCGGGAAATCTTACGGTACTGGAACCGAAAAGAAGAGGGGGGGCGTAAAAGCTTCACCTATGAGGAACTGGATAAATCCTTCCCGATTCAAAGTCACAGTGGCGTGATGGTTCATTACCTGGAAGCAATCCGTAAGGACTTGGAGGGACGGGATGCATAAATATGCAAAAAATCAAAGAACTATTTGATAAAGCATTCAGATTATGGTAATCTATAGTGTGGTTTTGCCATTATATTGGAAGATTTAGGAGTTAGACATGAATAGTTTGTTACATACACCGGAAGGTGTGCGCGATATCTACGCAGAAGATTGCGCGAAGAAGCGTTTTATTGAAAAAAATATCAAGAAGACCATTTATTCCCATGGCTATCAGGATGTAGAGATGCCAGGATTTGAATTTTTTGATCTTTTTAATAAGGAACGTGGAAGTGTTCCAAGCAAGGAAATGTTCAAATTCTTTGATCGCGAGGGCAATACCTTAGTACTTCGTCCGGATATGACACCACAGATTGCAAGAGTGGCAGCAAAGTACTATGAGAATGAAGAAGCTCCTCTGCGTTTCATCTATCAGGGACGCAAATATGTGAATGGTTCTTCCTATCAGGGTCGTATGAAGGAAACCACACAGATTGGTGCGGAACTTGTGGGTGATGCAACCATGGATGCGGATGCTGAAGTGATCGTATTATTAGTAAAGTCAATTCTTTCCACAGGATTAAAAGATTTCCAGGTGGAGATCGGACATATTGATTTCTTCCGTGGACTTGTGGAAGAAGCAGGTTTGGATGAATCAGAAGCGGATCAGATGTTGGAAATGATTCAGGAGAAGAATTTCTTTGGTGTGGAAGAATTATTACATGCCAATTCCTTAACCGGGAATGTGGCAGAGGCATTCCGTATCCTTCCTCAGCTTTTTGGCTCCATCGAAATCTTAGATCGTGCGGATGAATTAACCAGCAATTCCCGCGCAGAAGGTGCGATTAACCATCTTCGTCAATTATATGAGATTCTTACGCAATATGGCGTGGAACAATATATTACCTTTGATCTTGGAATGCTTTCCAAGCTTCGTTATTATACCGGTGTTATGATGCAGGCCTTTACCTATGGTTCAGGGGATTATATTGCATCCGGCGGCCGTTATGATGAACTTATTGGACAGTTTGGAACCAAGAAGGCATCCATCGGATTTTCCGTTACCGTGGATAATATTCTTACGGCAATCACTCGTCAGAAGATTGCTATTGATGCCTATCCAAGAGAACAGATTCTAATTCTTTATAACAAGGAGTGCAGAGCGAAAGCCATTGCGAAAGCCGATGAACTTCGTAGTGATACAGTGAATGTGATTATGCAGTTAAAGTCTGACCTGTATCAGGATTGCTTTGTATCAGATTATTGTGAGAAGAATCATATCAGTCAGGTAATAAGGATCGAGGAGTAGTTATGAAATATATTACATTTGCATTAGCGAAAGGAAGACTTGCGAAAAAGTCCATGGATTTATTCGCTCAGATCGGAATCACCTGTGAAGAGATGAATGACCCAAATACCAGAAAGTTAATCTTTACCAATGAAGAACTTGGTTATAAATTCTTCCTTGCCAAGGCTTCCGATGTGCCAACCTATGTGGAATATGGTGCTGCGGATATTGGTATTGTGGGCAAGGATACCATCTTAGAAGAGGGACGAAATCTCTATGAAGTATATGATCTTGGATTTGGAAAGTGCCGCATGTGCGTCTGTGGTCCAGAATCAGCCAAGGAATTATTAAATGGTCATGAGATGATTCGTGTTGCTTCCAAATACCCTCATATTGCCAAGGATTATTTTTATAATAAAAAGCATCAGACCGTGGAGATCATTAAATTAAATGGTTCCGTGGAGCTTGCTCCAATTGTGGGACTTTCCGAAGTGATCGTGGATATCGTAGAAACCGGTACCACCCTTCGTGAAAATGGTCTTCAGGTGTTAGAAGAAGTATGTCCATTATCTGCTCGTGTGGTGGTTAATCAGGTGAGCATGAAGATGGAAAATGAACGGATTACCAAGATTATTCAGGATTTGAGAAAAATCCTAGAAGTAACGGAAGGTTAAGTACTTCCCGGTCCTTAAAGTGACGGAAGGAAGGACGAACCGGATAGAAAAGAGGAGAAATTCGGATGAAAAAAGTAAAACTTACCAAGGAATCAAAGAAGAATTTATTAGAGGATCTGTTAAAGCGTAGCCCGAATAGCTACAGTTCCTACGAAAGTACGGTGAATGAGATCCTTGCAAATGTGCGTGCCAACGGGGACGCAGCATTATTTGAATATGCGAAAAAGTTCGATCATTTTGACTTATCGGCAGCAAATATCAAGGTGACGGATGCTGAAATTGAAGAAGCATATTCTCTTGTGGGAGACCATCTTCTTTCCGTCATCCGTAAGGCTTTAAAGAATATTAAAGAGTACCATGAGAAGCAGCGCCAGTATTCCTGGTTTGATGCCAAGGAGAATGGTACCATTCTTGGTCAGAAGGTAACTCCATTAGCAAGAGTTGGTGTGTATGTTCCAGGTGGACGTGCAGCTTATCCTTCTTCCGTATTAATGAATGTTATTCCAGCCAAGGTTGCCGGAGTTCCTGAAATCATCATGGTTACCCCATGTAATGCAGAAGGAAAGGTAAATCCTAATACTTTAGTAGCTGCGAAAGAAGCAGGTGCTACCGTAATTTACAAGGTGGGTGGAGCACAGGCCATCGGTGCGTTAGCATTCGGTACCCAGTCCATTCCTAAGGTGGATAAGATTGTAGGACCTGGTAATATCTATGTGGCTCTTGCCAAGAAGGCTGTATTTGGTTTTGTAAGTATTGATTCGGTAGCAGGACCTTCCGAGGTTATGGCTTTAGTGGATGAAACGGCTAACCCTCGTTTTGTGGCTGCAGACCTAATTAGTCAGGCAGAGCATGATCCACTTGCTTCTGCAATTTTAGTAACCACTTCCGAAGAAATGGCAGATCGTGTCATGGAAGAGATTGACGGTTTTGTTCCGAACTTAGAGCGTAAGGAAATTATTGAACAGTCCTTAAATACCTATGGTTATGCCTTAGTTGCAGAAACTATGGAAGATGCTTATGATGTGGTGAATGAGATTGCTTCGGAGCATCTTGAGATTGTTACCAAGGACCCATTCTATACCATGACCAAGATTAAGAATGCGGGTGCCATGTTCTTAGGAGAATATAGTTCCGAGCCTTTAGGAGATTATATGGCTGGACCAAATCATGTTCTTCCTACCAATGGAACGGCTAAGTTCTTCTCCGCATTAAGTGTGGATGATTTCATTAAGAAGTCCAGCATTATTTCTTACTCCAAGGAAGCATTACAGGAGTTAGCTCAGGATATTCAGGATTTTGCAACGGCAGAACATTTAACTGCACATGCCAATTCTATTAAAGTACGTTTTGAAAACGAGAACTAATCTAGATTAAAGGAGGCAACCATGAAGAAGAGAATTGCAACGGTTCATCGAACCACGGGAGAAACAGATATTGAGATTACCTTAAATCTGGACGGCAAGGGTCAGAGTGATATTGATACGGGTATCGGTTTCTTTGATCATATGCTGGATGCATTTGCAAGACACGGTTTATTTGATTTAACAGTGAAATGTGAAGGAGATCTTCATGTGGATTGTCACCATACCATCGAAGATGTGGGAATTGTATTAGGTGAGGCGATTAAAGAAGCTGTTGGGGATAAGAGAGGCATTAAGCGTTATGGCTCCTTCCTTCTTCCCATGGATGAAACGTTAATTTTAGCTGCTGTGGATCTTTGCGGCAGACCATACCTTGCTTTTGATGCCAATTTCACCACGGATCGTGTGGGATATTTTGATACGGAGATGGTAAAGGAATTCTTCTATGCCGTATCCTATGCAGCCATGATGAATCTTCACTTGAAGGAAATGTATGGTGAGAATAATCATCATATTATTGAAGCCATGTTTAAGGGATTTGCCAAGGCTTTAGATCAGGCTACCAGCTTGGATCCTAGAATTGAGGATGTGTTATCTACGAAGGGAGTTATTTAATGGAAGACTTGCGTGTGATTCAACTAGAAGATGGTTCTTTTCGTCCGGTGGTGGAGAAGGCTCTAAAGGCTTCTTTTACCTGGGAAGATATGAAATTAAATTCCGATGGTTTAGTTCCTGTCATTGTACAGGATGCCCAAAATAATGATGTGTTAATGATGGCCTATATGAATGAAGAAGCATTCAATGCCACTTTAGATACGGGAGTAATGACTTATTATTCCAGATCCCGTAATGAATTGTGGATTAAGGGCTTAACTTCCGGCCATTTTCAGTATGTACAAAGTATTGCTATTGATTGCGATAATGACACTTTGCTTGCCAAGGTGGATCAGGTGGGTGCAGCCTGCCATACAGGAAATCGTTCCTGTTTTTATCGTGATTTAGCAGTCTTAGAGGATTAGGAAGGTTATGAATTCACTGATCATTACCCGTTATAAGAATCAAATAGTAACTGCGTTGTATGATTATTATACGATGTTGGAGGCCTCTTTGCATGAAGAAGAGGCTTCTTTCATGCTTGGAAATATCTATGTAGGGCGTGTGGAGAAGGTGGTAAAATCCATTCAGGCTGCCTTCGTAGAAGTGCTTCCAGGGCTCAAATGTTATTACTCCCTGCCAGATAATCCCAACAGCATATTCTGCCACAGGAAGAATACCTCCGCTGTATGTGAAGGAGACTTGCTCTTAGTACAGGTGGAGCGGGAAGCAGTTAAGACGAAAGCACCCATTGTTTCCAGTTATTTAAACTGTTCCGGAACCTATGTGGCAATCACCAGGGATCGAAAATTGCCGGGGTGTAATATTTCTGTGTCCAATAAGATTACTCCCAAGAAGCAGGAAACAATCCTTCGTAATTTTTTAAAGCAGGCCGTGGAAGCGGAGCCTTTGATCGAAAAGATTCTTTCCCTGGACTCCTTAGGAGTGCAGGTGGTTGCAAGAACCAACTGCGAAGAACTTCTTACCAAGGGGGATTTAGCTCCTTTACAGGAAGAATTTACACTTCTGGTAAAACGGTATTATGAAATCTTACTCCATGCTCCAACCAGAAAGGGCTGTACTTGCATGTACCAGATGGAGCCGGAATATGTGAAGGTGGTAAGGGATACCCGAATGGAGGAATTATCCGAAGTCGTTACGGATCTTAAAGAAGTATATGATCTGTTAAAAGAACTTCCCATTCCTTCCCTTAAGGAAAAACTTCGTCTCTACCAGGATGATTTACTTCCTTTAGACAAATGTTATTCCTTAGCCCACCGTATGGAGGAAGCATTAAGAAAAAATGTATGGCTAAAATCCGGCGGATATTTAGTCATTGAACCGACGGAAGCTTTAACGGTAATCGATGTAAATACAGGAAAATACATTGATCCTTCGGGAGTAAAAAAAGGATTAACGAAGGAAGCTCAGGAAGCGATTCGGGAAAAGGGATTTTTTAAGATTAATTGCGAAGCGGCAGTGGAGATTGCTGCACAGTTACGACTTCGGAATTATTCCGGAATCATTCTTGTGGATTTTATCGATCTTTCTTCCAAGGAGCATGAAGAAGCTCTCTTAGAGCTTTTAGAACAGGAACTACAAAAGGATCGGGTAAAGACAAAGATCATTGATATTACCGGGCTTGGACTGGTGGAAATCACCAGAAAGAAAGTAAAAAAGCCATTACATGAGCAGTTAAAGAAATAGGAGAGAGAAAGAAAATCTTCTATGTATTGTATTTTATACATATTATCCCAAGAAAATATGGGATTTTTGTTTGACATTTGAAATAGTGAATGTTATTATCATTGAGTGTGCCGCACAGCGAGGTATAAGTATGTTTCACATCACCATAGCTGGCGAGTAAGTATTTAAGGAGGGTCCATATGTACGCAATTATTGCAACAGGTGGTAAGCAGTACACAGTTAAGGAAGGCGACGTGATCAGAGTTGAAAAGCTTGGCGTAGACGCTGGCGAGACTGTAACTTTTGACCAGGTTCTTTTCGTTAATAACGGCGAAGCTAAGGTTGGTAATCCAACAGTAGCTGGTGCTTCTGTTGTTGCTTCCGTAGTTAAGGAAGGCAAGGGCAAGAAGGTCGTTGTTTACAAGTACAAGAGAAAGATCGGCTACCATAAGAAGAACGGCCACAGACAGCTGTTCACAGAAGTTAAGATCGACAAGATCAACGCTTAATCGGGTAACTGATTATGATAACTGTCACACTTTTAAAAAAGGCTGACAAAATTGTAGGCTTTATCTCTGAAGGTCATGCGGCTTATGATGATTCCGGTAAGGATATTGTCTGTGCTGCGGTTTCGATTTTAGTGATTAATACCGTTAATTCCATTGAGCGTTTTACGCTGGATGAGTTTGAAGCGGATCAGGATGCCGAAGATGCAACCATTACATTCTCACTAAAGAATCCGGACTTGGTCAGCGAGAAAGCAGAAGTCTTACTGAATGCACTGGAACTTGGAATCAAGGGAATTAGTGCTGGTAATGACGAGTATTTACAAGTAATTTCCAAGGAGGTGTAATTCCTATGTTATATCTTGATCTTCAATTCTTCGCACATAAGAAGGGTGTAGGTTCTACTAAGAACGGTAGAGATTCTGAGTCTAAGAGACTTGGCGCTAAGAGAGCAGATGGCCAGTTCGTTTTAGCTGGTAACATCCTCTACAGACAGCGTGGTACTAAGATTCATCCAGGTACAAATGTTGGTCGTGGTAAGGACGATACATTATTTGCACTTGTTGATGGTGTTGTTCGTTTCGAAAGAATGGGCAGAGATAAGAAGCAGGTTTCTGTATATTCTACAGAAGCTTAATTCTTTGAATTAATGTACGAACTATGGAGCTCCAAATCGTCTTGGTTTGGGGCTCTTTTTTCTAGAAATGAGTTTAGGGAGGTAGACCATGTTTGCCGATAGTGCGAAAATATTTATTAAATCTGGTAAAGGCGGCGATGGCCATGTGAGCTTCCGTCGTGAATTATATGTTCCGGACGGAGGTCCGGATGGCGGCGATGGCGGCCGTGGTGGAGATATTATCTTTGTCGTGGATAAGGGATTAAATACCTTAACAGATTTTCGTCATGTTCGTAAGTATGTTGCGGAAAGTGGCGAAGAAGGCGGCAAGAGACGTTGTCATGGAAAAGATGGTGCTGACCTCATTATTAAAGTGCCGGAAGGAACTGTGATTAAGGATGATGAATCCGATAAGGTGATTGCGGATATGTCCGGTGACAATGTGCGGGAAGTGATTTTAAAAGGTGGTCGTGGTGGAAAGGGCAATATGAATTTTGCTACCCCTACCATGCAGGCGCCAAAATACGCACAACCAGGACAGGAATCCAAGGAATTATGGGTTCGATTAGAGTTAAAGGTAATTGCGGATGTTGGTTTGGTAGGATTTCCAAATGTGGGTAAATCCACCCTTTTATCCCGTGTTACCAATGCCCGTCCAAAGATTGCCAATTACCATTTCACCACCATTTCGCCAAATCTTGGAGTGGTGGATCTGGAAGGAAATAAGGGCTTTGTTATGGCGGATATTCCAGGTCTGATTGAAGGTGCCTCCGATGGCATCGGCCTTGGAATTCAGTTCTTAAAGCATATTGAGCGATGCAAAGTGTTAATTCATGTGGTGGATGCTGCCGGTGTGGAAGGCCGAGATCCGGTGGAAGATATTCGTCTCATTAATGCAGAACTTGTAAAATATAATCCAAAATTATTGGAGCGCCCTTGGGTGATCGCAGCCAACAAGATGGATTCCTACTATGATGATGGAGAAACCAAGTCCCCTGTAGCACGGTTAGAAGAGGCTTTTGGAGGGGAGAATGTAAAGATTTTCCCAATCTCTGCAGTATCCGGTCAGGGTGTGAAGGAATTACTCTATCATGTATATGACTTATTACAGACCTGTGAAGAGGCTCCAGTGATCTTTGAACGTGAATTCTTCCCAGAAGAATTTCAGGATAATCCGGAAGATCCATTTACCATTGAAAAGGATGTGGATGGAGTTTATCTTGTATATGGTCCTCGTATTGATAAGATGCTTGGTTATACGAATTTGGACTCTGAGAAAGGATTTGCATTCTTCCAGAAGTTCTTATATGACGCAGGTGTTATTGATAAATTAAAAGAAGCTGGAATTCAGGAAGGCGATACGGTTCGCATCGACTTTATTGATTTTGAATTCTATGAATAAGATTTTTTGATCAAATAAGAGTTTTGGATAACATGGAGGTCGATGATGACTAGTAAGCAGCGTGCCTATTTAAAGGGGTTAGCAATGACGATTGATCCTATTTTCCAGATGGGAAAGGGAAGTGTAACTCCTGAAAATACCAAGGCGATCAGTGAAGCTTTGGAGAAGCGGGAATTAATTAAGATTACTGTATTAAAGAATTGTGATGATGATCCAAGAGCCATTGCAGAGGTTTTAGCAGAACGTACCAGATCCGAAGTGGTTCAGGTGATTGGTCGCAAGATTGTATTATATAAGCAGGCGAAGGAAGAAAAGAATCGTAAGATTGAGCTTCCTAAGACCAAGAAGAAGGACGAAGAATAAGTTTTGCTCTTAATCTGATCGAAAACGGGAGGCAGCGTATGAAGATTGGAATTATGGGAGGAACCTTTAATCCCGTGCATTTAGGCCATATTGCCATGGCAAAATGTGCATTGGAACAATATCATTTGGACCGAATCATGTTTCTTCCAAGTGGGGATCCGCCTCATAAGAAGGGGGCTAAAATCCTTTCCGCCAAAGACCGGGTGGCCCTACTTGAAAAGGCCATTTTAGATTTTCCGCAAGGGTATATTGATACCATGGAGATTGAACGGGAGGGCTATAGCTATACCGTGGAAACCATGGAAGAACTCACTGCCCTTCATCCGGAGGTGGATTATTACTATATCATCGGCGGGGATTCTCTGGCTCAGTTTTCCACCTGGAGAAGGCCGGAGGATTTAGCAAAGCTTTGCACCTTCTTAGTGGCTCCCAGGGAGGGAATGGAAGAAGAGGAGTTTTATGCCACCTTGGAGTCCATGCGCCATCGTTATCAGGCTACCATGTATCCTTTAGCCATGGAATTAATTCCGGTTAGTTCCACCAAGATTCGGGAGCAAATTGCAGACCTTATGGAATATATGGATCCCAAGGTTCTTTCTTATATTGTGGAGCAAAAATTGTATCAATCGGAGGAAGAATAGGGGATAGTCTACATAAATTCTTTATGACAACTCATGTGAATTGCTGCTATACGTTTGGTCTACATAAAATATTTATGTAAAATATGGAGGAGCATTATGGCAAATGTATTACATGAATATAATGAATTTCGATATCATCTGATGGAAGAAGAGGACGAGAAGAAGCGTCTGAAGATGATTCGGAAAGAATTAAAAGAGGATTTGGATAAGGAGCGTTATGAACATACCATGGGTGTGGCTAATACCGCAGTATCCTTAGCCATGAGTGTTTCCTACGATTATCATAAGGCATTCTTAGCAGGATTATTGCATGATTGTGCCAAATGTATCCCAAATCCGGAAAAAATTACAATCTGTGAGAATAATGGGATTGAAATTACGGAGATTGAATATGAGAATCCATCCCTGTTACATTCGAAACTGGGGGCTTTATTAGCCAGAGAAAAGTATGGGGTTAGTGATGAGGAAATCCTTGGAAGCATCATTTATCATACCACGGGAAAACCGGATATGAATCTTCTTGAAAAGATTATTTTTGTTGCGGATTATATTGAGCCTGGCCGGGATAAACAGCCGAATTTAACGGAACTTCGTGCTTTGGCATTCCATGATTTAGATCAGGCAGTATATCGTATTAGTGGGGATACTTTGGAGTACCTAAAGAAGAAGGAACTTACACTAGATCCCATGACCCAGAAAACATATGAGTATTATCAAGAATGGATCAAGAAGCGTTAATATATGGGAATCGAAGATCCATTCCAAGAATCCATACATTTGGATAGAAAGGCAGGAATTATGACCTCGAAAGAAATGGCAAAAATTGCAGCAAGTGCATTGGATGAAAAGAAAGGTGTGGATCTTCGAATTATCGATATTTCGGAAGTATCCATTATGACGGACTATTTTATTGTGGTATCCGGTAATTCGGATCGCCAGGTACAGGCTTTAGCGGACTCCGTACAGGAGGAACTTGGAAAAGTAGATGTTTTTCCTCGAAACGTGGAAGGATATCATGGTGCGAATTGGATTTTATTGGACTTTAACGATGTGGTTGTGCATATCTTTGATCAGGAAAACCGGGCATTTTATGATATTGAACGTATTTGGAGGGATGGAACCTGGATTTCTGCCAATGAATTTTTACCATAAATCCCTTTCTGGCATCGGGTTTCTTCTTGCAACCCATAGTACAAATAGGATATAATTGGAACGCAGTGTTTTAACTGGAATCATATGAAATAAAGGTGGATAAAAAAATGAGTGACATGAATATTGTATGTTTGGATCTTGAAGGTGTTTTAGTTCCTGAAATCTGGATTGCCTTTGCAGAAGCTTCCGGTATTCCAGAGCTAAAGAGAACCACTCGTGACGAACCAGATTACGATAAGTTAATGAAGTGGAGAATTGGAATTTTAAAGGAGCATGGACTTGGATTAAAGGAAATCCAGGAGACCATCGCAAAGATCGATCCCCTTCCAGGTGCGAAGGAATTCTTAGATGAGCTTCGTTCCATCACTCAGGTGATTATTATTAGTGATACATTTACTCAGTTCGCAACCCCATTAATGAAGAAGCTTGGTTGGCCAACCATTATGTGCAATACTTTGGAAGTTGCCGAGAATGGGGAAATTACCGGTTTTAAGATGCGTTGTGAGAAGTCCAAGTTAACCACAGTGAAGGCTTTACAGTCCATCGGATTTGAGACCATTGCCAGTGGTGATAGCCATAATGACCTTGGAATGATCGAGGCTAGTAAGGCAGGATTCCTCTTTAAGAGTACGGATGCTATTAAGGCACAGTACCCACAGTATCCAGCATTCGAAGAATATGATGAATTACTGGATGCAATTAAGAAGGCATTATAAGAAAAATAAGAATTTGGAATAAAAAAGCACAAGGTATACATAAAGTATTTATGTATACCTTGTGCTTTTTCACATTTATTTCGTATTATTCATCGTATTACTCATTCGGATTATTTTATATTATTTTATAATATTTCGGATCCTTACTTATTTCGTATTATTCTTTGGAATCTTGCTCGGTTCGTAAGCGAACTGCATCCTTGGCACGGCGCTTGGTTTCATCCAAAACATCCGCATAATGCTTTCTGGTAGTATTCACGTCTTTATGTCCTAATACATCGGCCACTAAGTAAATATCCCCGGTTTCCTGATATAAATTGGTACCATAGGTACTTCGTAATTTATGGGGAGTGATTTTCTTTAATGTGGTAACGGTGGTGGCATATTTCTTTACTAAAATCTCCACGCTACGCACGGTAATCCTGCGATTCTGGCGGGAGAGGAAGAGTGCCTGTTCATGGCCCTCATTCGGTGTGAGAGTGCCCCTTTCTTCAAAATAATCTGCCAAAGCATCCCTTACTTCATCTCCAAAGTATACAATATCTTCATATCCGCCTTTTCGGATCACCTTAATGCATTGATTTTCAAAATCCACATCCGTTAAATCCAGTCCAACACATTCGGATACACGAATTCCTGTACCTAATAACAGGGTTAAGATGGCCATATCCCTGGTTTTTAATTTTTCATGATAAACCTGCTGTAATTTGCTTAATTGTTCCCCGGATTCCACATGATCCAAGAGTTCGGATACTTCGTTAATTTCTAGACGAACTATATTTTTTTCATGAATCTTAGGAATTAATACCTGTTCCGAAGGATTCACATCAATTCGCTTGGTTTGATGAAAATATCGATAAAAACTACGTATGGAGGATAGTTTTCGCTTAATAGCTCGATCATTATTGGTATAAGTTTTTCCGTCTTTTTCATAATAACGAATATAACTTAAATATTCCTCAATATCATAGGATGTAATTTGCTCTAGAATCGAAATAGGGAACTGATGCATGGGCATATTCTTATAGATGGGATTATTTTCTTGAATATAGCTAAAGAAGGTTTTTAAATCTATGGCATAGGATAATCTGGTACGGGATTCGGTGGTAAATTCAATACCACGGAAATAATCCGCAACAAATGCAGGAAGTTCCTTTAATAATTCCCGAAGTTTCACCATATTCTGAATCGTAACCTGATCATGATAGGTTTTATTAGAATTCGATGCCATAAGACAATACCTCCAATATTCCTGAAATTTCCTATATGAATTTCGTAAAACTATGGTTTAGCGAAATAACCTATATCCCTATCTTACTCCCCTTTTTGGGGTTTGTAAAGAAAAATAATGGATAAATTACGGATTCTTTCTTTATTTGGAGGAAATCTTTAACTTTCCATGTTCAAAAAATGCTTCCTGAAAATGAATGGAAAATTGATTTTCTAATTCGGAAAGACGCTTGGATTCATTTATGGTTAATAGATTCATACAAATTCCAGGTTTTCCCTGACGACCACAACGGCCGGCACGATGGAGATAATCCCTGGAATCCGTAGGAAGGTATAGATTAATAACACCATAGATATCGGAAATATCCATGCCCCTGGCAGCTAAATCCGTAGAAATTAAGATCTGATACTTTCCGGAGAGAAATCCTTCCATAGCATCCTTACGTTCTTTTTTATCCTTGGTTCCCACCAGATTACATACTTTATAATGATGGAACGAAAGCTTTTCATATACTTCCTCCGCATCATAAGTACGATTCACAAAGAGCATGATTTTTTGATCCTTACATTCCTCGGTGCTTAATAAACTGCGCAGAGCCTCGATTTTCTCGTTTCTAGGCGCTTTAATATAAAGATGGGTAATGGATGCAGGAATCCGTTCCTCTTCCTTAGAAAGGGCAAGAAAAGGCTCTGTGGATAATTCTTTAGCAATACGAATCGCTTTCTCATTCATGCTGGCAGAAAAGAATGCAATCTGTGTGTCCTTATAAAGGCATTTCTTTACTGCTTTTAAGCCATCCAAATTATACTTATCCATCATATGATCCGCTTCATCCACCACTAATGTGGCAATGGTAGGTCCGGAGATCTTCTTCATCTGAATTAATTCCAACACTCTTCCACTAGTGCCAATAATGATTTCAGGCTTTCCCTTTAATGCATCCACCTGATGTTTGATATTAGCATTTCCAGGAAGTGCCACACTTCGAAGATCCAGCTGGCTTTTTTGTAATAATTGTAAGGTGACATGCTGAACCTGCATCACTAATTCATAGGTTGGTAAAAGAATGATGGTTCGACATCGACTATGATCTTCCTCCATGCGAGCCAGGGCCCGTTCAATGCATGGAATTAAATATGCTAAGGTCTTTCCAGAACCGGTCTTATCCTTGGCAATAATATCCTTTCCTTCCATGAAGGCGCCATATACAGCTTCCTGTACCTTGGTAGGATTGGTAATCTTCATAGCCTCCAGTCCTTTGGAGAGTTTTTTTGATGTTAATAATGTGCTAAATGTGTTCATGGGATTCTCTTTTCTTGCTTATTCTATATAACCTTGCTTATTCTATATCATCTTGCTTATGTTGGGAAATAGGAAATCATAAAGATAGCAGGCAAGGAATCTGCCTGCTATCCTGGGATTGTTTTTTATTATATCTTATGGAGTGGAAACTCCTTATTCCTCCACAATTTCAAAACGAAGTGGGAATTTATCCTGTCCAACTACATGCTTGGTACCATCATCTTCAATAATAATATAGTCTCCATCGCCAATAAAGGTTCTGCCCCTGCGATGAGTAATATATGGACAAACAATGGTTCCATCTTCCCGCTGTACTTTAATTAAATTCGTGGTTACAATCCAACCCTTGGTAATGATATCGGTCCAAAGCTCGAAGCCATCTTCCAGGCCCTTGCCTAATTCATATCGCTCTGCATCACCAATAATTGGAGTTCTTCTACATTTCATTGTGAACACCCCCGATCACCAGTAAAAATAACTCCTTGTTACACCTTAAGTATCGGTTATTTCGGGAATAAAATCAACTAAAATTATTCATTTAACGTAAAAATAATTAATTTCTTGCCACTGACAATCTGATTATTGGTAATATGATTCATCTCTTTCATTTCCTTCATGTAGGATTTCACGCTCATATTGCAAGAAGGTGCATAAATACTTGCAATCTCCCACAGACTATCCCCCGGCTGAACTTCATAGCTATAATAGGAACGCTCCAAAGTGGTATTGGCAGCCCATACATGATTATGAATTCCAAGAGCTACTAAGATTAATACGATCACAGCAATTACGGATGCTATACGGATCTTACGGATCATAGCTTTCTTTCTACGAAGCGCCTTCTTCTTAGAAGAAGTATATCTTCTCCGTCCATTCACTTTATCTTCCATTACAATTACATCTCCACTCATTCTTCCATCTCCCTTGAATCCTAAAAATAAGTTACATGCATCTTACGAACATCTGTTCGTTATCTTGAACATAATATATCATTCGAACAAATGTTTGTCAACAAGAAATCGAACATTTTTTCGGAAAATATGTTTGCTTTTTATGATGGGGTATGCTATCATGAGTTAGAAACATGATAACAAAGGGCTTTGTTATGGAGGTAAAGCGATGAAAAATGGTAGAATTTCAGACAAACAGATGGAAATTCTAGAATTTATTAAATCTGAGATCCTTCATCGAGGTTATCCGCCATCCGTTCGAGATATCTGTGATGCGGTGAATCTTAAATCCACCTCTTCCGTCCACTCTCATCTTGAGACACTGGAGAAGAATGGATATATTCGAAGAGATCCAAGTAAGCCAAGAACCATTGAGATTATTGATGATTCCTTCAATTTAACCCGTAGAGATATGGTCAATGTTCCTATGTTGGGAGATGTGGCTGCAGGGGATCCAATCCTGGCAGTACAGCATATTAATAATTTCTTCCCAATTCCAACGGAGTTTTTACCCATGGGAGAAATCTTTATGTTGGAAGTACATGGGGATAGTATGATCAATGTGGGTATTTTCGATGGGGATCATATTATTGTGCGAAAGCAGAATACCGCTTCCAATGGTGAAATTGTGGTGGCTTTAATTGATGATTCCAGTACTGTGAAGCGTTTTTATAAGGAAGGGGACCATATTCGTCTTCAGCCAGAGAATGATGCGCTAGATCCAATTATTGTACCGGATTGTCAGATTATGGGAAAAGTGGTTGGTCTTGTGCGACTAGACATACGATGAGAATCAAAAAACTCGTTCATCCGTAAGGATGAGCGAGTTTTTTTCTACAATATACAGATGGTAATCAGCCAGGCAGAAATTAAAGTAATCCCACCAATTGCATAAAGATAAGGTCCACATAAAGGATCCTTACTCCATTCCTTCAAGCGATTTCGCTTTGACTGATAAACTGTATGGGATTGCATGGTATTCATGTCGATTTCCTACTCCTGTATGTGATATTATTTACGAGCCTCAATAAAGGCCTTAATGACAGCAATACTTCCTTCTAATCCAAGCTTGGAACTATCAATGGTAAGATCATAAGTCTTAGCCTCGCCCCATTTCTTAGAAGAATAATAATTATAATAGTTGGCACGACTCTTATCCGTCTTGGTAATCAGCTCAAATGCCTTATTATCGTCCACTCCCCTACGTTCTTTAATCCGTTCTACACGACTCTTGTAAGGCGCATGTACGAAGACGCGAACCACATTCGGATATTCTTCCAGGGCATAATCCGCGCAACGACCAACAATCACGCAGCTTTCCTTCTCTGCTAATTTTTTAATGGCATCAAACTGTGCCAGGAATACCTTGTGATTAATGGGCATATCAATATAATTGGATACTGCGGAATATCCCAAAGAATAGGTGTCCATTACCAAATTATATAAAAAACTATTGGTTGGACGCTCGTCATGATGTTCTAAAATCTCAGAACATAATCCACTATCTTTTGCAGCAAGTTCCAATAATTCCTTATCGTAGCACTTTACACCCAATTGTTTCGCAAGTTGTTCTCCAATTTCATGTCCACCGCTACCATATTCGCGACCAATTGTAATAATTAAGTTGTCTGTCATAGAATGCACCTCCGCTCATTGATCCACGCCCCATAGGGTTTTGCCTTTTTAGACTCTTCTATTATAGCACAAATATGTTAAAACTTCCACGAAAACCCTTGCCCCATATGGGAAAAAAGAGAATTACGTACGTTTACTACATTTGCAGAAAAAAAGGGCGCCGCAATTGCGACGCCCCAAAGCCTTCTTACAAGAAGGGATTAGTTCTTTTCAACCGGCTTCTTCTTAAAGATTACCTGAGCTCCCTCAACAGCAAGGAATAATGAAAGGATAATCAATAAGATAC
Organism: Lachnospiraceae bacterium; assembly: GCA_024696615.1. Classification (GTDB taxonomy): domain Bacteria; phylum Bacillota; class Clostridia; order Lachnospirales; family Lachnospiraceae; genus MGBC120314. The sequence continues at coordinate 31,121 of JAILGS010000036.1, forward strand.
CAAGTACAGCCTGTACATATGGACCCCAGTCTGCTCCACCTGCTTTAATTACCTTGAACTGATCTAAGGTATTAATAGCAAGGGAAGAAATGGTTACTAACAGCATGAAGATGGTTGGGAGAATTAACATCTTATTGTTCTTTCCAACATTTGCACACCATGCTGCAACAGCAAGTAAACCAAGTGCTGCAAGTAACTGGTTCGCAGATCCGAACAATGCCCAGATCTTAGCATATCCACCCATACCAAGTGCAATACCAAGAACTACAGTGATGATGGTTGCAACATATGGGTTTGCAAGGAACTTCTTGTAACCGGTAACATTTTCAACGGTCTCACCCTTGGTAGAATCAATCCAGAATTCCTGGAACATGAAACGTGCAAGACGAGTTGCGGTATCCAAAGAAGTTAAACAGAATGCAGAATAAGTAAGTACTAATAAGGTGTAAAGTACATGATAAGTACCTGGAATTACATCATCGATCATATGAGCAATACCACCACCAAAGATTGCAGTAGCACCCTTTAATGCAGAATCTGGATTGGCTGCATTGTACTGATATGCATAAGCAATCGCACATAAGGTTAATACAGCAAGTACACACTCTAATAACATTCCACCGTAAGCGATTGGCTTTGCATCGCTTTCCTTATCCAACTGCTTGGAGGTGGTACCGGAAGAAACCAAGGAATGGAAACCGGAAATCGCACCACAGGCAATGGTGGTAAAGAGAACTGGGAATACTGGCTTAGAAGCATCTGCAGCCTGAATTACTGGAAGGCTATCCATGGATGGATGAGCAAGGAATACAGCAACCACTGCAAGTCCAAGCATTGAATAAAGTAAGAAGCTGGACAGGTAGTCTCTTGGCTGTAATAAAATCCATACAGGAGTTACAGAAGCAACGGTAATATATATACCAACAAGGATCATCCAAGTCTTGTTAGAAAGATAAATTGGATGCCAGTTAATACCGATTGCAATAATTGCAACAATGGCAACAATACCAATTAAAGTAGCCACTGGCATTGGCATATTCTTACGATATACGCAGAAACCAAATACGATTGCAATTAAGATAAAGAGTAAAGATACCATAGCAACCTGTGCAGGAGCTTCTGAAGCTGCCACATCAAGTACACCATCCGTATACTTTGCTGCAAATGTAGATGCTACAATAGCACCGAATGCTGCAACTACAAGGATTAAGGTAAGGTAAGAGAAAATAATGAATAATCTCTTAGCTCTACGGCCCATGTTAATTGCAATGATTTCACCGATGGACTTACCACCGTGACGAACGGATGCAAATAATGCACCAAAATCATGGACACCACCGAAGAAAATACCTCCGATCAGAATCCAAAGAACGCAAGCGCCCCAGCCAAAGCCAAAGCCGATTGCGGAAATTGGTCCGGTAATAGGACCTGCTCCGGCAATTGATGAAAAATGATGTCCCATCAGTACAGGAGCGCTGGCTGGAACATAATCAATGCCGTCCTGCATGGTATGTGCAGGTGTTTCTAAGTTTCCTTCACCAACACCCCACTGCTTAACGAGGTATCTTCCGTAAAAGATATAACCTACGACAAGTACAGCGATGCTGAGAAGTAAAAGTACAACTGTGTTCATCTTATAATCTTCTCCTTTTCTTTGTTGATAATAGAACACTTTTCAACACTTTTCCCACAGATTTGCCACTGCGATTGGTTGTGATGGTATTACTGTTATTAACCTCCAACATGGCGGCGTGGACTTCCATCCAACCGTGGAAAGAGAATCGAAAACTTTTGAAAATACGGATCTTGCGAAGAGCTTTGATAGCCTCTTCGTCGCTGGTCTCACAGATGATTACAGGAGTTAGATAGGTAAACATATGTCCCTGTCCCACATTCATGCGCTCTGCTCCATCCGTCTGTATATATGCAAGGAATTTGTTTAAGGTTTCCAAGGTAAGATGCTTACATTGGAAAAGATAGATAAATTCTTCCGAGTAGGTGCGATAGGAAGGATCATTTTTGGATAATAATTTTCCTTCCGTATGAGAAAAATAATCACATCGAGCAACCAATTCTTCCATCGGTCCCTCCATGGGATGCACATTATAATATGCTTCATAACTAGAAAGCATTTTGTTCGTTGCTTCGGATACAGTATAGGTCATGTCAATAACTCTCGTCTCATTTCATTTCACACTATTTAAAACTATATACCCATTTCACAGAAAAAACAATACAAAACAGACACATTTTTTTCACAATTTTAAGTAAAATTTGCTTTCAAGTTAAAAAAGAAAATCCCACCAGAAAATCCGATGGGATAAACTTAAGATTCTTAATTAAATTCGAATTCCTTCATAGGCGATTCGGGTAAAACACAAAAATTTCTTAAGTGAGAAGCTGATATGCTCCGCTAATTCTAATTTCATGGGCGGAAATAATATGGTTCCATGTTCTGTTTCCTTACAACCATACCCCTTCTTTTGAAGGAAAAAGTTCTTTCGCTTTTCATCCACCAGATAAACATGGAGTTCACAGATTTCAATTTCTGTATTATTACATTCACAGGCTTCCACTAAAATACAATTCTTCTTTTTTAGCTTCATATAATCAAGTAATTCTTCCGAATAGGAAATCGTCATGGTACTCTCCTCTTTCGCCATTTAGATGGAACTAAAACGATGAAGCAAGTTCTCAAAATACTCCGGGCGCTTTGCATGAACTTCTATATATTCTCCCGTTCTTGGATGAATTAACCCCAAGGTTCTTGCATGGAGGCACTGTCCTTCTAAAGAGAAAGGACATTTTTTCGGTCCATAGAGTTCATCCCCTAATAAAGGATGATGAATGGAGGCCATATGCACACGGATCTGGTGGGTTCTTCCCGTCTCAAGACGACAGAGAATATGGGCATAGCCGCTAAAATTAGTCAGTACTTCATAATGGGTAACGGCACGCTTTCCCATCGGATCAATAGCCATCTTCATTCGATCATTCTTTGCCCTTGCTAAAGGCGCATCCACGGTACCGGATACATTCTCACCAAAGGAATTCATACAGATTGCTTCATATTCCCTGGTAATACTATGCTTTGCTAATTGCGCTGCCACATGCTGATGGGCTTCATCATTCTTACAGACAACTAAAACCCCAGTGGTATTCATATCGATCCGATGCACAATGCCGGGACGAAGTACTCCATTAATGCCGGATAACTGATCCTTACAATGATACATAATCGCATTCACTAATGTACCGGAATAATGCCCTGGAGCAGGATGTACCACCATTCCCTTAGGTTTATTAATAAATAATAAATCCTCATCTTCATATAAAATATCTAGGGGAATATCTTCCGGTTCAATATCAAGTACTTCCGGATCCGGAATATGAATATGCAATTGGTCATTTGCTGCAAGCTGTACACTGGCCTTAATGGGCTTTGGAATGCCACCGGACTTTTCGGAGGCTACCAGAATTTCCTGTTCCTTAATAAGTTTTTGAATATAGGAACGAGAAAGATCGGGGAATAAGCTAGAAATGTATTTATCCAAGCGTTCGCAAACTTCCTCTTCAATTTCCAATACTAATTCCCGCATTCCTACCTCACTTCTGTTTGATTCTCCTTCTTCGATTTCAGATAGTCAAAGTCCTTCTCATCCTTATTTACTGTAAAAAGTAAAATAATGAATAAAAATACAGAAATTACCACATACATATCTGCCACATTAAATACTGGAAAATCAATCATATAAAAATAGATAAAATCACGAACAAATCCGAATAAAATTCGATCAATTAAATTGCCAATGGCTCCTGCAACCAATAAAATCATGGAACATAATACAGGAATATAGTGGGTTGTCTTAGGGGTCTTGATAAATGCCCACACACAAAATCCCATCACCAGGATGGTAAAGGGAATAAAGAAGAGTCTCGCTCCCTGTAACATGCCAAATGCAGAACCATAATTTTTTAAATTATAAAAACCAAATACTCCTGGAAGTACATCCATTAAATCATGAAGTTCATGATGGGAAAACATCCAGATTTTGGTCCATTGATCTAAGAGAATCAACAGGGTAACACTGCATAGTCCCCCAAGACTCCACCATAGATTTTTCTTCATTCTCTGCCACTCCTTTACTAGCGTAATACGGAAGTTAAAGATTCTTTCATCTCTTCTTCGCTTACGGTAAGATCGATAAAGGCCTGACCAATGGAATTGGCCAGAATAAATTTAATCTTTCCAGAAAGTGCCTTCTTATCATTCTTGGTGGCAGCAATCACTGCCTGCGCATCCACACCGGATACGGTGAGTGGGAACTGAAAATCCTGACATAGTTTGATAAAATCCTGAAATTCTTCCTCAGTTACTAATCCACGCTTTAAGGAAATCTGCATGGCTGCAATCATACCAAGAACAACGCATTCTCCATGATAATAATGTTCATAAATCTGCTTTTCCATGGCATGACCCAAGGTATGACCGAAATTTAAGAGAGCACGTTCCCCCTTCTCCTTCGGATCTTTTTCCACTACCTGGCGCTTAATCTCATCACTGATGCGAATCATATATTCTAAAGTATCCACATCCAAGGACTTAATCTCCTTCACATGGGACTGTAACCAAGCATAATATGCAGCATCCTTAATAATTCCATGCTTAATGATTTCTCCAAGACCGGAATTAAACTGGCGTTCATCCAAGCTCTTTAAGGTATGAAGAGCCGTATATACCAGTTTTGGCATATGGAAGGCACCAACCATATTCTTATAGGACTTAAAATCCACTCCCGTCTTTCCTCCAATGGAAGAATCCACCTGGGATAAGAGGGTGGTTGGAATCTGAATAAAGGAAACTCCACGAAGATAGGTGGCAGCTGCATAACCACATAAATCACCAACCACACCACCGCCTAAAGCCACTAAGCAGTCCGTCCGATCGAATTGATTGGCAATTAAAAATTCATACACCTGTTCCACAGTATTTAAATTCTTATTCGCTTCTCCCGCTGCAAATGCATAAGTAAATACCTTATTTCCCGCAGACTCCAATATGGAAGCTACTTCCTTGGCATATAGGGGCATTACATGGGAATCCGTAATAATTGCAAGTTTCTTTCCTGTAATAGAAAGTTTTAACAATTCATCCTTTAATAAAGAAAAATCCGGTGCAATAACGATATCATAACATGGTTGATTTTCATAAGATACGGTGATCTTCTGGGACATAGATAAGCCTCCTCTTTCAAACGAATTCGTTTCTTCTTTTATTTTTTTCCGATAAGATAAAATTAGCTGCATTGATTCGTACAATCAATGCAGCTAGCAAATACATCATCCAATTAATAGCGATAACGATTCTGATTAAAAGAACCAGAAGTATTGGAAGAATTAGATCCAGATGCACCACCATAATAATTCGTAGAACCTGGATAACCTGTTCCGGAAGTAGCCCCATAATTGGAGTTCGTATTATAATTCGAACTAAACTGACCACCTGCATTATAATTCACATTGGCAGTCTGCTGGGACTGGGAAACAGCATTCATAATACTACTGATATCTCCAGAAACATCAATGCTTGAAGGGGTAACAACAAAGATATAAGTAGAAATCTTTAATAAATTACCACCGATGCTATAACATGCTCCGGAAGAAAAATCAATAATTCTCTGTGCAAGATCTGCATCCACATCTTCCAGATTTAATACAACGGCACGGCCAGAGGTTAAGGTGTCAGAAATATCACGACCATCCTCTAAGGATACTGGCTTAATTACACGAAGTAATAACTGGGATGAAGTCTTAGCTGCCGGCTTCTTGGCTGGCTGATTGTAAGAAACGATGTTATTGGAAGCAGGACGTTTTGAAGGAGCTGGTTCATCATCCAAATCCTCTTCCCGTGCCTTACTTCTCTTATTACGACTGAAGAAGGATGGTTTTACATCTTCTTCTTCATCATCGTCATCCTCTTCTTCATCATAATCATCTTCATCATAATCGTCATCTTCTTCATCAAGAAAATTAAACGCACTAAATACTCTGTTAAAAAAATTAGCCATAATAATAAACTCCCATCTTCTGTTACTGGTGAAACACACAATAACGCACTATATACTATACCTAAATACCATAATATTATGGGGCATGAAGCTTATGATGTCAAGTATTAATTCTTAATAGATAATCTGGTTTTCTTCTACCTTAGTACCATCCAATACGATGTGGTCATAGGCGGATAAACCAAATCTTGTGGAGTCAGAACAGATTGCATATTCTGTATTCTGCTCGATGATATCGATATTCTTAAATACGGCATAGCCCTTATCCACGGAATATACACCGGTAAGAAGGTCAATCTTCTCGATGCGATACATCTCCTCAATCAGGTCCTCACTCTCTTCGGAAATCGTTCCCACTTTGGTGCTATAATTTGCACTCTGTGGCGCCGCATCCGGAGAATATACAATGACATCTCCCGGAGAAATATCATTCTTACTGATATAGTACAGATCATCCTTTAAGGCGAATACCGTAATATATTCTTCCGATGGAGTGGTCTCCCCCTCACTATAATGAATGATATTAAACTGTACACGATTCGTATTGGCGTCCAGGGCATAGACTGCAGGAATGGTATAACATTCCTTCTCCACGATGGAGGAAATCGGAATCTTTAATCCGGCAGTTTCCGAGGTAATTAATTCAATATCTACAAATCGTTCGGAACAATATTGAATCATGTATTTATTTAAGGAAAGCACACCATAGGTCTGTCCATTCACCGGAGCAATGGTGAAATTGGCATTGGTGGTGATATCCTCATTAATAAAGCGGATTGCTACGGTCTTTCGTTCATTTAACCGTTGTTCTTCAATGGCTTCATTGGTCAGTGGAATGACAATCTTCCAATCCTCACTGGTAATTAACTTATATACGGGGTCCGATTCGGCTACTAAATTCGTCTTACGCAGATTATTCTTCGTATAAGTACCCTTATCAAACATTTCCTCGGTAATCTGATCCAAGGTAAGTTCTTCATAACCATCCACCATATAGGAAATCAATCCGGTGGCAGTACTTCGCACATAATTAAAATACTGTTGACTACCGGTATCCGCAATCATGGTATCTAAGTTGGCTACAATATTCTCATTCACAGAATCCGCAATTACCTGATTTAATTTTTCGGATAAATTATATAATTCATAGAAATTCTCAGGAGTTCTGGCGGTCTTATAGGAGGATAAGGTATTCCGGACAATTCCCTGGTTGGATTCGGACATGGACTGTTCGGAAGCATTCATACTTTCAATCATGGAAGCTACACGTCCTGTTTCATCGATGGTATAAACCACGGATTCTACACCAACTCTCTCTCCTTCTCGAATGAAGTAATTAATATTACCGGAATAATCCGTATAATAAATCTTTTCATTTCGAAGGATTAATCCCGTATAGGTGTTATTGGTAGAAATAGCACCTTCCGTTACTTCATGAATATCCACCTTTTCCTTGGTAAGATATACCAGGAAAAAAGCACTTAAGTATAACAAAATCATTACGAAAATAATTCCCATGACACGGGACTGATTGCCCATAAAGGACTTGTAGATCTGCTTTCCTATGATAAATGGGCGATTCTTAGAATGATTTGTCTTCGAATTCTTATGTTTTCCATTGGACGAACGTCTTCTTCTAGACACTTCTTTTAGTTCCCCTTTGTTCTTAATTCAATCAAATCCTATTAACAAGAATAAAGGATGCGAAACGCATCCTCTCCTCTCCATCTTACGCTATACGAGGATTATTTATAAATCTCTCGCCATTCCAAATCTCCACGATCCAAAGATTTGATTAATAATTCCGCAGTTGCAAGATTCGTTGCAAGAGGGATGTTATACATATCACATAATTTAAAGATATTGGAAATACCCGGTTCCGTAGCTTTTGGCTCCAATGGATCTCTTAAGAAAATCACTAAATCAATCTGATTATTCTCAATCTCCGCACATAACTGCTGTTCTCCACCAAGATTACCTTCCAGGAACTTGGTTACAGAAAGATTGGTTGCTTCTTCAATTAAGCGTCCCGTGGTTCCTGTAGCAAAAAGCTGATTCTTACTTAAGGTTCCTCGATATGCAATACAGAAATTCTGCATTAAACTCTTCTTCGCATCATGTGCGATCAAACCAATATTCATAATACCCTCCAATATGGAGTTCATCTTTTCAGAACGAACTGAAAATCTTCTTCACCATAAGCATTATATTTTAATTCAGACGTCTTCTTCGTTGTAAACTAACATTGAGGACAATCCCGGCTCCACCAAATAAAGACATCAGAGAACTCAAACCCTGACTTACAAATGGAAGTGGTAAACCAGTATTTGGTAACAACTCCGTCACCACACCGATATTAATAAAGGTGGAAAAAGCTATCAAAGCCGCATAACCACAACAGATTAACCGCCCTTGATAATCTTTCGCATATACGGATACTATTATACACTCAAAGACTAAAAATGCCAATAGCAAAATCAAAAAACAACAGCCTACAAAGCCCAATTCTTCGCCAATTACAGCGAATATAAAGTCACTTTCCTGTACCGGAATGGCACCGGAATTTTTCTGGGTATTGGGATCGTCACTATTATATCCTTTTCCATACAACTGACCGGAACCAATGGCCTTTAAAGCCTGATCCTGCTGATACTTTAAGTTATTGTATTCTTCATTATCCGGATATCGGAAGGCGAGAATACGATTTCTTTGATATGGCTTTAACAGGGTCTGGTTCGGTGTCTGGATATAGATAAATAACGTAACCACCACAGGAATAACACATAATAAAATAATAAAAATATTCCGATAACTCAGGCCATTACAATAAATCATCATAATCAATACGGCAAAAATCAAAATGGTGGTGGAAAGATCCGGCTGCTTATATAAAAGCAATAATGGAAATCCCATAACTATGGCAGTAATTCCTAAAAAGCGGAAGGAATTAATCTTTTCCCGGTAAACCGTAAGAAATTTTGCCATGAATAGAATCATTAAGATCTTTACAAACTCCGATGGCTGAATACTAAAGGTATCTGTAATTTTTATCCATCGATAGGCACCGGTTTCCAGGTCCGTACCAAAGGTACGAACGAAAATTAAGATTCCGATAATACCAACATAAATCAGCCAGAAAAATTTCAAAATAAAATTATAATCAATTAAGGATACGACAATCATGATTGTGGTACCGATAATAATACCAATGATCTGTCGAAAAAACATGGAAGTATCGCCGGCACTATTAATCATTAAACAGCCAAATCCTGCAATGGCAAGAATTACCAATACTAAAAGCAGATTATACTGTTCAAAATGGTATCGTTTTAACCGATTCATGAAATTGTCCTCCTTTCCTCTTTTCTTATTGAGCTACTGCCCCTTCTGTCACGGTTCCTTCTGTTTCCGAATTTTTCGTGGTAACTTCGGAAGGGTTGGATAATCCATAATAAATATTTAAAATATTGGCTGCAACTTTCGCAGCATTACCGGAAGTATATCCATTCTGAATAACGATGGATAATCCGATCTCCGGATTTTCATACGGTGCATAACAGATAAAGTCACAGTGATCGGGAAGTTTGGTATTTTCCTGAGCCGTACCCGTCTTACTAGCGGTGGAAACCGTGGTATTCGTAATCAGGGAAGAAGTATTCTCACTCACCATTCGCATACCTTCATGAACCGTATTCCAAGTAGAGCTGGACACATCATTCATGGTACTACTAATAATTGGAATGGATTCGAAAATTACGGTACCGGAACTATCTACGACACGATCAATGAGGGTCAAATCATAACATACGCCGGAATTGGCAATGGTGGACACATAGTGACAGAGATTTAATCCCGTATAGGAATTTCGACCCTGACCAATGGCCGATGCAACCGCATTCTCATTGGAAGCAATCGGGGTCTGTTCATAGATCTCAATTCCCGTTGTAACAGCAAGTCCCATACGCTTTGCATAATCCGCTAAAATATCCGTTGCACGGTTACTATCGTATTTTTCCGTCATATTATTGGTGGCTAAACGGTAACCTACTTCATAAAAGTACACATTGCAGGAATCCCGAAGAGCTGTTTTCACATTTTCATTCCCATGGCGGCTCGGATATACCCAACATTTTGGATTTGGCGTAACCGTTTCATAAATACCATTACATTCAATGATTTCCGAAGCAGTAATAATCCCCTCTTCCAGTCCTGCTACGGCAGAGACCATCTTAAAAGAAGAACCCGGCGCAGTACGTGTGGTGGTTGCATTATTTACTAATGGCAGGGACTTATCATTTAATAATTGATTATAATAAGCCGCATCCACGGAACCGGAAAAATAATTGATGTCATAACTTGGATAGGAAACCATGGCAAGGATTCGGCCCGTATCATTATCAATAATCGTGGCAGAACCGGAGCAAGGCTTCAATGCAAGCATGGCTGGAGTGATTTCGCAGGCTGCAATCTTATTCACCATAAAGGAATAAGCGGAGGTGGAACCCATAATTAATTTTCCATAGGTTTCCTCATCGTATTTTAAAATACCCTGATCATAGAGAAGTACGCCCAACTGACTACCGGACAGGGAACGATACTTAATCATGTATTTATAAATCTTTTTGGAGAAGGAAGACTCCTTCTTTACATCCTCTAAAATATAAGCCACTAAAGCCTCATAACTTTCAGAAAGGCTGGTATAATTGCTATCCGTAAATTTGCTTACATCAATCCAGTTTTTAGCAAGGGCATAGGACAAAAATTCCTTAAAGGAAATCGTTTCTGCGATCCACTCCTCATATACCGTATCGGAAGTATCAATATTACTACGAAGCAGGACGCCATTGGCCCCAAGAATTTCATAGATGGTATAGATATAATTTTGCATCTCTTCGGAAAGATGTGCATAATCCGTATCCGATACCAATAACTCTGTGGATAAGCGATCTAAGACTTCCTTCTGCTTATCTAAAAAGCTATGATATACCGTGCTTTCCGTAGCAGTTTTACAGGAAGCAATTTCACTCATGGAGATTACATTATTGTCAATTAAAGCAAAATACACATCTTTAATTGGAATATTAATGGTGGAAATGGTGGTTCCATCACTCTTGTAGACATATTGCTCATCACTATCCACAATATGGGACACTAAGATGTCTGCAATCTGTTGCTCCAAGGCCTTATATACCTTCTTTTGAAGCTCGATATCAATGGTTAAGTATACATCGGAACCCATGATTGGATCCTTCTCTTCTAGTACTTCCGTAATTCGACCTACATGGTCCACATATACTTTTCGAGAACCTTTCGTTCCCTGTAAATACTGTTCCATGGACTGTTCAATCCCGGATTTTCCCACAATATCGCTGGCGGTATACTGACTATCTTCTTCCTGTAATACTTCTAACTCGTCGGAAGAAATCATACCCGTATAGCCTAAAATATGTGCCACATAGAAACCATCCACATATTTTCGAATATATTCCTCGCATACATCCACACCAATTAAATCCTGGCTATTTTCTAGAATCTCTGCAACGGATTCGTCACTGACATCACTGGCCATGGTAAACTGGGTGGAACGCTGATAGGAATTGGCGCTCATGTAGGAACGATAATTTAAGATATAAAGAACCATTTCCGGTTCATAGAATTGCTCAATTTCTCCATCCTTATTCTTTTGATTAATCTGGTATGTCTTTTCACAGACAAAATCAATCACATCGGAGGCGGAGGCATTTAACTCTTCCGGTGTTAATTCACTGATACTACGATGTCCATAGGCATCACGAAGAAAACGCTGCTTGGCAGAATCGGATACATTGAATTCATAATGACCATCCTCATTTAAAATAATGGGATAATCACAATTCACATTTTCTCCATGACGTAAAAGAATGGTCACAGCGTCAGCAATTACCTGATTTAAGATTTTATTCTTTTCGGATACGGATGAATACTTACCACTATCAGAGATCTTTACAGCAAAAGCAAGATCATTATAGGCAAGCAGAACACCATTACAATCATAGATATTACCGCGGGTTGCAGTAATACTCTGGACTTCTTCCGTCTTCACATTCATGGACTCCACATAGGCTTCGCCCTGAATAATCTGAAGGTCGAATAAACGGTGTATTAATATGATAAATAGAATAATAAAAAGCGTCACAACTGGAAATAAGCGTGAACGCAGAATACTCAAGATATAATCTTTAATTTCTTGATACATAATCCGTCACTTTCCTTCGGTCCCGAGGGTCAAACAATCTATCCAAATAATGCATTGGACGATATAACAAAATCATCATGGCACAGGTATACATGGTGCCTGGAATAATAATTCGTCCTAAATAATAAAGCATATTTAATCGGTTATATAAAAGGAAACCACCCACATAGATTAAGAAATCATAGGAAAAGGTGGATACTAAGGTGATTAACAGAGGAATGATAATACGTTCCTGGTTATACTCCTTGGTAAAGGTTCCAGCCATATAGCCAATCCAGGCCAAAAAAAGAACCGAAAAGCCAAAAATTGAGGTATAGAAGGCATCCATAAGGATTCCTCCCACCACTCCAGCAAAGATTCCTTCCTTGGAGCCTTTAAAGAATCCAAAACAAATTGGAATCACTAACATAATGTTTGGTGAAATGTCCGCAATGGCAATGGACTTACATAAAGTGGTCTGTAAGCAATAAAAACAAATTGTCAAAAGAATGATACAGATTTTTCGTTTCATGGATTTAACTATTCTTCAATCTCTTTCTGATCCAGAATAATCAGTACTTCCTGCAAATGTTCAAAATCCACCACAGGTACTAAATATCCGGACTTGGTTAAATTATTGGAATCCATGGTCACATCTTTAATATAACCAATTAAAATTCCTTCCACGTATTTACTACTGATATTGGAGGTTACCACACGGTCCCCATCCTTTACTTCCACGGAGGAATTCAGATACTTCACATAAACATATCCATCATCCATCAGACTTAAGGAGCCTTCCACGGTACAGGTATCACCACTGTTAATTAACATACCACTCACATTATTATTATCATCAATAATGGAACGAACAATGGCATAATTTGGACCAACTTCCGTGATAATTCCCACTAAACCACCATCGGCGATAACATTCATATTCACCTCAAGGCCGTCCTCACTACCCTTATCGATGGTGAAGACATAGTACCAGTTTCCGCTTTCTTTCGCGATGACTCTGGCAGCAGTTTTTTCATAGGAAGCATATTGGTCATCCAGGGCATAAAGCTCACGAAGTCGCTGTAATTCAATCTGATTCTGATTTAACAGACTGTTCTCCTCCGTTAACTGAGCCACCTTTTCTTTCAGTTCCTTATTTTCTTCCGTGACATTTTTTAAATTGGCGATCATCTCCACACGGCTATATACATAGGTGCCGATGGTATTAATTCCTTTCTGCATGGGAACTACCACCACGGAAACACCCTGTCGAATGGGATTACGGATGGCATCCGTAAAAATCGATACCGCCATTAAAGTCAAGCTGACAATGGTAATTACAATAATCCACTGTCTGGATGAAATCTCAATTTTTCGAAAACGTTTCCACATGTTAACTACCCTTTATCATTATCCAATATAGGTCTTTTCCTTTGGTGCATGAGCAAGTTTACGGTAGGATGGCGTACTGATAATGCTACGAATCCCATTGACTACACTTTCTGAACCATTGGGAATGATATTGGCCTTTAGATTGGTCTCCATCTCAAAGAAGCTTTGCAGATCACGAATGGCTGAAGTTCCACCCGTAATATTAATTCCATAAGCAATAATATCCGCAGCAAGTTCTGGTGGAGTAATCTCCAAAGTCATCTTCACCGCATCCACAATGGAACGAAGGTGATCAATAATAGAGTCATAAACCACATCGCTGGAAACATCCATGGCCACAGGCAGACCCGACATAATATTTCTACCGAATGCCTTAGCAAATGTTTCTTCGCCCTGTAATGCAGAACCAATCTGCTTCTTAATATTTTCCGCAGTCTTTAAGCCGATGACTAAGTTATAGGAACGACGCACACCACTGACAATGGACTCATCCAACTTATTTCCACCAATCTTAATGGACTTACTCTTTACAATACCACCTAAGGACATCACAGAAATTTCGGTGGTATCCGCGCCGATATTAACCACCATCACGCCCTTAGAATCCGTCACATCAATTCCTGCACCGATTCCATCCGCAATTGGCTTATCCACAATATAAACATTACGAGCCTTAACCTTGGCATTGGTAACCAGTTCGTAGAACGCACGCTGCTCCACTTCGGTAATATCCGTAGGAACGGCAATATAGAAATCATTACCGCCACTCATCTTTCCATGAGTCATTTTTCGGAAGAAATTCTCAAATAATTTCTCCATATTATCAATATCTGCAATTACTCCGTATTTTACCGGATATGAGACTGTGATATAGTCCGGTGCCTTTTCATACATTTGGAATGCATCATCACCAAAGGCCATTAATTCATCTTTATTAGCAATGGCAATGATATTCTTCTCATTTAATACTTCATCCCTTTCCTTGGAAAAGAGCTTCATATTACTGGTTCCGATATCACATCCATATACATTTGCCATAGTTTCTTTCTCCTTAAGTTCCTATTCATGTTCTGCGAAACTGTAAAAATCACGGTCCGCAATAATAATATGATCTACCAAGGTGATGCCAATCAGCTCCCCGGCCTTTTGTACAGCCTTGGTTAGCCGAATGTCCTCACTGCTTGGTTTTGCTTTGCCACTGGGATGATTGTGAAGTAAAATGACATGCACCGCGTTCGCCCGTAAGCCCTCCATCATAATTTCCCGAGGTGAAGCAATGGTACGGTCCACAGTACCTAAAGACACTTCATATTCTGAAATATATTGCATCGCAGTATCCACATATACTGCTAAAAAACGTTCCCGTGACAAATGTCGAAAATCTTCCATGAAATAATTCGCAATGGTTTTTGGAGAGGAAAATACCGGACGCTTTGCGTGACTGGTTTTGGCAATCCGCCTTGACAGTTCGCCAACGCACTTAATCTGCATGGCTTTCACCTCTCCCACCCCTGGAATCGATTTTAATTCTTCCATGGATCGCTGATAAATATTTAATAAACTACTTTCTTCCGTTCGTAAGGAAAGAATTTTCTTCGCTAAGGTCACCGAATCCTCATTACGGTTGCCACAGCGAATAATGATGGCAAGTAATTCCTCATTACTTAATTTCTCCACTCCCATATTGTGAAATTTTTCATAGGGGCGAAGGTCCTTACAAGTTTCTTTGATTGTCATATGCTACTGCTCGATCAAACAATCTAACTTCCCCCTAAAGCAAATGTTTTACCAGGGGAAAATCTCCTCATTCTTACATATAATGATAACAGATAATGGCAATCACAATACCAATCAAACTTCCCACGGTAATATGAATCGTAAGACCAATGGTTAATACAATGAGTCCAAGATCCAATACCAAGGGCGTGGTTGAACCAAAGGTCTGACCATAATTCAACCATTCGATTGTGGTGATATGGGCAAGAAAGCCGCCTATCACAATTCCTGCTAACATTAAGAGTAATAATACCCATCCATTTTTGCTCTTTAACACCTTGGTTCTCCTTCTCTTACAACAACAATCTATTGTAACATATCTTTAGGGCTTTTCCAATGAAATTTCTGATCCACTTCGGCTTTCGTAAGGGTTAGGAAGGTTGGTCGGCCAAGAAGTCCCTTGGCACTTTCCTTACAGGATAATACCCGGTCCATTAATCGCATAATCTCTGCTTCCGTACAGGTCAGTTCCTCTCTTTGATGGATCTGACACAGGGCAGAAATAAAACGTTCCTGTACTCCACTTCGATTTCCCGAAAGTACCTCCAGGATGTCTAGAAAATCCTTTCCTCGAAATTTTCCATGGAGAAGGGATGGAATCGCTGTAATAGAATAATCTTTTCCACCAAATTCTTCTAAAACAAAGCCAAGTTTCTCGAAGTTTTCCTTTTGTTCCTGGAAGGTCTGATGCTCTGTGGCGGATAAATTCACAATCACAGGAACGATGAGATCTTCCGAAGATAATTCCTCACAGAATCCCTCCTCTTGAAGGGCTTCATAGAAAATCCTCTCCCGACAAGCGCATGGATCTAATAGATACAAGCATTCCTGATGCTCCACCACCCAATAATTAGAAAATGCTCTTCCAAGAACCCGGATTTTACGACGGGGTGCAGTATTGGAAGGATTTTGCATTGGTTTTGCTACGGCTTTCTCTTGATTAACCTCAGTGGTCTCTTTTTCCTGGCTAAGGTCTTTCGTTTCTTTTACTTGTCTAAGTTCTTTCGTCCCTTCCTCTTGGGTAAGGTCTTTTGTCTCTCTATAAGTCGCAGGCTCCTTTACAATAGCGGTGGAGTCGTCGGTTAACGGACTAGAATCCTCCCTCGCAACATAAAGAGGCTTGGAAGGCTGTTTTGTAGCCCCATCTGCTTGGGATGGAACCTCGTCTACTTGAGATGTTGCCCAATCCCTTTGAAGAAGGATCACTTCCTCGGCGGGCTTTGTTGTATATTGCTTCTTTGGCTCCAGGAATTGATCTCTCTCTTTTTGCAGGCGCAATTTTTCCTTGGCGACAAGATCTAATTCCGGAGTTTCCGGCTCCCGGCGATGTCCTAAAAGATTACTGATACTATTCACAAGACGATCATAGATTTCCTGTCCATTACTAAAGCGCAGTTCCATCTTCGTAGGATGCACATTGACATCAATGGTTTCCGGATCCAGTTCAAAATATAAACAACAGAATGGATACTGTCTTGCCATCATATAGGGAGCATAGGCATCTTCCACCCCTCGATGAATAATATTGCTTTTAATATATCTGCCATTGATATAGTAGATGATATAATTGCGATTTCCACGATGAATTACAGGCTTTCCAAGATAGCCCCATACCTTCATCCCCGGAAATTCTTCCTTGATTTCTAATAAATTATGATAGATGTCCCTACCATAAAGATGGTAAATAATGTCTTTACATTTGCCATTTCCCGCGGTTTTAATCTTAAGCTGGCCATTATGAATAAAGGTGAAGGCAATCTCTGGATGGGAAAGACACATCTTTTCCATAAGATCCGCAATATAATTGCCTTCCGTGGTCTCGGACTTTAAGAATTTCTTACGTGCCGGGGTATTGTAAAACAGATCCCGAATAATGAAAGTGGAGCCTTCTGGACAACCGGTGGACTCCACACTCACTTCCTTCCCACCGTCAATACAGTAGCGTACGCCATCAATCGCTCCGTGGGTTTTGGTGATTAATTCCACCTTTGCTACGGATGTGATACTGGAAAGTGCCTCCCCTCGAAAGCCCATCGTTTGAATGGTTTCAAGGTCTTTTACCGTTTCAATTTTACTGGTAGCATGGCGCAAGAAGGCAATTGGAATCTCTCCCGGTTCAAATCCCATACCGTTATCCGTGATACGGATCATGCTGCATCCTCCATGGGAAATCTCCACAGTGATGGCAGTTGCCTTGGCATCCATGGCATTTTCCACTAACTCCTTCACCACGGAAGCCGGTCGTTCGATCACTTCTCCGGCAGCAATTTGATTAATTGTAAGGTTGTCTAATACTTTAATTGCCATTCCATCATCCTTCTTTATAGGGTAAAAACATTATTTGGGGTAAAAACATCATTGGTCTTATTTATTGTAACTTCTTTACATCCCGCTGTAACTCATAGAGGGTATTTAAAGCTTCTAAAGGAGTTAAGGTGGAAATATCTAAGGCTAATAACCGCTCATAAATCTTGGAGGAATCCACCGGCTCCTCTTTTGGTAAGTCAAACATGGATAGCTGAACCACCTGGGAATCCTGTTCCTTCACAAGGGGCTGTTTCACAATTGGGGCACTATGGGAGGAACCACAGGTCTTTGCGATTTCTCTTGCCTTAGCAGAAATATCCGCATGACTTAATTCTTCCACCAATTCCTTGGCCCGCTGTAATACTGGCTCCGGTACTCCTGCAAGTTTTGCCACCTGAATACCATAACTTCGGTCCGCACCACCGGGAATGATCTTACGAAGGAAGACAATATCCTCCCCCTGCTCTTTCACTGCGATACAGTAATTATTAACCCCCTGAATCGAACCTTCCAGTTCCGTCAATTCATGGTAATGGGTTGCAAATAAGGTCTTAGCTCCCAGGGTTTTGGGATTGGCAATATGTTCCACCACAGCCCAGGCAATGGAAAGACCATCAAAGGTGGAAGTACCACGACCGATTTCATCTAAGATGATCAGGGAGCGACTGGTGGCATGACGGAGAATATTGGCCACTTCATTCATTTCCACCATGAAAGTACTCTGTCCGGAAGCTAAATCATCGGAAGCGCCCACACGGGTAAAGATTCGATCCACAATTCCAATATTGGCCTCGGAAGCCGGTACAAAGGAACCAATCTGGGCCATTAATACGATTAATGCGGTCTGACGCATATAGGTGGATTTACCAGCCATATTTGGACCTGTAATAATGGAGATTCGATTGGATTGATTATCTAATAAGGTGTCATTGGCAATAAAGAGGTCATGCTTTAACATCTTCTCCACCACTGGATGACGACCATTTTTAATATCAATTACCCCCTGGGTATTAATCTTTGGACGAACATAGGAATTTTGTTCTGCCACATAGGCTAAACTTAGGATGGCATCCATACGGGCAATGGCATGGGCCGTATCCTGAATTCGCACCATATGATCCGCAATTTCATTACGGATCTGGCAGAATAAATCATATTCTAAGAGGTATAATTTATCCTCCGCTCCAAGAATCGTATCTTCTAATTGCTTTAATTTCTCCGTCGTATAACGCTCCATATTGGAAAGGGTCTGCTTACGGATATATTCCTCCGGTACAAGGGATAAATAAGAATTGGTTACTTCAATGGTATAACCAAAGATCTTATTATATTTCACTCGGAGATTTTTAATACCGGTACGCTCTTTTTCTTCCCCTTCAAAAGCAGCTAACCAGTTCTTTCCTTCCCTTTTAGCCTGACGCAGTCGATCCACTTCTTCATGGAAACCGTCTTTAATAATACCACCTTCTCGGATCACAAGGGGTGGTTCTTCATGAATTCCATCTTCAATTAACTGATATACATCCCGTAATTCATCCATGGAATCCGCAAGTTCCGTAAGTAATGGATTCTGGAAGGAATACAGGGTCCTCTTAATATCCGGAATAAAATGTAAGGACTGCTTTAAGGATAATAAATCCCTGGGATTTACCGTCTGAGTAGCAACCTTACTCATAATTCGCTCAAAATCATATACGGGACCTAAATATTCCCGCAGTTCTTCCCGGTCCGCATAGGCATTATTTAATGCCTCAATGGCATCCTGACGGCGAAGAATCGCCTCCCGGCTAAGAAGGGGTTGTTCCACCATATTTCGAAGGAAACGCGCTCCCATGGCAGTCTTTGTTTTATCTAAAACCCATAAAAGACTTCCTCGCTTTTGCTTATCCCGCATGGTTTCCACCAGTTCAAGGTTTCTGCGGGAGGAGGAATCAATAATCATATATTGTCCCGTGGTATAGATTTTTAAATTCGTAATATGCTCTAGAGAATTCTTCTGTGTTTCCACTAAGTATTCTAATAACGCCCCTGCAGCCACGGTACCCGTAGGATAATCCTGAAGACCCAGTCCGGATAAGTTCTGAATCTTGAAATGATTGCATAACATTTGCTCGCAAGCATTATCATTAAAATACTTGGAAGGAAGGGAACTTACTGCAATATGATTCTTCTCCACCAAATCAGAAATATCGATCCCGCTCATTAAAAAGCTCTCATTATATACGATTTCCGCTGGAGAAAAACGAAAGATTTCATCATAAAGAAGGCGCTCCTTCTCCAGTTCCGTCACATAATATTCCCCCGTGGACACATCACAGATGGAAAGTCCAATGGTGTCTGGACTGTAGGCAATACACATGAGGTAGTTATTCTTGCTCTCGTCAAGGGACAATAAATTCATATTGGTTCCCGGGGTTACCACGCGAATGACTTCCCGCTTCACAAGCCCCTTAGCAAGCTTGGGATCCTCCACCTGCTCACAGATGGCAACACGATACCCCTTTCCCACTAAGCGGTCAATATATCCGTCCGCCGCATGATAGGGAATACCGCACATGGGTGCACGTTCTTCTAAGCCACAGCTTTTTCCCGTTAAGGTTAATTCCAATTCCCTCGATGCAGTCACCGCATCATCAAAGAACATCTCATAAAAATCCCCTAAACGGTAGAATAATACTGCATCCGGATATTCTAATTTGGTTTCGATATATTTTGCCATCATAGGCGTCACTTGGGAAAGTAATGCCGATAAATCAGTCATGTTCTATGCCTCAATTTCTCCAAAATAATAGAATCCCTTGGATTCTTTCAGGGTCACATTCACCATGGAGCCAATCAAACTCCGATCCCCCTTAAAATGTACTAAAAGATTGCTATCCAAGCGACCGGTGAGAAGGGTTTCATCCTGCTCACTTACGGATTCCACTAACACTTTCTGGGTGGTTCCCACGAAGCGTAAGGACTCCTTGGCAGAAATGGTTTGGATCAAATGTAATAAATAGTCAAATCTTCTCTTGGACACATCTGCTGGAACCTGATCCGGAAACTTCGCTGCAGGAGTTCCCACACGTGGGGAGTAGATGAAGGTATAGGCCGCATCATAACGAGCTTCGCGAACCACATCACAGGTATCCTCAAAATCTTCCTCCGTCTCTCCTGGAAATCCCACAATAATATCCGTGGTTAAGGATACATCGGGAAGGATTTCTCGAATCATTCGAACCACTTCTAAGTACTGTTCCTTAGAATATACGCGATTCATACGCTTTAAAAGACTGGTGCTGCCGGACTGTAATGGCATATGGATCTGATGACAGATCTTCTTACTATCCCGCATCACTTCTAAGACTTCCCTGGTAAAATCCTTCGGATGTGGGGACATGTAACGAATTCGCTCCAATCCCTCGATCTGATCCACTTCCCGAAGGAGATCGGCGAAGGAAAATCCATCCTTAAAGTCATTGCCATAGGAATTCACATTCTGTCCAAGTAACATGACTTCCTTGACGCCGTCCTTTACTAATGCACGAATCTCATTCACAATATCCCTTGGTTCTCTGGAATGCTCACGGCCACGTACATGGGGAACAATACAGAACGTACAGAAATTATTACAACCAAAGGTAATATTCACACCGGACTTGAATGGGAATTTACGAACACTTGGAAGATCCTCCACAATCAGTGGATTCTTATCCATCAGTTCAATCACCAGTTCATCGGATAATAAACTTTCATAGAGCACCTGTGCAAATTGATACAGATTATGGGTACCAAAGATCAGATCCACATGGGGATAGGATTTCTTAATCTTTTCCACCACATGGGGCTCCTGCATCATGCATCCACACAGGCCAATACGCATATCTGGATTCTTTCGTTTAAATTTTTTAAGATTTCCTAAATGACCATACAATCTGGTATTGGCATTCTCACGAATGGAGCAGGTATTAAAGATAATAAAATCCGCCTGTTCCTCATCTTCAATGATCTCATAGCCAGCTTCCGTTAACACACCCACGATTTTCTCGGAATCTCTGGCATTCATTTGACAACCAAAGGTTACCACACAGGCAGTAAGCGGTTTCTTGCGCTTAGCATCCTGGGCGGTAATAATCTCTTTAATTTTCTGAATATATTCTCTTTGTTTCTTAGCTTCTTCAATTGCTTCAAGTGTTGCCATGGTAAAACCTTTCCTAAAACCTAACTCATACCTAGTTCTTTATCCTTTGGGATTCTGTAATCACAAGATCCAATCCCCGGTCCCATTCCCCGCGAGGGACTTGGGATACCAACTGAAAATCAAACCCCAGTCCAATGGTAAAAAACTCGGGGTAACGTTCCAAATACTTATCATAAAAACCGCCGCCATAGCCGATTCGCCCTCCCATGGGGTCAAAAGCAAGCCCTGGCACGATCATAACGCCCCGGGGATTTAAGGCTTTGTTACAATCCTCCACCGGTTCTAAAATCCCCTTACATCCGGAAGCTAAGTCCTTCATGGAATGCACCTCATAGAAGTTCATCTCCTCCCCTTCCACTTTGGGCAGATAGACTTTTCGTCCCTGTTCCCAGAGGCGTTCGATGAGGGATTGCATGTGAACTTCCGCATTGTAATTCATATAGGCGTAGATTTCATCGGCTTTTATGAACTCCTCGCATTCTTGCAAATGTTTAAAAATCCTTTCACTTCGTATCAGAATTTCATCTGCCGATAGCTCTTTTTTCTTCTTCGAAATGCTTCTTCGAAGTTCTTTTTTGGCTAATTCTAAGGCCTCTCGTTCCATAACTGCCTTCCATTCTAATTATGATGTTCTGGACGCTTCATCATCTCATCATGTCGTTCCTTCACAGAAATTCTGCTTCCGTCCGGATTCTCGATGGTGATGGACTCTAAATTCGCCTTCATATTGGCCTTCATGGCATCAATATAGGTTCTGCGAAGCATTTGCTGTTCGCTTGCTTCTTCGGCGGTAAGTTCCCGCTGCTTTTTCAGATGCGCCAGCTCATTAATACGCGCAATTTGTTCCTTGGTTATCATTCCAAAATCCTCTCTAAATCTTCCATAACCCATTCTGCAGTACGAATTCCATCCACCGCTGCAGAGGTGATTCCTCCCGCATATCCAGCACCTTCCCCACAAGGATAAAGGCCCCCAATATTACTTTCCCCATGTTCATTCCGAAGCATGTGAACCGGGGAAGAGGTCCTGCTTTCCAGTCCCACCATCAGCGCATCCCCATCGTCAAAGGAAGGGATCTGCTTTCCAAAATGATGGACTCCCGCAATAATTGGTTGGATCATTTCCTCTGGAAGAATATGCCACAGATTGCCAAGGGCATAGGCTCCCTTAATACATGGGGTAACCCTTCCTAAGGAAGTACTTGCACATCCCTTGGAAAAATCTTCAAATCGCTGCACCGGAATTTTTCCATCACATTCCTCATAGGCCTTCTCTTCCAAGGCTTCCTGATATTCCACTCCTGCAAGAGGGTTGGAGTCTTTAGCATAGTCCGATGGCTTTATGGTAACAACAATGGCAGAATTAGCATTCTTACTATTTCTACCGGAATAGGACATACCATTAACACATAATCTGCCAGGCTCAGAGGAGGCATTCACCACATATCCTCCGGGACACATACAAAAAGAATACACCCCTCTACCGGACTCCTTATGCTTATAAGTCACTTTATAAGGCGCCGCAGGTAAATCATAGGAAGCATTCTCCACGCCGTAAGCATAGGCATTAATCACTTCCTGGGGATGTTCCATACGAACCCCCATGGCAAATGCTTTCTGCTCCATGGCTACTCCAAGCCCATATAAAACACGAATGGTATCCCTGGCACTATGACCAATGGCAAGAATCACATGGGAGCAGGGAAGAATTTCACGATCATTCACTTCAATTCCTGTAATCCGATTCTTTTCTAAGCATAATCCGGTCATCTTGGTGTGAAATAACACTTTGCCTCCGAGGGAAATAATTTCTTCCCGAATACCGGAAACACATTCCACCAATTTATCCGTTCCCACATGGGGTTTTGCATCATAAATAATCTCAGGATTTGCTCCATACAAAACAAAGGTGTCCATAATAAAGCGAAGTTTTCCCGTATTTTCCTTAATCTGGGAATTTAATTTGCCATCGGAAAACGTACCTGCGCCTCCCTCCCCAAATTGCACATTGCAATCCGGGGATAATGGCTTTCCATCCCAAAACTCCGATACGGTTTTGGTTCGTTCCGTTACATTACCGCCCCGATCAATTAATATTGGACAAAGTCCTGCTCTTGCTAAAACTAATCCGGCAAAAAGACCGGCAGGACCGGTTCCCACAATGACGATGGATGGTTTTGCATCCCCCGCCGCATGGTACTTTTTAAGAGCCTCCTTGGATAATTCTTTCGGCTCATAGGTTCGATGCTCCACCAGGGTAATATCCCTGTCATGTAAGCGTTCCACCAATCGTTCTTCTGCTTCTTTGGAAGTATTCTCCAGAGAAACATTCACGGAATAGATATAATAAAGCTTTGGCTTTTCTCTTGAGTCTAAGGAACGGCGAATAATATCCATGGTCCATGGAGTTTTTGGATGTTTTAATCTTTTGGTTACCAGGGCCTGTAAGTCATTCAGTGTTCCAGACACCGGTAATTTTAACTGTGTAATTCGTATCATCCCTCTTGCACCTTCTTACTTCCTGCAATCATACCACTGGCAAAGGCCCATTGTAGATTATATCCACCACAGATTCCATCTACATCCACAAGTTCACCAACCACATATAATCCCGGATGATCCTTACATTCCATGGTGCCCCACACTAAGGCATCCGTAGGAACGCCACCCTGGCATACCTGACAAAAATCATATCCGCGATATCCCGATACCGTAAAAGACAGATTCTTTAATTGCCGGACAAATCCTTCGAAATCCTTATCCTGTAAGCTTTCCACCGGGGTGCTTTTCTTAAGTCGACATAGACCAAGAATCGTATTCGTTACTTTCTTTGGTACAATTCCATCAAAGAATTGCTCCGCATGATAATTGGACATAAAGCCTTCTTCCATGGTCTTTTTCTTTTGCTGTAGGAAGGCCACACCTTCCTCTAAGGAAACCTTAGGCCATAGATCCACAAGAATCCGAAGATCCCCATTGGTCTGCTTTTTCAATTGTGCCTTGGCTTCCACATCCTGTACAACATAACGGCTAATCTGAAACATGGGAATGCCGGATAGGCCATATTCGGTAAATTGAATCTCTCCCATACTCTCATACATTTGCACGGTGCCATATTTTATACAGCCCTCCGTACGTACACCGGAGAGGTTTTTAACATATTCTTCTTCACATTCCACGGAAGTCAGGGCTGGAAGCACCTTCTTTAGCGGAAGGGAAAGCTTTTCTAACAGCGGGAACACGGAGCCATCGGAACCGGTCTTAGGATGGGATAAAAGTCCTGTGGCAAGAACAAGATGCGGTGCAATCAGGCAATATTCTCCCTCCCCCGTTGTAATATGCAGCTCATACTTTCCTTTAGCATTCTTTTTTCCGTCTAAAATCTTACTATGAAGGTAAATTGCCACCTTCTGGTTAGCTAGCAAGGAAACCAAATGGTCCCTGACGGAAGCTGCCTGATTGGAATAGGGATAGATATATCCATCCCGGTCCTTTAAGGAAAGTCCGGTGTGTTCCAACCATTCCATAAGTTTGCTTGGGGAAAACTTTTCTATAATTCCCATGGCATAGTCATTTCCTTCGGGATTATAGGCCTCTTTGGTCAAATGGGTATTGGTGATATTACAACGCCCATTTCCTGTCAGGAGAAGTTTTTTTAAAATCATCTCTTTCTGTTCCACAATACATACTGTCATTCCAGCCTTGGCTGCAGCAAGGGCTGCCATACATCCAGCGGCTCCACCACCAAGGATGATCTTATCATAATGGATTGTCGATGCCATCTTCTTCTCCTTTCAATCCATAATACACTAATATATTATTTTATTCCAAAAACCCAGATTTGGCAAGGAAAACGAGGCCTTTTCATGGAAAAAAAGCCGTAAAAAAGAGCTTTCCAGAAAGAATCTCTCTTTCTAAAAAGCTCTTAGGTCATTCGCATTCTTTGGCTAAGGAAAACCCTTGCAAGGGACCTACTTCTTATTCGAAGTAAACATCCTCTAAATCATCCACATTGATGATATTCACAAATGTCTTACCCTGATTCAGGATCACATCGGAACCATCTGAATAAGTATACTTCACAGGTCCTAATTCATCCACCTTCATCCAGTGAATTGGGCATAACTTACCATTGGTAATATAATATCCTTCACCTTCACCCTGGTTATTTAATAATGGAGTACCATTGGAATACTTATCACCGGTTACAAAACGTACAATAATATTCTTAAATGCTAACTGTTCGCCACTTTCCATATCCACATGCTCTTCGCCATACTGCCAACGATAGTATAATCCATCGGACTCGTTATAACGGAATTCTGGCTTGTTACGTACAAATCCAGGCTTAAAGAGGGTACAATCCATACCATTCTCAAACTCGATTTCCTTCGTATCATACTGGGTGAACTGGAATGTGGTCTCCACATCATCATCCAAATCTAAGTCAAAATTATAACGGCTTGCTGCATTTAATAAGCCCTTGGTAGAGGTGTAAGCATTGTGAGGTGCCACACGGTCGGTGGTACGATAGAAATCAGAACCATCCAACTTCATACCATCGATATGCTCTACGCGATCCAAAAGACTTGCTGCAAGTGGGGAGAATCCAAAGTGCGTATAGATACCGCCAAATTCATATGCATAATATACATAGAATTCACGACAGCTACGTACTGGTCCGATCTTCTCCAAACCATCATAATTTTGCATCACAATCATCAGACGAGTAATCTGAGATTCTACATATGCTTCATAAATAATCTCTGCATGATCAATTCCTGACTGAGGAATGGCATCTTCAATATTATTGATCATGATACATAAAGGACGACGCTTAGCAACTTCCTCATCCACCCATTCACCGGTGGTGATACTACGAAGCATACCGGCCTTCTCTAATACAGGCTGTTCTTCCTGTGTATTAACGGTTGGAGCTTCTGTGGTGGTAGGTGCTTCTGTAATCGCCACTACATCCGTTGGTAATGTATCCGCTTCCCCCGTTGGATTAGACTTGCCACAAGCAGTCATACTAAGACATGCACATGCCATGGCAACAATCGCGTACTTTCTTAAATTCATACACTTATCTCCTTATATCCAAATGTTCTAGTATTTCTTCCTGTTTTCGCTCCATCACCTGTCGTTCCTCATCGGTTTCATGATCATATCCAAATAAGTGTAACATGCTATGGGCAACAAGAAAGGCGGTCTCCCTTTTTTCGCCATGTCCATAATTATAAGCCTGTTCTTTGATTTTGTCCACCGAAAGAACAATATCTCCAAGCATTAATTCGCCACTTTCCGGGTTAAAATCAAAGGCTCCCACCTCATCAATTTCAGAAAAAGCGGATGGACTACTAAGGGATAACATAGGAAAGGATAATACATCCGTAGGACGGTCGATTCCTCGCTGCTCCTTATTAATTTCCCAGATTCCTTCATCGTCCGTGAATAAAACATTGACTTCTGCATCATAGGGACAATTCTCATAATCAAGGGCTTCTTCAATCACGTCCCGAATTAATTGTTCCACATCTTCCACCTCTGGGCGTTTTGTGGTTTCATATTCAAAATTAACGGTCATACGAATCTCCTGCCATTTCCCTTTCTATTCGGATCTGCCATGGAACCATTGGACTTATAACGACGGTCTGAAGAACCATGGTAACCTTCTTTTTGCTTGTTATGTCTTGCTTCTTTTTCTTCATAGGCTTCATAGGCCTTCACAATCTTTTGTACCAGAGGGTGACGCACCACATCCGCATTGGTTAACGTGCAGATTCCAATATCATCCACATGCTCTAATACCTTTAATGCCACATCCAAACCGGACTGCTGATCTTTCGGAAGATCTTTTTGGGATAAATCGCCGGTCACAATCACCTTGGAACCAAATCCGATTCTGGTTAAAAACATCTTCATCTGGGCCGGTGTCGTATTCTGCGCCTCATCCAGAATAATATAGGCATTATCCAAGGTTCTACCACGCATATAGGCTAAAGGAGCCACTTCGATCAGGCCCTTCTCCATATTATTCTGGAAATTTTCCGCCCCCATGATCTGATACAGCGCATCATATAATGGTCTTAAATAAGGATCCACCTTACTCTGAAGATCACCAGGAAGGAAACCAAGTTTTTCCCCGGCTTCAATCGCAGGACGAGTCAGAATAATTCGCTGCACTTCATCCCTACGAAAGGCATTGATCGCCATGGCCATGGCAAGATAGGTTTTACCCGTACCTGCAGGACCAAGACCAAACACAATCATCTTCTCCTGAATGGTTTTAATATATTCCTTCTGACCCAGGGTCTTTGGCTTAATAGGTTTTCCAAGAATGGTTCTGGCAACCACGTCCCCATCCAGTTCCACCACAGAACTTTCCTTATCATCCAAGGAAAGGGAAATCGCATAATCCACATTCTGTTCCGTAATTTGATTGCCCCGTCTGGATAATTCAATCAAATTTAAAATCACACTTTTGGCTTTCTTTGCGGCAATCTCGCCACCGATCACCTTTAAGGATCCATCCCGCTCCACCAGTGTTACGTGGAATGCTCTCTCAATCTTTTTTAAATACGCATCATACTGTCCAAATACATTCTGTTCATGAGATGCCATAATCTCAATTGTTTCTTCCGTAATTCCCATGGAATCGCCTTTCTGGTGTACGCTTTTGCTACACGGCATACATTGTATCATAGTTTCTATGAGACAACAAGAAAGCCGGTAGAAATTCATCTACCGGCTTAGACATAACCTAATTAGTTATATTTTCTTTTTCTAGCTGCCTCAGACTTCTTCTTACGTCTAACGCTTGGCTTCTCATAGTGCTCTCTCTTACGGATTTCCTGCTGGATACCGGCTTTCGCACAGTTTCTCTTGAATCTACGTAATGCGCTATCTAAAGTCTCGCCATCCTTAACGATAACATTTGACATCTGGAACCTAACCACCCTTCTATATTGGGATTAAATGATCTTAAAAATCACACATCTGCAATTATAACACAAAAAACATGTTCGTCAAGCAAATTTTATAAAAATTTTAAAAATTATGCTAACTGGGAAGCAATGACAGCCTCTGCCTTGGCTAAAGCATCCGCAATACCTGCTGGATTCTTACCACCGGCCTGAGCCATATTAGGGCGTCCACCGCCGCCACCACCAACAAGGGTTGCAGCTTCTTTAATAATATTACCGGCATGTGCGCCCTTCTTTACTGCAGCGTCACTTGCCATGGCAATCAGATTCACCTTACCATCCACATCGGAAGCAAGAACAATGACGCAATCACCATTCTTCTCCTTTAACTGATCTCCTAATTCACGAAGACCATTCATATCCACACCACTTAAGGAAGTAAGCACAACCTTAATTCCGTTCACATCCTTAGCAGCTACATCACCCATAGCATCCTTAGCAGCCTTACTCTTTAATGCTTCTAATTCACTACGAAGTTCCTTATTCTCCTGCATAACATGGGTAGCCTTCTCTAATACATTGGAAGGATTACTCTTTAATGCCTTGCTTACTGCATCTAATTTCTCTTCTAATTCCTTATAGTATGCAGCCACATTGGAGCCTGTTAAAGCTTCAATACGACGTACACCTGCAGCTACACCGGTCTCGGAGATGATCTTAAACTGACCAATTAAAGAGGTGTTGGATACATGGGTACCACCACAGAATTCGATGGAATAATCCCCCATACGAACTACACGAACAACCTCGCCATACTTCTCACCGAATAACTGCATTGCGCCGGTCTTCTTAGCTTCCTCCAAGGTCATAACATCCGTTACAACAGGAATTGCTTCTGCAATCTTCTCATTCACAGCCTTCTCCACTGCATCTAATTCTTCCTGGGTTAATGCCTGGAAGTGAGAGAAGTCAAATCTGGTACGATCTGCATCCTGATAAGAACCAGCCTGCTCTACATGAGTTCCAAGAACATCACGAAGGGCCTTCTGAAGAAGGTGGGTTGCACTATGGTTGCGGCAGGTCTTCATACGATTCTCTGCATCCACAGAAAGCTTGGCAACATCGCCAACCTTTACCATTCCCTGAACTACAACACCAACATGACCAATCTTACCACCCATTAACTTGATGGTATCCGTAACCTTAAAGCTACCGCCTTCCGTGGTGATCATACCAAGGTCAGCCTGCTGTCCACCCATGGTTGCATAGAATGGGGTTTCATCCACAATAATGGTACCCTCATCGCCCTCAGCCAATGCTTCCACAATTTCTTCGGAATTTGTAATAACAGTAATCTTAGAACTTGCTTCTAAGTGATCATAGCCATTAAAAGTGGAAGTAATGCAACTATCAATCTTATCATATACGGTTTCTTCAGAACCACTATAGGAATGCTCACCAAAAGTACCTGCGGAAGCCTTCTTAGCAGCTTCCTTAGCCTTCTCAAAGCCTTCTAAATCATAGGAGAAATCCTTCTCCTGTAAAATCTCATCCGTAAGATCCACTGGGAATCCATAGGTATCATAAAGACGGAATACATCCTCACCGGAAAGAACGTTCTTTCCTTCGGCCTTCATCTTCTCTTCCATATCATTTAAGATAGCAAGACCCTGATCGATGGTGGAATTGAACTTTTCTTCTTCCTGGGTCATTACCTTTAAGATGAAATCCTTCTTTTCCTCTAATTCTGGATATCCATCCTTGCTTTCATTAATTACCGTCATCGCAAGCTTTGCCATAAAGGTTCCATCAATACCAAGCATACGTCCATGACGTGCAGCACGTCGAATGATACGACGAAGTACATAACCACGGCCGGAATTGGATGGCATAATACCATCGGAGATCATAAAGGTTGAAGAACGAATATGATCCGTAATCAGACGAATGGAAACATCATCCTTATCATTCGCTTCATACTTCTTATTGGACAATTCACATACCTTATCACGAATTGCCTTCATGGTATCGATATCAAATACGGAATCCACATCCTGCATTACTACTGCAAGACGTTCCAAACCCATACCGGTATCAATATTCTTATTCTCAAGTTCGGTATAATTTCCCTTACCATCCCCATCGAACTGGGTAAATACGTTATTCCAGATCTCCATAAAACGGTCACAATCGCAACCAACCTTACAATCCGGCTTTCCGCATCCATATTTTAATCCACGATCATAATAGATCTCAGAACATGGACCGCAAGGCCCTGCGCCATGCTCCCAGAAATTATCACATTCTCCAGTTTCCGGATCACGATAGAAACGAGTAATCTTCTCCGGTGCCACACCGATTTCCTTCGTCCAGATGTCAAATGCTTCATCATCTTCTCCATAAATGGATGGATAAAGACGGTCCGGATCCAACTCCATTACCTTGGTTAAGAATTCCCAGCTCCAAGCGATTGCTTCATGCTTAAAATAATCACCAAAAGAGAAATTACCTAACATTTCAAAGAAGGTAAGGTGACGAGCAGTCTTACCAACATTCTCAATATCACCCGTACGAATACACTTCTGACAAGTAGTCACTCTCTTTCTTGGTGGAATCTCCGCACCAGTAAAATATGGCTTTAATGGAGCCATACCTGCATTAATTAACAGTAAGGACTTATCACTTGCTGGTGGAACCAATGAGAAACTATTCATCTTTAAATGTTCCTTGCTCTCAAAGAATTCCAAATAACTTCTTCTTAAATCATTAACACCTGTCTTTACCACTTTCATATCCTCCACAACAATTTAGGCGTGAAAAA
Organism: Lachnospiraceae bacterium; assembly: GCA_024696615.1. Classification (GTDB taxonomy): domain Bacteria; phylum Bacillota; class Clostridia; order Lachnospirales; family Lachnospiraceae; genus MGBC120314. The sequence goes on from JAILGS010000036.1 coordinate 62,807, forward strand.
TGCGCAAAATACCCCGTAAGAGTTTTGCGCATAGAATTTCATTATTCTGCTTTCGCAGCTTGTGAAACCTGCTTGGTTTCCATCTCCTTCTTCGCCTTACGTGCATCCATCAACTGACGGAAACATTTTCCAGCAAATACTCCGGCTACCATGACTCCTGCCATGAATACAAATCTTACTGCCTCAAATAATAAATCTGATACAAATGCATTTAACAAAATCATGTGACACCTCCATTTGCCTTTAATCTAAAGTATTCTACCACTTTTTGCTTAAAATAACAATGATTTTTGTGCTCTTTTCCATGCCGCATCCACAATTTTTTCATCAAAACCAATCTGTGCTAATAACTTAATGGCGTTGCGACTTGTGGCCGGTCCTGGAAGGATTTCATAGGAATAATGAATATCTTCTTTTACAAATCCTTCTTCAAAATGATAATTGGAATATTCCTCACTTAGATCCGTGGTTAATTCAATATCATGGGTGGCTGCAAAGCAGAGACTCTTCTTACTTAATGCACGAAGCACCTCTCCCGAAGCTGCAATTCGTTCCATGGTATTGGTACCCCGAAGCACTTCATCCAAAAAGCATAATAATGGCGCACTGGCATGATCTTCATTGGCTGCATCCACGATCTGCTTTAGTGCTTTAATTTCCACCATATAATAGCTATCCCCAGAAGCAATGGCATCCCGATGGGACATGGAGGACATCATGCGATAAAAACATCCATGATATTCTCTGGATGGACTGGTGGCTAAACTTTGACTAAGTAATGCATTTAAGGCGATGGCTTTTAAGAAGGTGGATTTTCCAGAGGCATTGGAACCAGTAAGCAAAACGGACTTTTTGGTATCCATGGAATTCGCCACCGCATCCTTCACTAAAGGATGGATCACATCCACTACCCGGTAGTTTTCTTCCAGGGAATTCGTTAAATCCGGGAAGGAATAATATGGCAGTTTATTACGAAAAGCTGCCGTTGCAATTCCACATTCCAGATATCCCAAAGCTTCGTATAATTGGAAAAAGTTCTCTTCCTTTTTTTGAATCTTTTTAAGCACCTTGGAAAAATGAATTAAATCCACATGGAATACAATGCGCACATAATCCATGAAAGAATCCAATAAGGAGCCGGAAGCATCCGCTCCACAGGCAATCGTAAACATTCCAGGAAGAATCTCTTTCGAATCCTCATAGAGTTTTTTCAAAATTTCCCCCTGTTCATAAGGAAGCTCCATGGAAAGTGCGTTCAATTTTTTGGTGCCATATAAGAGGCGTACAAGCCACCGAACGCAATCCAGATAAGGAAAAATCACTGCTTTTTTCTGAAAATACCGAATCACCTGATAACTTAGCACCAGAAGAAAGCTAATCAATCCCACATCGGCTCGAATCCCAAGCATCACCACAATACTGGCGATCAGGGCAATCGTTCCAAGATAATCCCCTAAAACCCCCGGTGCCTGAAAGGACATTAACTTCTCCAAGGTTTCATACACGGAATGATTCTTCGTATAACCAATCTGGGTAAATACCTGTTGGGTAGCCAGTCTTTGTTCTTCTTCTTTCATAAAAAAATTGGCTGTTTCATCCATTTTGGACAAATGTTTTGCAGAAAAAGAAGGAATGCGCAATAACGCATATAATACCTCCCGTCCCACAGAGGAATTGGTATTATTTAACATGGAATAAATCAGATCAAAATCCAAATCATTGGCCGTATCATCATTGATATAATACCCACTAGAAAGCCCTTCTTTCTTTTTCTGAAAATAATAGGAAAGACTTTCATATTCCTCGGACGAAAGAGTTCGTTCCAGTGAGTTTTCATATTCTTTTAAAAAGCGCTTGGAATTATTTTCCAATTCTTCTTTTTTGGATGCAATATAATGATAAATGGCTAGTAAAACAAGTCCGAGACTAACCACGATCCATACATAATCCACTTCGAATTTCCTCCTCTAAAGCATCACATAGACAATTCACATCATTGTGATAATCGTTATAATTTCTCCACAGAACACTCTCTTCCCTTTTAAACCAAGTAATCTGGCGCTTGGCAAAATGTCTGGTGCCCTTTTTAATCTCTTCAATGGCATCTTCTAAGGAATACATCCCATCTAAGTAGGCCAAAATCTCCTTATATCCGATTCCCTTCATGGAAATATGATTCTCATTACAGCCCATGGCCTTTAACCGCTTCACTTCCTCCACTAAGCCATCTTGAATCATAACATCCACCCGGCGATTAATCCGATCATATAACACATCCCGGTTATGATGAATCACATAATATCGATACTGGTATGGGGATTCTTTTTGCGCCTCCCTGGCATTATGCACCGAGATTTTCTCCCCCGTCTGCATAAAATATTCCAAACCACGAATGACACGTTTTACATTATTCTCCGGAATCGCAAGAGCTCCCTCTTCATCCACCTGAAACAGACGCAGCCAGAGGGCATGATTTCCTTCCTTTTCGGCCACTTGTTTTAACTCCTCCCGAATCCGTTCGTCCCCTTCACTTTGCTGATCAAATTCCACATCTTTTAAGATGGACTGAATATAAAATCCCGTACCACCTACGATCATTGGAATCTTTCCTTTGGCATAGATTTTCTCCATGGCCTCCTTACAAAGCGTCTGAAAAATCGAAATATTAAAATCTTCCTTGGGATCCAACACATCAATCAAATGATGGACAACTCCACGCATTTCTTCCTTGGTCACCTTGGCTGTTCCCACATCCATATAACGATATACCTGCATGGAATCCGCACTGATAATTTCTGTATCCAGCCGAAGAGCTAATTCCACACTGGTGGCAGTTTTTCCAGAGGCCGTTGGCCCGGTAATAATAATGAGTGGTCGCTTCATACCTTCCCCCATAATGTCATAGTTTTCCTTCATCCTATCGAAACTCTGTGTTCCTTTCGTGAAAATGTTTTATAACCGATACAAAACACTTTCCCATATGCGAAAAAACCCGCCTTACATACATAAGGCGGGCGAAAGTCCAAATCCTACTTATTACCCCAGATAATAATGCAGTTATTGGTTGCAGATAATGGTTCCTCCGCAATGGTGGTTGCACCGGGGATCTTATCCAATAACTCCTGTAAGGTATATCCATCCAATACATCACAGCTTAAGGAATTCCAAGCCATATATCCTGCCTTGGAATGAAGGATTACATTATTTAAATATACATCCTGAACATCACGAATTAATTCGGAGAATGCATAATTACTAATTACAAAATCATATTCTCCCGGTCCAGGAATATTGGTTCCATCAATAAATTCAAACTTCTCAGCCACGCCCTGCTTGGTCAAATATTTCTTAGCAAGTCCTAATACTTCTGGAAGATCATATAAAGAATACTTTTGAATTCCAGGAACATAGGAAGTTAAAATTCTTCCCTGACCTGCATAACCAATACCAATCTCAGCTACGGAAGAAATCTTATCCACATCAAATAAGGTACAGATATCCTGTAAGGTTTTCGCATAACGAAGGGTGGTTGGTGCAATACTCATCATACGATGATTAATTTCATAATTAAAAACTCTAGGATTACCATAGAGATCATTCTTACGGAAATTATCCCAATCCGCATCCGTAAAGGATAACTTATCGCTATGCTTTGCAATTACATCCAAATATTCCTGTCCCTGATACTGTGGAACATGCTCCAATACTGTATTATAGATAAAATTACGACGGAAATCCTTGAAGAATTCATCATTCTCGGAAGCGGCATAACAAAGTGCAGGATATGCATTATCATCGGACATACTGGTCTTTCGTCCTGCAGAAACCATATAATTATTTAACTTCTTTAAATTACTCTTATATTTCATCTTATCCGTATAACGAATATACAGATCCTTCACTTTTCTTAACACCTTTTTCATGTTTCTAACCTCTCTGCACCTCTGGAATTCCCAGAGTTCTTTTTTCAATGATTATCATTTATTCCCGTGTCACGCTTGACACACATTTACTAGGAAACCATATTTTTCAAGAAATTGCAAGACTTCTAACAAATCTTTCGAAACCCGCATAGCTTTCTGCCGAATTTCCTCACTTGGTTCATCCCGGTCCGGCACCATAATGACTGGAATTTTCGCACGATATGCGGCTCTCACACCATTAAAGGAGTCCTCTAAAATCAAGCAATCCTCTGTGGATAGTCCAAGGCTTTTGGCTGCCAAAAGAAAAATTTCCGGATCCGGCTTACTATGGCTTACCATATCCCCGGTGATCAATGTATCAAAGTAGGATCGAATCCCTCCCTGCCTAAGGAATTCCTCCGCTCTTACCAGGGGAGATGTGGTTGCCAGTGCAATTTTGATGCCATGGTTTTGAAGAAAGGACAGGAGTTCATCCACACCCTTCTTTTTTTCAATGCCCTGGGTCCTGGTATATTCCTCCATCAGAGCAATTCGTCTGGCTTTCACCTGGGGATAGGAAAAGTCCTTGCCAAATCGCTTTCTTAAAATCTCTTCACAAAGAGCTGCATCCGTACTTCGAATGGAGGATACATCCTGGGGTGTCATGGTAAATCCATCCACGGCCGCCGCTTCCATCCAGAATCGCTCATATAATTTTTCCGTATCAAACAGAATGCCATCCATGTCAAAGATTACACCCCGGACCGACTTCTTATCGTTCATATTCACGGGTCACAACCTCACTGGCCACACCTTCGGAGTTATAGATTACCGCTGCAAATGTGGTACTTCCCGATGGGATATCGATCGGTTCCGTATAAACAAAGGACAACTCATCCGGTACTGTACCATCAATGGTATAATAACAGATGCAATCTTTGGCCACATTGGTGATTTCAATCTGCTGATCCTTCTTATAGGTTCCACTTTCTGGAAGAACCTCCGGTGCATCCGGTGCAGGAATATTAATGGTGTAATTATATTCTGCAATTGGTCCCACCACTCCGCTAGAAGAAATCAAAGCGGTCTTTAATACATAAGTACCATTGCCAAGATGAACTGGATCCGTAAAGAGGATGGAGTCCTTACTTGGGGTAGAACCATCCAAAGTATAATAAATACTAGCATCCGCCGTGGTAGTGGTAATCAGAATATCCAAAGCATTCTGATATTCTCCACTTTCAAAGGATACCGTAGGATGGGATAAGGTATAGGCGCTTAATGTGGCCTCCGCTTCCGTTCCTACATATTTAGCAATAAGTGCCTCTAATTCCGCATCCTTGTTATTATTATAATAATAATTCGCAATTACCTTAATGGCATCCAGATTATAGGTATCATACTCCAATAAATCCACCAAGGTAGATATGGCCTTCTCCTGATTGCCAGTGGTCATATAACATTTGTACAGATAAAGGCGTTCATTAATATTATTGGTATTCTTAAAGGTTAGCGCCTCTTCAAAATGGTCAATCGCTCCCGCATAATCCCCGCTATCATATGCTTCCACGCCGGCATTATATACGGTAACATATTTATTTCCTTGAATCTTAGGAAGAACCAGAGTTACTAAGAGTCCAATACCGCAGATGAGGGCAAAAATCACAACGAAAATCGTAACCACCTTAATGGCTTTGGATACCATGATCTGTAATTTTTCTTCCTTCTCATCCTCTTCGCTTAATACCTTCTTATGAGAACTTGGGGGAAGAGTGGATAAATCCACCAAGTCACTAAAATCATATACATCGGGCTTGTCACTACCATCTTTGACATTAAAATCAAAATTATTCTTAGCCATTGTTCTACCTTTCATTTCTTTCGTACTTCATAAAAGTACCCAACGAATGATTCCAGATTATCTAACATCATTCGTTGGGATTTAGTTGCCCCACCTACGCTAACGCTTAGAGGTGGGGGATTTCTCCACTGAGTTAATAACGACTTGCTTCAATAATGGTTACGGTACAGGTAAGGGTCTTATTATCCACTACTGCAGTAATGGTGGTAGTACCAGGCTTACGACCAATCACTTCACCGGTGGAAGAAATGGTTGCCACACGAGGATTGCTGGTTCGCCATGATACGGTCTGTCCCTCTGCCCTACCATCCACATAAAGCTGGAATGGATCATATTGCTGCATGTACAGAGAAGACTTACTGATCGCAAGGGAATGTACGATCACACTGGTGCTAACTCCGGACTGCTGTCCAATGACTGTTACCGTTGCAGTACCAGGTCCAACCGTGGTAATCTTACCCGTTCCATCCACTGTTACAATGGAGGTATCAGAAGAATACCAATCCACTGGTTCATTGGCATTATATGGTGTGGTTCGAAGGGTTAGAGCACGAACCTTACCAGTTAACATACTAATCTCCGTCGAATTTAATCGCATGGAGTTGGCATTCACATATTTACTACGAACAGTAACCTGACAGGTTCCCTGTACATTACTATTCTTACCATAACATACAACCGTTGCAGTACCTTCTGCAATACCGGTTACATTACCATTATTATCCACTGTTACTAAGCCTGTATCAGAAGAATACCAGCCAAGTTCCTCGGTAATCTTAGAAGGAGTGGTAATGGCATTTAATTTTCGAACCTCACCAATATCAATGGTAATGGCTGTGGAATTTAAGGTAATGGCGGTAGCATTGGTCTTAGCTGTTACATAAACCGTAACATAAGCGGATAAATTGGTATCATCCTTGGTGGTTGCAATGATTCGACACTTTCCTCCGCCCACTGCAGTGATTTCACCATCATTATCCACGGTTGCCACTGCACTATTCGTTGTGGTCCAATCCAGGCTCTTTACGGTAGCATCACTTGGAGTGATACTGGCGGATACAATATAGGTATCATCCTGGATCATATTTAATGTGGTAGGTGCTAAGGAAAGGGCAGTAATTGGATTGATTACCTGAATCTCACAAACTGCACTTGCTCCACCACCATCGGCTGCAAGAGCTGTAATGGTAGTCTTACCAAGTCCCGTACCAGTAACTCGTCCATTCTCATCCACTACAGCAACTGCGGAATTACCAGTTTTCCAGGTAATGGATTTATCCGTAGCAGTATCCGTTGTGGTGGTAGGAATTAAATCAATATATCCACCCTTATGTACATAACTAAAGGTCTTATCCAATGTGATGGTGGATAAATATTCAATTACCGTAATATGGCATAATGCAGTTAAGGAACGTTCCTCTGTGGTAACGATGATATCACATTCACCACCCTTAACGGCTGTCACAACACCGTTACTATCCACGGTAGCAATCTCTTCATTGGAAGAAGTAAAAGTAACCTTCTTATTTACTGCATCAATTGGCTGTACATCTGGAACAATGGTAAACTGGGAACCAACAAATAAGGTCTGACTATCTCCAGTGGAAAGTGAAATTCCAGTGACCGCTTCCGTAATGGTTACCAGACAGGAGTCCACATCTCCATTATCCTTACTCGTTGCTGAAATCGTTACCGTACCTGCCTCTAAACAGGTTACCATACCATCCTCTCCTACGGTTGCAAGAGAAGTATCGGAAGAAGACCAGGTTACTTCCTTAATATCCGCATCGGATGGGGAAATGGTTGCATATAACCAGAATACCGTTCCCTTTGGTACGGATACCGAATTCGTATTTAAAGATACCGAAGATACTGGAGTACGAACCAGTACACTAATCTGACTCAGTGGTGCGGAAGAACCGCCATCAATGGCCTGACAGGTAATGGTTACAGTTCCGGCCTTCACAGCGGTTAACAAACCATTGGAGTCAATGGTAACCTTTTCAGGATCGGAAGAAATCCAGTTCACCGTACGATTGGTTGCTGTTAATGGAAGAACTTCTGCAGTTAAACTAACAGTATCCCCCACATTTAAAATCAAATCCTCGGAGGTAATGGATACACTTTCTACAGGTACCGTTACCGTGAAATTACAATATGCAGAATATCGGCCATCGGATGTGGTAGCCACTACTGCTGCATTTCCTGAGGAAACAAAGGTAACTAAACCATTCTCATTCACGGTTAAGATGGACTCATCCGTAGATGCCCAAGAAACCGTACGATCCACACCATCATCATATCCTGTGGTATTTTCTGGAAGTACGGTTGCAGTTAACTGATACTGAGGCACTGCATTCATATTCACTTGCACAGAAGATTCACTTAAAGTAATGCCTTCCGTACCCACGGTTACATAGATGGTACAGGTGGCATATTTGGTTCCATCCGATACGGATACAACGGTAATGGTGGCCTGACCACCCGCTTCTGCTTTCACTGTAGCAGAGTCCGCTGTAGCAGTATCCAAATCCACGCTGACAATCTCTGGATTCGAAGAAACCCAGACAACATTTCGGTTATAGGCCGTATTTGGTCCAACAACAACATTTAATACGGCTTCTTCTCCCACCACCATGGTTCGTTCCGTAGGAGAAATAGTTACGGAAGATACCGCTGTCTTAACGGTAACAAGACAGGTAGCAGTTTTGGTAATACCATCTTTTTCCATGGTTGCCACAACAGTATAGGTACCTTCTTCATGGGCATTGATCGTAAGTACATTACCATTCACTGCACCGGTTAAACCACCGGTTGCTGCATTGGCATCCACGCCATCGATGGTAAAGCTAATCACTGCCGTATCATCGGAAAGAATCGCTTCAATATCAAAGAATTCATTCACACCCATGGATACGCTGGCAGAGCTTAAGGTAAAGGTATCACCCACATTGACATGGGCGGTAATACTCTCGGAAGGTGATCCATCCGCATAGGTAATTACCGCACGAATATCCGTGGAACCGGATGCTTTCGCGGTAACATAACCGGAGGAGGAAACACTAATTAAATTCGCATTATAATTATTAAATACAACGGAGGCTGAGCTGGTTGCATTGGTAGTTAACTGAATGGAATCCCCCACATTTAAGGTCTGGGTAATCTCGGAAGAAGGTGCAGAAGCATTGGTCCATACAAATGGTACGGTAACTTCTACGGAATCTTCTGAATTAACAGTGGTAACACCATTCACAGAAGACATCCAATTGCCATCGGCATCCTTCACGCCGGCGGTAATGGTGGCTGTACCGGCCCCCTTAGGAAGTAAGGAAGTACCCGTCATGGTACACACTTCTTCATTCGTGGATTCATAGGAAACATCTGCATTCGCATAAGTGGAAATATTGGAAGCAATATCCACGGAACTATTCACCTGGGAATCACTAATGGTTACTGAGTCCGAATCAATAATACACTGACCAACAATATTATAGGTTTCATACAATCCGGCTACATAACCACCACCGGTCTGATGGGCTGACTGCGTACGAATTAATACGGTGGACTTACCACCCTTGGCATTGGTAATGGAACCGGTATTGGAAGATTCTGCCTGACCGGTAAATACATCATTACTACAATCCACAACCAAAGGATCCCCGGAATAGGAATTGGAATAAAAGGAAATAATCTCTCCCGTCTGATAGACACGGGATGTATCCATATCATGGGATGCTTCAAAGGTGATATTAATATTACAGATAAAAGATGCCACATTGATGGTTACTACTTCAAAGTCCGCACCATTGGTTCCATCATAGAGTACATTCTCAATCATGGTACCATCATCATTTGGCTTATAATAGAAATCGCAATATAAGGTGGTTGCACCGGCGGAGATACCCTTCACACTACCACTGGTACCAACCAAGGTGGATGCTGTGGTACCATCCGGCTGAACAAAGGATCCAACCTGATTATTACCCGTTCTCCACACGGTATTGGCGGCAATTAAAGCATCCAGTTCCTCACTCGTACCATTAAAAATATTACTATCAATGGTAACACTAACGGAAACATCCGCCGTAGCATCCGTATCCAATGCATAGGATGTGGATCCGGTATTAACTAGAACTGGAGTTATGGCATCATCCGCCCATACACTATATAAAAGCGCACCTGAAACAACACAGACGATGGCAGCAACTAGTGTTTGCTGCCAATGCCAGTGCTTTTTTAGATACGCTCCCATTGTTCCTAACATTTCTTTCATAAGAGGTCCTCCCCTCGCTAACACACGCAATTCACGTAAGATAGCATCATCTTTTAGTATATCCTATAATTCGGTACAAATCAATGCTATTTAGTAGAATCTTCATATTTTTTCCACAATATCTGGTAGAATCCCCTTATGATTCCACCAAAATGTTCTACTTAAAAACGTAATTCACCCTATCATAAAGATATATCGGACTTTTTCTTATGAAATTTAACGATACTATATATGAAAAATACAATTCCAAGAAGGGTTATTCCTTCGGCCACCCTCCAAAACCATTTTCCACCAAAGGAAACAGAAATTTCCCCCTCATATCCGGGAAGAATCTCTAAAAGAATACGTCCATTCCAATCCGCCATATATCCAATAGTTTCTCCGGCATCATTGGTAACATGATATCCGGAATAGGCAAATAGCGGCAAAGTCACATAGGCGCCCGAACCATTCTCTCCCTTTTTCACATCCGAAACCTTAAAACGTATATTGGTTCCGGACTTCACATATCCTGTAACCGCACAGTTGGATACGGTCGGATATTCCACGGCATGAATTTCATCCGTGTCCACATACACTAATAAATATTCTGATAATGCCCCGCTTCCCTTATCTTCAAACACGGATCCATCATAGGTATAAACGGCCTCGGACTCATCTAAATAACTATAGAGAAGATATCCGCTATTAACCATATGAAGAACCAGCAATAACATCACCATATGGCGGTAGGTATTATTGGTAGTATTCATCTTTGACATTTGTAATAAGAATAAGGTAAGGACGGATAATACTGCCGTGGCCGGAGATAAAAATCTCCATGGGAACTGAATATTATAAACTACAGAGCCACACAGGCGGCATAATACATCCCATGGGAAGGTCAGGGTGCTCATCCATAAAAGGAGGATTCCCATCATGGCAAGGGTTTTGGCAGCAGAATAATTCTCCTCCGTATGTACCTGGGAATTTCGGCCAATGGCAAGATACAGAAAATATACTAAGCTCACAATAAAGGCCAGTCCGACGGAGATTCCCTGGGCCTGAGTCATACCATAGCTTGCATAATCCGGAATCTGATGTCCTAAAGAAAGCCCCGCTCCATTTAAAAAGAGTAGGAATAACTGGGCTGGATAGATTCCATTGCCCTGGATCACAGAAGTCTGCACGGAGCCAAGTTCCGTAATGGTAAAACCGCCCTCTAAGAAATAATCCAATAATGGCACAATAAACCAGGCATTTAAGATCAGGGTAATAACACCAAATTCCACTAACTGCAAAAAGCGCTTTCCCTGAAACGTCTTCTTCGCGGCAACAAGGCAGAATACAATACAAAGAAATGCTGCCATCTGGGTAGTTAAAATATGGCTTTCTAGGATTCCCGTATACCCAAGAATTAAGTACCATTTGTAGGACTTATACTCCGGATGGGAAGGCTCATGATGATATAAAAGATACAATCCGGCAATGATAAGCGGTAAGAACGTCATTGCCGTAGCTTCTCCAAGAGCCGCTCTGGTATAAAGATTAATCAAACGATATGGCGCTGCCGCAAAAAGGAAGGTGCCAAGAATACTTAAACGCACATTTCCAAAAATCTTTTTACTGATTCCAAAGAAAATCAGCACCGTTGCCACATTCAGAAGGAATAAATACCACTGGTAAGTTACCATTAAAGGCACTCCCCCTAAGTGAAGCAAGGCTGGAAGATATAGAAATAATTCTCCATAGAAGATGGAATTGGCATATCCATGGCCATAGAACTGGGTTGGATGAATTCGAACTGGGAACTGTCCCGCTCTTAAGCCATCCGCAATGCCTCGGATCCGAAGCAAATGAAACCGCAAGTCATCGCCTTCCGGTATATAATCTAAAAATAATGGAACACTAATAAAGACAACGATCAAAGAAAGAAGCCCCACCACATAGACCTTCTCTTCGGTAATGACTCCGGTTTTTACTGCAATAATCAGTCGAATCACAAGATAAAGAATCACTAAAGCAAGAAGAAGGCAGAGGCAATCATAGATTCGACCCATGGCAAGTTCTTCGATTTTTACCGACTGTACACTTAACTCGCCCTCTCCCCCATACCAGATTCCAAGTCCACCGGTTGGAAGCTCCTGGGAAACCCAAAGCGTTTGGGATTTTTTTGTAAGATCCGGATTTAGGACAAACTCATCCATCCGCACACTATGATAGGACACATGATTATTATACGTCGTAGCTTTTAGTTGATTTCCTAAAGATTCACTAGAATAATTCACACTTACCCGGTAAACGCCACGACCAATTCCACTTACAGGAACCACATCCACGATTCTACTTTCCTGCTCTTCACTTTCAATATGAATAAAATCCTGCATTTCATACTGTTTTGTCTCTAAAGGACGACAAGAAAAAAGAATTCCTGCAAGAAGGATCAGTCCTTCCACCAATAATATCATATGTTTTGCGGATTTATGTAAATGTAACATCTTTCGTCTCCTAGTTAAAAATTTCCCAAATTATTTTATCGTATTTACCTTGGAAATACAAGAAAAAAGGCAATGCCTGGTCTTGGACTCAGACATTGCCCTTCTAGGGGAAATGGTAAATCAATTACCCGATTACTCCGTATGAAACCATTTCTAATTATTTACGTGCAAGATGAATTCCATATCCTGCATATTCGCCTTCAAAGTAGATGGCCTTTAATACGCCTTCCTTTACTACTGCGGAATCATGATCAAGCTTAAATCCTCTCTTCTCAAGATGATAGATTGCTCTCTCCATGTAGTTGGTTCCAATAGCGATATGACCATGAGTACCACGGCCCATCTTCTTCATAATTTCAAATGCAGTACCGGTAAAGATGGAGCTGTTACCATCCTTCTTAGCAAATCCGAACATTGCTTCGAACTGATCTGCAAGTGCATATGCGCTATCTGCATCCGGCATATTAATACCAACATGACGGATTTCAAATCCAAGCATGGTATCTACTGCTTCACGAGTAAGCTTCTTAATTGCTTCAAAATCACCTGCAGCAATTAAATCCTTCTTAACCATCCAAGAACCACCGCAGCATACAATCTTACCAAAGTCAAGGTAGGACTTTAAGTTGGAAGCATTAATACCACCGGTAGGCATAAACTTCATCTGTGTATATGGAGCAGCCATGGACTTAATCATATTCAGTCCACCAGCAGCTTCTGCTGGGAAGAACTTTACAACATCCAAGCCAAGTTCAATTGCTACTTCTACATCGGAAGGATTGCTTGTACCAGGAACGATTGGATAACCCTTATCCAAGCAATGCTTTACAACCTTAGGATTTAATCCTGGGCTAACAATAAACTTAGCACCTGCAGCAACCGCACGATCAGCCTGCTCTGTTGTAAGAACGGTACCGGCACCAACAATCATCTCTGGGAATTTAGAGGACATAATCTTAATGGACTCTTCTGCAGCAGCAGTTCTAAATGTAACCTCTGCACAAGGAAGACCTCCTTCAATTAATGCCTTCGCAAGTGGTTCTGCATCCTTCGCATCATCCAAAGCGATTACTGGAACAATACCAATTAATCCAAGTTCTTCAATTACCTTATTCATTCTTTTGTCTCCTTATTGGATATAAAAATATAGTATATTTATTATAAATTTCCACCGATACTTTGTCAATGAATGGAGGGGAATTAACACAGTATTCATGCCCCCGGTTGCATTCTGTATCCAGGATTGTACTTTAATGAAAACACTTTCAAAAAATTGATGTTTTTTTATACAAAATAGATAGAAAAAGAAAGGCGTCTATGGTAAGATGGTTTTATGCATTATTTAATGTACATTTTATTAATGGAGGTAAAATTTAAAAATGGATTTAAAGTTAAAGCCAGAAGGAACTTACGCATTTGATGCCGTATCTTTAGGAGAAGTAATGCTTCGTCTTGATCCAGGTGAGGGTCGTATTCGTACAGCAAGATCTTTCCGTGCATGGGAAGGTGGCGGAGAATATAATGTTATCCGTGGTCTTCACAAGTGCTTCGGTCTTAAGACCGGTGTGATCACAGCTTTCGCTGATAACGAAGTAGGTCTTTTATTAAAGGACTTCATCGAGCAGGGTGGTGTTTCTACCGATTTAATCTATACCAAGAAGACTGACGGTATCGGACGTATCTGCAGAAACGGTCTTAACTTCACTGAAAGAGGTTTTGGTATCCGTGGTGCTGTAGGTTGCTCTGACCGTGCTAATACTGCTATTTCACAGGCTACTCCAGAAGATTTCGATTTCGAATATATCTTCGGTACTCTTGGTGTTCGTTGGTTACATACCGGCGGTATCTATGCAGCTCTTTCTGAGCAGTCATGCCAGACAGTTCTTGCAGCAATCAAGACAGCTAAGAAGTATGGCACTATCGTATCTTACGATCTGAACTATCGTCCATCTATGTGGTCTGCAATCGGCGGACAGGCTAAGGCTCAGGAAGTTAACAAGGAAATCGCTAAGTACGTTGATGTAATGATCGGTAACGAAGAAGATTTCACCGCATGCCTTGGTTTCGAAATCGAAGGTAACGATGCTAATCTTAAGACTCTTAACCTTGATGGTTACAAGAAGATGATCAACCAGGCAGCAGCTACATATCCTAACTTCAAGGCAGTAGCTACTACTCTTCGTCAGGTTAAGACTGCAACTGTTAATGACTGGTCTGCAATCTGCTGGGCTGATGGAGAAATCTACAAGGCTAAGCAGTACGATGGTCTTGAGATCATGGACCGTGTTGGTGGTGGAGATTCCTTCGCATCAGGTCTTGTATATGGTCTTATGACTACTGGTGATCCAGAGCTTGCTGTTAACTACGGTGCAGCTCATGGTGCATTAGCTATGACCACTCCTGGTGATACTACTATGGCTTCTAAGAAGGAAGTTGAAGCAATCATGGGTGGAGCAGGTGCTCGTGTTCAGAGATAATTACTCTCATTGAACAACTTGATATGTACATTAAGAGAATCCGTCCGGAGTATTCCGGGCGGATTTTTTTATTCCCACCTACGCTAACACTTAGAGGTGGGGGGGGCTTGGACTGAGTTAAAAAAATCCCATCACTCCATAGTCCCCTATGAAATGATGGGATTCCATTCATATTCATCCAATAGGATTACAAGCCTTATCGACTGTTACCATCGTTCTTACTTTCTTAGAACTTGAAGAAGTTTACTGCTTCATTCAGATGTTCATTAATAGCTCTCATCTCCTGCGTTCTTGCCTGCGTATCCGTACATCCTTCTGCAACGGAAGTACTTGAAGCACTTACCTCTTCACTGGATGCACCAAGCTCTTCGGAAATAGCACCTAAATTCGAGGTTGCATTCGTCAACTCGTTCTTAATGGTCTCTAATTCCTTGGTCATACGGCTAATCTGATCAATCTCCATGGTACTTGCTTCCACAGAATTGGAAAGAAGTTCAAACTTGGTCTGGGTCTCAGCAATAAATTTCTGTTCCTTGGAAATAATATCTGCCACCTTGCTGGCAACGGATACGGTTTCATCGGATAACAAGGTAACGGATTCTACAATGGTACGAATTTCCTTCGCAGACTTACCGGAGTCATCCGCCAACTGTCGAATCTCTTCCGCAACGACAGCAAATCCACGTCCAGCCTCTCCGGCTCTTGCCGCTTCAATGGAAGCATTCAGAGAAAGTAAATTGGTCTGACTCGAAATATCTTCAATCATCTGTACACATGCTGAGATATTAGCAACTGCTGCATTGGTCTCACCAATCTTCTTAGAAATATCATTCACTGCCTGAACGGATTCATTGGAAGAATTCATAACCGTTACCATGTAAGAAGAAGCTTCTTCATTGGCCTTACCAATATCCTCGGAAGCGGTCTTTAAACGGCTGACATTATCGGATAACTTATCCACATCTTCTCCAAGGAAAATAGCCTTTTCTGCAATGGTCTGAGCATTTCTTGCAACTTCCTGAGAGGTCTCTGCCACTTCATTAATAGCTTCTGTAATCTGAGAAATAGAAGAAACATTGGTGCAGGTCTTATCATCCACATCCACTACTGCACCACCCAAGGATTCAGCGCTATCCTTAATTGCTTCTACGGACTCAGCTAATACATTCTGAAGGTTCTTAGATGCTTCCACCAATTCCACATTCTCACGAATATGGGAATGAATTGTAAAGTCGGCATTTAACTTTCCTTCTGCCATTACGGATAAAGCTTCTGCCGTCTTTTTTAATGGATTGGAAACAAAGCGGCTAATAATCACAGTTAATGTCACAATCAAAATAAAAATAATTGCAAGCATGGTACAGGAGGACTTCGCTAATGTATCCATGGACTGCATCACTTCGTCCTTATCCGCAGATACAACTAAAACGAAGGAACAATCCGGTGCTACATAATATCCGGCATATTTCTTCGCACCATTAAAATCATATTCCACTACATTGGTCTCATCCCGAGTTCCCTTGGCCATATTAGCACATACAGCTTTTACCACGGAATTGGATACCGGCTGTCCAATCTTACTTTCCGTAGGGTGATATAACATGACTGCGTTCGCATCCGCAACATAGACATAAGAAGAATCCACATCACGAACCTGAACCCCCTTGCAATAGCTGATCAAGTTCTCTGCCGATAAGGACTTCTCCGTTCCTTCAATCACCCCTTGATCATACAATCCGATACCTTCCGACTCTGCAAGAGAGTGGATATAATTATTCATGGTATTGGAAATCTCATTATTAAAAATAATCGTCGTGTAGATTCCAAGCGAAGCACCCAGAATAATCATAGGTACAATTGCAAATAAAAGCAGGGTAATAAACATTGTTAGTTTTGGTTTTTTCGTTGTCTTTTCCATAAGCGTGTTCCCTCTTTCTAGTTATTATATTTCCCTAAGTGCAAATGTATTGCACTCTCATATTATACTATGAATTCATATATTATGCTATGTTTTTTGTAATTTTTCCACATCATTTTTATCGTTAACATCAACCAAATATACATTTTTACCAATTATATGTTTTAAAGCCAAAAAAATCCCCAGAGTAAATTCATACTCTGGGGATAAAATTCTTTTTACTAATTATAAGGTAACACCCTGCTTGAAGATTGCAAGATCATGGAATCCAGCAATTTCAGCCTTAACCTTCTTACCGGAAGCAACATCTAAAACTAACTGGAATAATTCCTTAGCAGCCTCATCCATATCCAAATCATCGGATACAATACGACCTGCATTGAAATCAATCCAATTGGTCTTCTTACCAGCAAGTCTGGAGTTGGTAGCAATCTTTACCGTAGGAACCGGACAAGCAAATGGAGTACCACGTCCAGTAGTAAAGAGGATCAACTGTGCACCGGAAGATGCAAGTGCTGTGGAAGCAACTAAGTCATTACCAGGAGCAGAAAGAAGATTTAAGCCCTTCTCCTTTACTTGTTCTGCATAGGAAAGAACACCCTTTACTAAGGAAGAACCGGACTTCTGAGTACATCCTAAGGACTTATCTTCCAATGTGGTAATACCACCATCCTTATTTCCTGGAGAAGGATTCTCATAGATTTCCTGACCATTCTTAATAAAGTAATTCTTGAAATCATTAATTAAACATACGGTCTTATCAAAGAGCTGCTCATTCGCACAACGATCCATTAAGATGGTCTCTGCACCAAACATCTCTGGAACCTCAGTAAGAATTGTTGTACCACCCTTACTAACAAGGATATCGGAGAAACGACCAACGGTAGGGTTCGCAGTAATACCGGAAAGACCATCGGAACCACCACACTTCATACCAACGATTAATTCCTTGGCATTCACCTTCTCACGCTTAAAGGTTGCAGCATAAGCCATTAATTCTTCCATCATGCCTGCAGCTACATCCTGCTCATCTTCCACATCCTGAACCTGTAAGAACTTAATACGGTCCTCATTGATTGGGCTGATGGCATTAATATAATCCTTCATAATCTCGATACGGGAATTCTCGCAACCAAGACCAAGTACTAAAACAGCACCTGCATTTGGATGATTAATTAAATCTGCAAGAACCTTACGAGTATTTTCCTGATCTTCCGTAGTCTGGGAACAACCATATGGATGGGTAAATGCAACAACTTCATCCACTCCCTCTGGCTTGGATAAACGAGCGGTAGCTTCAATCGCACGAGCGATGGAATTTACACAACCAACGGTAGGAATAATCCATACTTCGTTACGAACACCAACTTTACCATTCTCACGCATATAACCTTCAAAGAATGCTGGTTCTGTTGGCTCCACATCCTTATGTCCTTCTGGATGATAAGAATATGATAATAATTCACCAAGGGCAGTCTTAACATTATGGGTATGAGCCCATCCACCCACAGCAATGTCAGCCTGAGCAAATCCAATACGGAAACCGTACTTGATTACTGGATCGCCCTTCTTAATTTCCTTAATAACAAATTTGTGTCCCTGTGGAATATCTTCAATGGTGGTTACTTCAGTACCAGCAACATTTAAAGTGGTTCCTTCTGGAATGGGACGAAGTGCAACTGCAACGTTGTCATTCGCATTAATCTTAATAAAATCCTGCATGTTTCTTCCTCTCTTCTAATTCATACTAACACACACTTTGTTAAACTAAAGGAAGGGACGAAATGCATCATCCCGTCCCTTCTATAATTACTTAAAATCAGTAAAAAATCAATCTTTTTGTTCTAACAATTAGTTAGCCTTTACAAGATCATCAACAACTGCTCTCATACCACGGGTGCGGATATCAGCGATGTAATTGGTAATTGCATCCTCAAGACCAGCAACCTTGGTTAAATCCTCACCACCAAAGAACTTGGTATTAGAAAGATATGCATGAGCAAATTCTGCAGGACTCTTACCAGAATTAGCCTGGAAGAATTCAAGAACTGCACGATCATCATTGATGATGTACTCTTCGCCATTACGATTTCCCTTTAATACGAAACCACCATTGAACTCGCCTTCTGTCTGTGAAGAATAGAAGCTCATTAATGCTGCAATAGAGAAGGTAAGGTACTTAGGAAGCTTTCCGAACTTCTTTACATAACCAAGGAAAGATGGTAAACATCTTGCTTCCCACTTGGAAACGGAGTTCAAAGAAATACTAAGTAATCTGTGATCTACGAATGGATTTAAGAATCTGTCGATAACAGCCTTAGCGAATTCATCACAATCTTCCTTACTTAAAGAAAGGGTAGGAATTACTTCATCATATAAAGTCTCTTCCATGTACTGACGAATTACTGGATCCTTCATAGAATTCTCAACATTATCATTACCTGCTAAGAAAGAAGCAAGTACGAAAGAAGTATGGGAACCATTTAAGATTCTAACCTTTCTTTCCTTATATGGATGATGATCCTTGGTAAATACAACATTTAATCCAGCTTTCTTGAATGGAAGTTCCTTCTCTAACTGCTCTAATGGAAGGTTAGAATCGGATTCAACAACCCAAAGACCAAATACTTCTGCACGGTCGATTAACTGATCTTCATAACCCCACTCTTCGCAAAGCTTCTGAGCATCATCTCTTGGATAACCAGGAACGATACGGTCTACTAAAGTAGGACAGAAAGAACAAGCCTCATCCACCCAATTCTTGAACTCTACTGGAAGCTTCCAAAGTTCGATGAACTGGTTGATGCACTTCTTTAATTCGATACCATTGTCAGCGATCAACTCACATGGAAGAAGGATGAGACCCTTATCCTTAGCACCATTGAACTTCTGATATCTCTTGTAAAGTAACTGAGTTAACTTTCCAGGATAAGTCTTAGGTGGCTTAGCATTAGGATCATTATCTGCTGGGTCAAATACGATACCAGCCTCTGTGGTATTAGAAACGATGAAACGAAGGGTTTCACAAGTTCCATATTCAACATATTTATCATAATCATCAATTGCAGCAACAGCATCAACTACGGAAGTGATCTGACGAGTAAGTTCCTTAGGCTGACCATCTACAAAACCTCTTAACTGAAGTGTGTACTGGCACTCCTGATCATGGAAACGATCTAAGTTACCAAATTCAATAGGCTTTACAATTACGACGCCACCATTGAAATCTGTCTTTTCGTTGGTTACATCAAAGATGTAATCTACGAACGCACGAAGGAAATTACCTTCACCAAACTGAAGAACCTTAACAGGTCGATCAACAGCATGAGTAATTGATTTGTTTAATCTCTGCATTTTACTATTCTCCTTATTAATTAAAAAGATTAAAGTGAAATTGTAAGCGCTTTCACTCTTCTGGCAAGCCAGTTGGTTTTGTAAGCGCTTACATGACATATTTTATAGTGAATATGTCAATAAGTCAATGGGATTTTATAATTTATTTATAAAAAACTCACTTGTATTTGAGATTATACAATGGTAAAATGCTTTTATCAATATGTAAGTGCTTACACCCTTGGTTTTTGTTTTATACAATCCCATTTTTGGTATTTACATAGGAATTTTCTATAAATGTAGAATATTTCTTCTATAGTTTCATATGATTATGGTTCATACTATAACTATTATGATTCATTTGCAGGGGTGGGCCACAGGAAAGGGAAGGGAACCATGAATATCTACGACGTATCCAAAAAAGCCGGTGTTTCCATTGCTACAGTATCCCGTGTACTGAATGGTAACAACAATGTTAGTGAAAAAACGAAGGCCCGAGTATTGGAAGTCATTGATGAGCTTGGCTATACTCCCAACGTATTTGCCAGGGGGCTTGGGTTAAATACCATGAAGACCATCGGTATTATGTGCACCGACTGCTCCGATCCCTATCTTGCCAATGCGGTATATTATTTAGAGCAGGATTTAAAGCGCCACGAATACGACTCGATTCTGTGTTGTACCGGCAATAATATTGATAATAAGAAGAATTACTTAGAACTTCTTTTAAGTAAGCGCGTGGATGGAATTATTTTAATTGGTTCGAAGTTTTTGGATGCAGATTTTTCCGAGAACAACGCTTTCATTATTGATGCAGCCAAGAATATTCCCATCATGCTGGTGAATAGTTATTTGGAAGGAAACAATATCTACTCCGCTCAATGCGATGATGAAGCCGCGGTTTATACCGTAACGGATGCACTGATTAAGAGTGGCCGCAAGAATATTGTCTATCTTTACACCAGTATGTCCCAGTCCGGTCGCAATAAGCTCTCCGGCTATGAGAAAGCGCTTGAGATGAACCGAATTCCTCATCGTAAGGAATTTGTTCAAATGTGTAACAAAGATATCCAGCGTGCGAAAGAATATCTGAACACGCTTCATGAAAATGGATATAAATTCGATGCAGTTGTGACATCGGATGACTCACTTGCAGTGGGAGCTTTAAAATATGCCAATGAGCATGGGTTTAAGGTTCCTGAGGAATTAAGTGTGGTAGGTTATAATGATTCGATCCTTGCTCAGGCAACGGAACCGGAACTTACTTCCATCGATAGTAAAGTTCAATCATTATGTATTACAACAGTTAATACGCTGATGGGTGTGTTTAATGGCAGCGATGTTCCTACAAGAACCTATATCACTGCTGATATTATAAAACGCAACACTACTAATTTTTAACTTCACTTTATTAAGGAGGATTTTTCAATGAAACAGTTTTTGGACAAGGACTTCTTACTGTCCACCCCAACCGCACAGCACCTCTATCATGACTATGCTGCGAAGATGCCAATTTTGGATTATCACTGCCATATCCAGCAGAAGGAAATCTGGGAGAATCGTAAGTTCGAGAACATCACCCAGGTATGGCTTGGTGGTGACCACTATAAGTGGCGTCAGATGAGAACCAACGGTGTGGATGAGCATTTCATTACCGGTGATGCTACGGACCGTGAAAAGTTCCAGAAGTGGGCTGAGACCTTAACCAAGGCCATTGGTAACCCACTCTTCCATTGGAGCCACTTAGAGCTTCAGAGATACTTCGGTTATAACGGAGTATTAAATGCAGATACTGCTGAAGAAGTTTGGAATGTATGTAATGCTAAGCTTCAGAGTGACGATATGACTGTTCGTAACATCGTGAAGCAGTCCAATGTTACTTTGATCTGTACCACGGATGATCCAGTGGATGATCTTGAAATCCACAAGAAGATCGCTGAAGATTCTTCTTTTGATGTACAGGTACTTCCAGCTTGGAGACCTGATAAGGCGATGAACCTTGAGAAGCCTGAGTATTTAGATTATCTTGCTACTCTTTCTAAGGTTTCCGGTGTGGATATTAACTCCTATGATGCACTCTTTAAGGCATTAAAGAATCGTCTTGAGTTCTTCGCTTCCCGCGGAGCTTCCGTATCCGATCATGCACTGGAGTATGTAATGTACAAGCCAGCTACCAAGTCCCAGTTAGATGAGATCTTCAATAAGAGACTTGCCGGTAAGGAATTAACAGATCTTGAAATCAATCAGTTCAAGACTGCATTTATGTTGAATTTAGGTAGAGAATATCATCGTCTTGGATGGGTAATGCAGTTACATTATGGAGCAATCCGTGATAATAACACCCTTCGTTACAACCAGTTAGGACCTGATACCGGATATGATGGAATTAACTCCTATGATTGCTCTAAGGAAATGTCTGCATTCTTAAATGCATTAAATATTACCGATGAGCTTCCTAAGACCATCATCTATTCCTTAAATCCTAATATGAACTCCATCATTGGAACCATTATTGGATGCTTCCAGGATTCTTCCGCAATCGGTAAGGTTCAGCAGGGTACTGCTTGGTGGTTCAATGATCATAAGGTAGGTATGACCAATCAGATGACCGATTTTGCTAACCTTTCCTTACTTGGAAATCATATCGGTATGCTTACTGACTCTCGTTCCTTCTTATCCTATACCAGACATGAGTACTACAGAAGAGTACTTTGCGAGTTAATCGGTGGATGGGTTGAGAATGGCGAATATCCTAACGATGAGAAGGCATTAAAGGAGATCATCACTGGTATCTCTTACAACAATGCAGTTCGTTACTTCGGTTTCAACTTAGACCCAGTTAATCTTTAATTCGTTTTTCAGGAATTAAATAATAACGAAAGGGCGATGGAAAATTCCATCGCCCTTTTTTACTTTCCATATGATATTGAAACGTTGTTGTCAAGACTCACGAGCGAGTCTTGACATACTTCTTTCTTTCTTAGTTCATAACTTCCACTAATTCAATTTCAAAGTTTAATTCCTTCCCAGCCATCTCATGGTTGGCATCCAAGGTAATATTGTTCTCATCCTTCGCAGTAACAACTACTGGGAATGGACGACCGGTTGGATCGGATAAATATACCTGCTGTCCCACTTCTAAATCTTCAGAACCTGGAAGATCCTTGATTGCAATGGTGAAGATATTGTCTGGATCGGAAGGACCATAGGCTTCTTCCGGCATCAAATGAATGGATACCTTCTCTCCCACAGCCATGGACTCCACTGCCTTATCAAAACCGGCAATCATCTGACCTGCACCACAGATAAAATCCAAAGTTTCTCCACGATCATAGGAAGAATCAAACTTCTCCCCATTATTAAATGTTCCTGTGTAATGTACTCTTACTTTCTTTCCCTGATTACTCATCGTATTCTCCTTTATTCTTAGCATTCCCCTGGGATTTTCCCAAGGTTCCAGTAGGAATTGTAAAATATTCTGTTGCTTTCAAGCGATTATGCTTCCTTGGACCATAAATAGCAATAGGCCTGAGTTCTTGCAGCAAAGCGACCGGTCTTTAATAATTCCCGCATCTCGGACTTAGTAAACCACTTTGCTTCAATTTCTTCCACGGTGGAAGTACTTGGACGAAACTCTCCACGGGCTTTTCCAACCACACATACATTGCACTCATTGGAAAATCCCACTGCGGAATAGCTAAGACCTAAGTGATCTGTAATTTCATAGAGTTCAAGTCCTGTTTCTTCCCATAATTCACGCCTCGCAGACTCATCCGCTTCTTCTCCCGGATCAATTAAGCCGGCAGGGAAATTATAAACCCAATCCCCCACTGCAAGACGAAATTCCTTATTGATTAAGATCTTCTCTCCCGTCTCATCCGTAGCGATAATTACCACTGCATCCGGTTTACTGGCATGAAGTTCTTCAAAACTTTCCAGATTTTTCTTTCGGCTGATCATCTCATACATCTTCTCTTTATGATCCACCGTCTCGTAGAGAAGATTATAGCGAGTAATGTATTTTCCTTCTTCCCGCTTTTCCATTCCCTTAAATTCCATCCAAGCTCCTCCAAAACCATCCAGTTATAAAACATAAGGCAGCTAGACTCTTCTAACTGCCTTACTTCCATCACTCATTATTACTCTTCGTCAGCGCCTTCCCAGTTATGGTAAACCTGCTGTACATCATCTTCTTCATCTAAAAGATCTAAGATTCTCTGCATCTTCTTAACATCTTCTGGATCCGTAAGAGTCACCCAAGTCTGAGGGATCATGGTGACATCCGCAGAAACCATAGGAATATTCTTATCTTCAAAAGCCTTTAACATTTCATCAAAATCTTCCGGAGCGGAAGTGATTTCAAAGCTATCCTCTTCCTCCACAATATCATCTGCTCCATGCTCAAGAGCAAATTCCATTAAATCATCCAGAGTGGTCTCATACTCTTCCTTATCTAAAATAATCTGACCCTTCTTATCAAACATAAAGGATACGCAACCTGGAGTACCAACATTTCCGCCACCCTTGGTAAAAGCAGAACGAATATTGGCTGCAGCACGATTATGATTATCCGTTAATGCTTCCACGATCACTGCCGTACCATTAGGACCATAACCCTCATATACAAGGGTCTCAAAGTTGGATGCATTGCCATCACCAGCAGCCTTCTTAATGGCACGCTCAATGGTATCATTCGGCATGTTATTCGCCTTTGCCTTTGCAACTACAGTTGCCAACTTATAATTATTATTAACGTCTGGGCCGCCTTCCTTGACAGCAACTAAAAGTTCCTTACCAAGACGGGTAAAGATCTTACCCTTAGCAGCATCATTCTTCTCTTTCTTATGCTTAATATTCGCAAATTTTGAATGTCCTGACATATTAAATTCTCTCCTTATCACTCTAAAATAACAAAAAACCTTAACTATTATATCCTATAATGAGCCTCATCACAAGATTTTTTTAACGATCCACTAAGTAGGATGCGGCATAGGTCTTCATAAAGGTTAATTTATCATAGGAAAGCACCACCAGTCCTCCCTCATCATACACCAATTCTCCCGCCTGAATCATCTCATCGGACTGATATTTCTCATATTCCGAACCATCCAATAGGATAAAGAGGCGATAACTTGGAAATTCCAACCAGGTCCGGGCATATTCATACTTCTTGAAGGTAAGCCAACGGTCCACCTGATGAATATCATCGGACTTAATACTTACGATTTCAATGGCGCCATTGCTCACTTCATTCATGGTTTCCGTATGCCAGAAGGTGGCCAGCCCAAAATCATACCCATTCTCCATTAAAAACTCTGCCACGCCCTTCACAGGCTCCGACACATCGTATTTTACCAAGTCATTGCAGGCACTGATACTGCTTAGATTCATGCAAATGTACAATAAGCCCACCACACAGATGGTAAAGTCCATATGGCGATCTCTAGCACTCTTCCATCCACCGGTAAAGTCCTCTAACATCCAGGCAATCCATAACGCAAATAAGGACATGGTAGGAATATAAAATCTTGGTACATAAGTTCCTGCCACAAATAAGAACAAAAATCCATTCACAAAAAGGGACATGAGTATAAAGAGGAACATCATGCGACGATTCTCATCCCATAAGTGATAACGCTTTCCAAGTAAAATTCCCATACAACAGAGGGCAACGAAGATGACAATCCCAGAAAGAGAGGCAATTCCTCGAAGGGAAGCCACTTTACTCTCATCATAATAACCAAATAACCGTAGGGTACTTACCATCACATGGATGAACATATCCCCAAAAGACCTGGCATCCTGGGAATTCATCACCGGATCATTGAATGGTCCAAAATAAACAAAACGACTTAGAATATGCATCTTACCAAGGTAGCCAAGAAACGTAAAGATACATCCAAGAAGGGACAGATACATGCCTGGCTTTTTCCAGGTATCCAGGGAAAATAGACTTTCCCGTCCTTTGCTATTTTCCACCACAGCATATAAAATGCCAGTAAGTGCCATGGGAAGACCGTAGATGGTAAGAAAGCGAAGGCCACATAATCCTGCATAGAGGCTAAGAAGTATCCAACAGATTCCAAGGATGATCCCCTTGCTTTTCGTTAGGTCCTTCCAATGAAGAAGGCGAATCCAAAGACCCAGTCCCAAAAATACCATGATTAAATGCACCATATAATGATTTCCCACATGAATAATACTTAAATATTCCGTGGACATTGGCACCATGAGCCACAGGGAGGATAAATAAGACGCCCAGGGCTTCACCTTTAGACCCCTTGCCAAATAAAGGTAGCTTGCCACCATGGCAACATAAAAGCAAAGATTCATAAGGGCACGAACCTTACTCCAGGTAGCTATCCAAGGAAATAAAAACATGGACACAATCTGTGTAAAGATGGGGAAACATTCCGTGGAATAATACCAATCCGTAGAAAAGATGGTTCCCGTCTTGGATAATTCCTTACCAAGAACCAATTCCGCAGACATATCCGCATTCAACAGATGGGAGGAATAATTCCAATTCAGATAGGTTAATACCACCATCCAGATCACGGTAGGAAGAAGAAAGAATAAATCCTTCGAACAAAATATTTTCCAATTTTTGCAATTTTTCCATTGTAGTTGCACTCTTAATGTCCTCCCTTAGGATGTATTCCATTCAGATGAAATTCCTGATTCTTTTCCTTGGTTGGAATCACATTGGTACAGTTCATTAACTGATCCGTAATTCCATATCGATAGGCACAGGCCGCATAATAAATTTTACTATATGTGGTAAATGGCCAATTATCTTTCGTATCCGCCATAGGAACCTTTAATTCCACATATCCCTGGCCAAGAGCCTCTGCTTCCTTAAACTGGGATAAAATATCCCGATCAATTTCCATCACGATATCGGGAGATATTTTTAAAATATTATTCTCCTGATAAGTTACCAGGGTGGTATTACATTCCACCAAGAAAATAACGCAAAGGAGAGGAAGAAACATTTGCAGCCATGGGCATTCATGCACCAGGAAGGTAAGCATGCGAAGCAGTAATAAAAAGCCCACAAAGAACAGGCCAAAGACCACTTCGCTCCGATGATAATAGGAATGACCGCAGGCACCACCAAGGAGCACAAGATACAAAAACTGGAAGCATTCCGTAAGTAAAAGGATTCCATCCACTTCCTGAAGTGGAAGAACCTTCTTCGTGGCATACATTTTTTTGGCAGCCAGTACGATTACCAAAAGGCTCAATACTACCATAAATAGAATCATGGCAGGGGCAAGGTGCCGTCGAAGATTCCAGAATACTCGCAGGGTATCCAAAATTTCCTTAAAATAATTCAACGTTCTAACATGGTCCGCTCTTTTTCCATTGGCTTCAAAAAGCTGTGTAAGAAGAAAAAGTCCAAGAAAACCAAGATGGATTTTATGGGAAAAAAGATAGTTTTTAAGGACAAAATTCTTCTTTCGAAGATCACCAATTGCATCCCAAAAAAGTCTGGCACCAAGGTAAGCCCCCAGTAGACAGGAGGCAAAAAGGTGACTCCATAAAGCGAAAAGCATTCCAAGAAGTAGAAAGCCCTTCTCATAATAAGAATTCTTTCGCAAGAACAACTGCTCTAAATCAAGGCACAGACAAACCATAACCATGATGGCATTCATCATCATGGGCAATAAATATTGATACAGACAGGTGACATTGCTGGTATGAAAGAGATAATCATTTCCCTGCAAATGTTTCCGAAAAATCAGAAAATGAAACAGCAAAAATATCACCGTAAAACTAGCAGCAGTCGGTTTGGATAATTTTCCCCGATGGATTCCAACATAATAACAAGCCATTCCATAAGCTGTTACAAAAAAAGTCACAACAAGAGTATTCATGTGTTTGGTAGCTTCCACAAAATCCTCCACAAACCATAGGGGTTCTAACAGGGTGTGGGCTAACAGGGTGGCCAAACTCATTCCTAGTTCGGAAAATACCTTGGTTGGCTCCATGGCTCCCCAGATTGGAACTGCATGACGGGTAAAGGTAAGATAAAACCAATCATCCCCATCTAAAAAAATATATGGATGCAACACTCCAAAAAACAAGAGGGAAAACAGAATGATTCCTCCTAAAAGTCCATAGGTAATCCAATTGTCTTTCTTCTTCTGTAATTGCTGTAATTGCATAATTTCCCCATTTCCTTTAATTTCATGATAGGAAAAAAGCTTATACCAAATTCACATTTAGTATAAGCTTTTCTGAGTCACCTCCGTCCCCTAGGACAGGAATTATAAATTTGCCTTAATCTTAGCGATCATCTCATCATATTCTGCATCGCTTAAGAACTTCTCCTTAGGATTCATGGCAAATACACCACCCCACTCATACTGATCCTTATACTTTGGAACTAAGTGGAAATGTAAATGATGACCTGTATCACCATAGGCACCATAATTTACCTTGTCTGGAGAAAAAGCAGCCATAATTGCACGAGCAACTCTGGCAACATCTTCAAAATAAGCAGCACGCTCACTTGCAGTAAGTTCATTCATATCCCCTACATGCTTCTTATGAGCCACGATACATCTTCCTGGATGGCTCTGCTCCTTGAATAAATACACCTTGGATGTTTCTAATTCGCAGATCTTAATTCCGAATGCGGCAACGATTTCGCCCTCTGCACAATAAGAACATGTTGGATCAAATACTTCTGCCATAATTCATACCTCCGTAATGAAAATGATATACTCTTATTTCTTATATAAAGAGCCTGCAGGAAAGCTTTCCGCAGGCTCCATCCATTCTATCGAATATCATCCGATGCTTAAGCCTCTGGACAATCCTTAATAGAGAAGCTAATTCTTCCCATCTTATCCTTACCAAGGCAAATACAACGAACCTTATCACCCAGAGTAAGAACATCCTCTACATGATTGATACGTTCCTTAGCAATCTTAGAAATGTGAACCATTCCTTCCTTACCAGGAGCAAACTCAATGAAAGCACCGAAGTCCTTAATGGAAACAACCTTACCTTCAAAGATCTGACCCTCTTCGAAATCCGTAACGATGGTCTTAATATACTTCTCAGCCTGAGCCATGCCATCCTTGTCAAGGCCACAGATAGAAACCATACCCTCATCGTTAATATCAATCTTAACACCGCACTCATCAATGATTGCATTGATGGTCTTACCACGCTGACCAACAACATCACCGATCTTAGCAGGATCAATGTTCATAGAAATAATCTTAGGTGCAAACTCACCAACCGTCTTACGAGGCTCTGCAATTGCAGGCTTCATACAGGTATCCATGATGAATAATCTTGCTTCACGACAACGAGCAATAGCACCTTCCACGATTGGACGAGTAAGACCATGAATCTTAATATCCATCTGAATTGCGGTAATACCCTTGGTAGTACCAGTTACCTTAAAGTCCATATCACCGAAGAAGTCTTCAAGACCCTGGATATCGGTAAGAAGTACGAAATCATCATCCGTATCACCAGTTACAAGACCACAGGAAATACCTGCAACCATTCTCTTAATTGGAACACCGGCAGCCATTAAGGACATGCAGGATGCACAAGTAGAAGCCATGGAAGTAGATCCATTCGATTCGAAGGTTTCGGATACGGCACGAATTGCGTATGGGAACTCATCTACGGATGGAAGTACTGGAAGAAGTGCTCTTTCTGCTAATGCACCATGACCGATTTCACGACGTCCTGGACCACGAGAAACCTTGGTCTCACCTACAGAGTATGCAGGGAAGTTATAATGATGCATATATCTCTTGGATAATACATTCTCATCTAAACCATCAATCTTCTGAACTTCAGAAAGTGGAGCTAACGTAACTACATCACAGATCTGAGTTTGTCCACGAGTGAACATTGAAGAACCATGAACTCTAGGAATAATATCAACTTCTGCAGCAAGAGGACGGATCTGAGTAATCTCACGACCATCTGGACGCTTATGATCCTTTAAGATCATCTTACGAACAGTCTTCTTCTCATACTGGTAAACAGCCTCATCAATTAAACCAAGCCACTCATCCTTATCTGCAAATGTTTCAGCAAGCTTGTCCTTTAACTGACGAATACGATCTTCACGAAGCTGCTTCTCTTCTGCGAACATAACAACTTCCATCTCAGCTGGAGGAACAACTTCCTTAATTGCTGCAAATAATTCTTCTGGAATTGCACAAGAAGTATATTCATGCTTTGGCTTACCACACTCAGCAACGATCTTATCAATGAAAGCAATAATCTGCTGGTTCACTTCATGAGCCTTGTAGATTGCTTCAATCATCTTATCTTCAGGAATCTCATTAGCACCAGCTTCAATCATGATTACCTTATCACGAGTAGAAGCAACGGTAAGCTTTAAGTCAGAAACAAGATTCTGAGCACCACTTGGGTTAATTACAAATTCGCCATCGATTAAACCAACCTGTGTGGTAGCACATGGGCCATCGAATGGGATATCTGAAAGCGCAACCGAAATTGCAGAACCAAGCATTGCAGTAAGTTCTGGAGAGCAAGCTGGATCCACACTCATAACCATATTGTTAATGGTTACATCATTACGATAATCCTTAGGGAATAATGGTCTCATCGGACGATCGATTACACGGGAGGTAAGAATTGCATTCTCAGATGCCTTACCTTCTCTCTTATTGAAACCGCCAGGAATCTTTCCTACGGCATACATCTTCTCTTCATACTCCACACTTAATGGGAAGAAATCAACACCATCTCTTGGCTTCTCTGATGCAGTTGCTGTAGAAAGTACAACTGTATCTCCAT
Organism: Lachnospiraceae bacterium; assembly: GCA_024696615.1. Lineage (GTDB taxonomy): Bacteria > Bacillota > Clostridia > Lachnospirales > Lachnospiraceae > MGBC120314. Next base: position 93,851 of record JAILGS010000036.1, read on the forward strand.
AGTGCATGAATGCTGCACCATTGGCCTGAGCTGCAACTCTACCCACATCAACCCGTAAAGTTCTTCCAGCAAGGTCCATTGTAAAACTCTTGAAATCTGTACTACTCATTACTATCTCCTTTTTTAATAAAATCAATTCAAAATACCATCCCACACTCCGAATATAGGATGCATTGTTCCCCCATCACAGAATCCGAAACCACTAAACAAAAACCACTCCCTCCGTATGACTGGTTTCTCTTTAGAAGTCTCGGAAAATCTTCTGCATAATCCGATGGGGTCATAGAAAAAAAGGGACGGAAAAATACCTTCTCCGTCCCATGTAAATAATTACTTTCTTAAGCCTAAACGCTCAATAAGATTACGATATCCTTCGATATCATTCTTCTTTAAATACTCAGATAATGCTCTTCTCTGACCAACCATCTTTAAAAGACCTCTTCTTGAATGATGGTCCTTAGGATTCTCCTTTAAATGCTCAGTAAGCTCGTTAATTCTTGCAGTAAGAATAGCGATCTGAACTTCTGGTGAACCAGTATCGTTCGCATTTCTTCCGTATTCAGCAATAATGCTTGCTTTCTTTTCCTTAGAAATCATGTTTCTTTCTCCTTTTCTATCATTCGCCGAAAACAAAGTCCCGGTCGGAGTTTCCTAAAACTTCGTTCTGGCATATTTATGAGCTTTGCTCATACCTTGATATAATATCATAGGAATTCCTTCTTCGCAAGAAATATCTAAGAAAACCCCAGATATTTCCTTGTCTTTTTTAACATACAATTAACCCAATTGTAGTTTTTCCTTCTTCCCATGGAAAGAAAAAATCCATTGCATGCCAAGAGCCACACCAAAGGACAACACCAATGCCACCATCACATAGAGATCATAGCAGATATAATATGAGGAACCCACGGTTTCCACTCCCCATACCACCAGTGGACGAAGCGCTGCAAGAACAATCCAGTGAATCAGATAAAAATAATAGGAAACATTTCCCAATAAAACCAAGCCCTTATTGGCAAGCCAGGAAAGTCCTTTGCCATTGGATAGGATTAATGCAACTAGAATAAAACAGCCCAGTTCCGAAATATCATATACATAATCCTCATGGAAAAAGGCCCGGCGATGCAGCGCACCAAAACTAATCAGACAGATGGATAGGATGCTAAGTACCACCGTATATGGTAATTTGCAATCCTTTAACCAGGAAAGTCCGCCCTGTCGGATCATATGATGCAGTCCTCCCCCTAATACAAATGCTGGTAACCAGTGGAAAAAGCTGATACCAAGACTCGTATTGGCATAATGGCTTCCCACAATAATTCCTGTAAGATAAAAAATCGTAACCCAGGTCTTTTTAAAACATGGAAATTTTACCATGGGATAATAAATCAGTGGTAATAAAAACACTGCTCGAATCTCAATAATCATGGTCCATATTGGCGGATCCAATACCGTTGCCCGATTCAAGGTGACAAACATCAGGGACTGAATCGCTAATTCCTTCCAGGTAAATACTTCCTTCCAGGAATGAGCTAAGGTAATTCCAAAATATGGATCAAAGGAAGGATGATAAGAAATCAAAGTATATCCCACCAGTCCAAGCCCCAGGGCCAAAAGATAGGGTGGATATATTTTTTTAATTTTACGCTTCATTCCCTGAAGATACCCCTTTGCGGTACCATCTTCCTTATAAGCAAAATAACCGGACAAAAAGAAAAACACCATAACCGCTGCGCTTCCGCTAATAAATACACCAAGCGGTGTGCGATTCATCCACTCCACCATTCGTCCCTCTAATAATACATGGGATACAAATACCACCAGGGCTGCAATTCCCCTTAAACCCTGCAATTTTTGATTTTTCACATTCATTCCCCTTTACAGTTCAGTCAAGACTCGCTCGCGAGTCTTGCGCGCCGGATTCGGGTCTGCTTCAGCAGACAAATTCCTGTCCGAATCCGTGCGCATCCTCGCGGAGCGTTTAACTCAGTCGGAGCTTGTACCCCGACTGAGTATAATTTGTCATAACCACCACCTACGCTAACGCTTAGAGGTGGGGGATTTCTCCGACTGAGTT